>JBGQCL010000077.1:0-31299 GCA_041495365.1 Kofleriaceae bacterium | reverse complement strand
GATCGGCAAGTGGCTGATGACCGCACCCAAGGTGATCCTGCTCAACGACCCGACGCGCGGCATCGACGTCGGCACCAAGCAGGAGCTCTACCAGCTGCTGCGCCGGCTCGCCGACGAGCGCGCCGCGATCCTGTTGCACTCCACCGACTACGCCGAGCTGATCGGCTGCTGCGACCGCGTGCTGATCCTCTACGACGGCGCGATCGTCCGCGAGCTCGAGGGCGACGCGATCACCGAGCACAACATCGTCGCCGCCGCCCACAACCTGCCGGCCGAGGCGCGCGCCCCGTGACCGGCCGGCGCACCGACCTCGGCCACTGGCTGGCCGCGCAGCGCGGCCCGCTCGCCGCCGCCGCGTTGTTCGTCGCGATGTTCGCGCTGTTCGTGACCAAGCAAGCGGCCGGCCAGGGCGGCAACGTCGGCAACGTGGTCAACACCGCCGCCAACAAGGGCGTGCTGCTCGCGCTGGTCGCCATGGCGCAGACCCTCCCGGTGCTGACCTCCGGGCTCGATCTGTCGGTCGGCAGCGTGTTCGTGATGACCAACTGCGTGGCGTCGACCGTGCTGTCCGGAACGCCCGGCCAGGTCGCGCTCGGCGTCGCCGCCGTGCTGGGCAGCGGCCTGGTGTGCGGCGCGGTCAACGGGCTGGTCGTCGTGGTCGGCCGGCTGCAGCCGATCATCGCGACCCTGGCGACCGGCGCGGTCTACCAGGGCATCGCGCTGTGGCTGCGCCCGGCGCCCGGCGGCGACGTCCACGAGGGCTTCGCCGACTTCATGACCAGCTCGCTGCACGACGCCGTCCCGGTGTCGCTGGTCATCCTCGTCGGTACGGTCGTCGTGATCTGGCTGCCCTATCGCCGCTCCACGCTCGGCCGCGCGGCCTACGCGATCGGCTCGTCGGAGCAGGCCGCGTACATGTCCGGCGTGCCGGTCGCCCGCGCCAAGCTCGCGACCTACGTGCTCGCCGGCCTGTTCGCCGCGATCGCCGGCCTGCTGCTGACCTGCGTCACCGAGTCGGGCGAGGCCAACGCGCTGCTCGCTGGCAGCTACACGCTGAGCTCGATCGCGGCGGTCGTGCTCGGCGGCACCGCGCTGTACGGCGGCTCGGGCGGCGTGATCGGCACGATCTTCGGCGCGTTCGTGCTCCGCACGATCGGCGACCTCCTGTTCGTGTTCGACATGGACGCGCTGTCGCAGCCGCTGTTCCTCGGCGTCGTCCTGCTGATCTCGGTCAGCCTCGGCTCGCTCCGCCTGCTCCGCGTCAAGCGCCGCCTGGACCTCTACAGATGATCATGGCGATGATGGGATGGCGATGATCGCGATCCGCGCCCTGCTCCGCCGCGCCGATCGCGCGGTGCTCGCCGCGATCGCCTGCAACGTCTTGCTGCTCGCCGCCGGCGCGCTGTACGACTCGAACTTCCTGTCGGCGGACTACCTGCTCCAGCAGCTCCAGGTCGCGTCGTTCCTCGGCGTGATCGCGACCGGCGTCCTGGTGGTCGTCCTGCTCGGCCACATCGATCTGTCGATCCCGTGGGTCGTGACGCTGGGCGGCATGATGTCGACCGCCACCGCGGGGCACGACGGCGTCGTCGGCTCGCTCGCGATCCCGGTCGCGGTCGCCTGCGGCGTCGGGTTCGGCGTGGTCAACGGCATCGGCGTCGCCTACCTGCGCGTCCCGTCGATGATCTTCACGCTCGCGACCAACACGATCGCGCAGGGTCTGATGGTGGTCCACACCAGCGGGTTCGCCCCGCAGGACCACGCGACGCCCACCATGCACTTCCTCGCGGTCGAGCGCTCGATCCTCGGCATTCCCAATGCGGTATGGGTGTGGGCGGCGGTCGGCGCGGCGACCGTGGCGATGCTGCGCCGCACCGGCTTCGGCCGCCGGATCTACGCGATCGGCAACGGCGAGCGCGCGGTGTACCTGTCGCGCGGCCACGTCGGCCGGGTCGTGGTCGGCTGCTTCGCGATCTCCGGTGCCTGCTCGGCGTTCGCCGGCGTCCTGCTCGCCGGCTACTCGACCAAGGCCTATCAGGCGATGGGCGACCCCTACCTGTTGCCGGCGATCGCGGCGGTCGTGCTCGGCGGCGCCCGCATCCTGGGCGGCCGCGGCAGCTACCTGGGCACCGTCGCGGGCGTCGTCCTGGTCACGCTGCTCCAGTCGATCCTGTCGATCGTCCAGATGCCCGAGGCCGGCCGCCAGGTGATCTATGGCACCGTCATCATCGCCATGCTGCTCGCCTATGGCCGCGGCCCGAAGGGAGTGACCTGATGCCCGATTCGCCCTGCACCGTGCTCGACCCGCGGTTCCGCCGCCTCACCCTCGGCACCGACCCCCGGCTCGAGCTGCTGTGGACCGGCGCGCGGTGGTCGGAGGGCCCGGCGTACTTCGCCGCCGGCCGCTACCTCGTGTGGTCCGACATCCCGAACAACCGGATCATGCGCTGGGACGAGACCGACGGCTCGGTGTCGGTGTTCCGCTCGCCCTGCCACAACACCAACGGCCACACCGTCGATCGCGAGGGCCGCCTGGTGTCGTGCGAGCACCAGACCCGCTGCGTGACCCGGATCGAGCACGATGGCACGCGCACCGTGCTGGTCGACCGGATCGGCGGCAAGCGGCTCAACTCCCCCAACGACGTGGTGGTCAAGTCCGACGGCACGATCTGGTTCTCCGATCCGACCTACGGCATCGACACCGACTACGAGGGCGACGCCGCCCCGTCGGAGCTCGGCGCCTCGTGCGTCTACCGCTGCGATCCGGCCACCGGCGCATGCGAGGCGGTCACCACCGACTTCGTCCAGCCCAACGGCCTGGCGTTCTCCCCCGACGAGCGCCTGCTCTACATCGCCGACACCGGCGTGAGCCACGTCGCGGGCGGCCCCCGCCACATCCGCCGGTTCGCGGTGGCGTCCGACGGCCGGACGCTGTCGGGCGGCGACGTCTTCGCGACCTGCACCGCCGGCCTGTTCGACGGCTTCCGGTTCGACCTGCACGGCAACCTGTGGACCAGCGCCGGCGACGGCGTCCACTGCTACGCGCCCGACGGCACGCTGCTCGGCAAGATCGCCGTCCCCGAGGTCGTCGCCAACGTCTGCTTCGGCGGCGCCAAGCGCAACCGGCTGTTCATCTGCGGGACGACCTCGCTGTACGCGATCTACCTCGCGGTCCGCGGCGCGACGCGCCCGGCGGCACCCTGACGCGACCGCCGATCGGCATCCGGCTCGGCCGTTGCAGGAGAGTGAGGGTCGGCGTGTGACGTGGCCGATTCCATGCCCGAAACACGGGTGTCGGTCGATCGGGGATGCTCAGTGCGAGTGCCGCGGCGGCCCGAACCGCACGATGATGTCCTGGTAGCGGATCGCCATCTCCATGCACGCCCCGGTCGCGTGCTGGCCGACGGTCTGGCGATACAGCTCCTGCCACGGCGTCTGGCTATCCGGCGAGCGATACCCGCCGCTCGCGGCCAGGCGCGCCCGCCGCCGCTCCAGCTCGTCGGGCGCGATCAGCACGTTGGCCTCGCCCTTGCCGAGGTCGACCCGCACCCGGTCGCCGGTCTCGAGCAGCGCGAGCCCGCCGCCGGCCGCCGCCTCGGGCGACGCGTTGAGGATCGACGGCGTGCCGGAGGTCCCCGACTGCCGGCCGTCGCCGATGCACGGCAGCGACCGGATCCCGCGCTGGATCAGCGCCGCCGGCGGCTGCATGTTCACGACCTCCGCGCCGCCCGGGTAGCCGATCGGCCCGGTGCCGCGGATCACCAGGATCGAGCGCTCGTCGATCTCGAGCGCCGGATCGTCGATCCGGTGGTGGTATTCCTCGGGGCCGTCGAACACCACCGCGCGGCCCTCGAACGCCATCGGATCGCCGGGCTTCGACAGGTAGCGCTCGCGGAACTCGGACGAGATCACGCTGGTCTTCATGATCGCCGAGTCGAACAGGTTGCCCGACAGCACGATGAACCCGGCGTCGCGGACCAGCGGCGCGTCGTACCGGCGGATCACGTCGCCGTCGGGGACCGGCGCGTCCCGGTTGTTGTCTCCGATCGTCCGCCCGGTCACCGTCAGCGCGTCCTCGTGGATCTTGCCGTGCGCCATCAGCTCGCGCACGACGGTGGGGACGCCGCCGGCGCGGTGGTACTCCTCGCCCAGGTACACCCCCGCCGGCTGCAGGTTGACCAGCAGCGGGATGCGGTGGCCGACCGCCTGCCAGTCCGCGATCACCAGCTCGACCCCGATGTGGCGCGCCAGCGCGTTGATGTGGATCGGCGCGTTGGTCGAGCCGCCGATCGCCGAGTTCACCACGATCGCATTCTCGAACGCCTTGCGGGTCAGGATGTCCGACGGCTTGAGGTCCTCCCACACCATGGCGACGATCCGCTTGCCGGTCTCGTAGGCGATCTGCGCCCGCTCGCGGTGCGGCGCCGGGATCGCCGCGCAGCCCGGCAGCGACATGCCGAGCGCCTCGGCCAGCGAGTTCATCGTGCTCGCCGTCCCCATCGTGTTGCAGTGCCCGGCGGACGGCGCCGACGACGCGACCAGCTCGATGAACTGCTCGTAGTCGATCTCGCCGGCCACGAGCCGCTCGCGCGATTTCCACACGATCGTCCCCGAGCCGGTGCGCTCGCCCCCGAACCAGCCGTTCAGCATCGGCCCGCCCGACAGCACGATCGACGGCAGGTTGACGGTCGCTGCCGCCATCAGGAACGCCGGCGTGGTCTTGTCGCAGCCGGTGGTCAGCACGACCCCGTCGAGCGGATAGCCGTACAGCACCTCGACCAGCCCGAGGTAGGCCAGGTTGCGATCGAGCGCCGCGGTCGGCCGCTTGCCGGTCTCCTGGATCGGGTGGGTCGGGAACTCGATCGCGACCCCGCCGGCCTCGCGGATGCCCTCGCGCACGCGGAGCGCCAGCTCGAGGTGGTGGCGGTTGCACGGCGACAGGTCGCTCCCCGACTGGGCGATGCCGATGATCGGCTTTCCGGACTGCAGCTCGCCCCGGGTCAGGCCGAAGTTGAGGTAGCGCTCCAGGTAGAGCGCCGTCATCCCCGGGTTGCTCGCGTCGTCAAACCACAGCCGCGAGCGCAGCGCTCGCTTGTCCTTCGGTGCGGTCATGTGTCCTCCCGCGGGCAAGCCGCGTGTGCCTCGATCCGCCGCGAGTGTGCCACACCGGCGCATCGCTGGACAGCGCACGAACCGACCGCGTTCGCCTCGCGGCCCTCGATCGCCGTAGTAGGATGCCGCCGTGCTCCCGGAGCCATCCCGTGACCAGGTCCTCAGGGCGTTCGAGCAGTTCGATCGCGACGTGCGACCCGACGACACCTCGAGCGACCTGGACGACGGCGAGCTCCAGCACCACGCCGTGGAGTACAACGGACAGCATTACCCACCGAAGCGGATCCTGTCGATCACGTCCGGTCTTCCGCCCAGCGAGCTCGGCGATGGCGAGGAAGTCAACAAGGTATTCAGCGCGCTCGGGTTTCACATCATCCTGCTCGCCCAGCACCGCGCCGCACGAACGCGACGCCAGGTATGGTGGGTCAACCAGGGTGCCACGTATGACGAGTCGCGCGCGGGTGGGTTCATCTGGGCGCCCAAGCTGGACAAGCGCGGCGCGGCGTGGGGCCACCGGAAGCGTCTGCCAGATCTCCAGCTGGAGGATCTCGTCGTCCACCACGCAGACTCCCGGATCCGCGCGATCGGTCGCGTCCAGGCGGCCGCGGTGGAGGCAAGGACGCCGTTCCAGGACGAGCAAGGGAAGGTGGACGGCTGGCGCGTCGGCGTCGAGTACTTCGAGCTCGGTGATCGCGGAATCCCGATCGGGCGCGCGATCGAGCTGTTCAAGGACCTCGAGCTGGACGGCGGGCCATTCACGGAGAGCCGCGGCGTCAAGCACGGCTACCTGTGGCGATTCAGCCCGGCGGGGCTTCAGCGGATCCAGCACGAGGTCGGTACCCTGTGGCCGGAGTGGGCCCATATCGATAGCCCGACCGATCCATCCCTCGATACGCCGTTCAGCCTCGCCGCCGCAGTGCAACAGCTGACCGACGCGATCGGCAAGCGCGGCTTCGTGTTCGAACCCTGGCAAGTCGCGGCGTTCGTGACCGCCGTGCGGACCAAGCCGTTCGTGATCCTCGCCGGCGTATCGGGCACCGGAAAGTCGCGCCTGCCGTGTCTGGTTGCAGAAGCGACCCGGTGCACTGCGACGGTGATCCCGGTGCGCCCGGACTGGACAGACAGCTCCGATGTCCTTGGTTATGTCGACCTGCAGGGCGCGTTCTGCCCCGGCCCGCTGCTCGAAGCGGCCCGGCGTGCGACCGACGAGGCCGACCGCTTCCACTTCTGCGTCATCGACGAGATGAACCTCGCGCGCGTCGAGCACTACCTGGCCGAGGTCCTCAGCCGGATCGAGGGCCGAAGCCTGGCTGCGGACGGCACGCTGAAGACCGCACCGCTGCTCACGCTCTCGCTCGCCCCTGCCGACCGCGATTGGGCCACCGTCGCGCTGCCGTCGAACCTGGCGATCGTGGGCACGGTGAACATGGACGAGAGCGCACACGGGTTCAGCCGCAAGGTCCTCGATCGTGCCTTCACACTGGAGTTCTCGGATATCGACCTGCACCAGTGGGCCGACATCGCCGCGGACCCGCCGATCGCGAGCTGGCCGCTGTCGGCATGGCGCCTCGACCCACCGCGGCTCGCCCGGCATGCGACCGGCGACGCGCGCGGGGTCCTCGACCATGTCGTCGACGTGCTCGTCCAGGTCAACGCGATCCTGACCCGGGCCCAGCTCCAGGTCGGCTATCGCACACGCGACGAGATCGCGTCGTTTGTCCTCAACGCCGCCGACGCCAGGGACAGCTTTGTCACGCGCGACGGCACGGCGGTCGCGCCGCTCGATCTCGCCCTGGTCATGAAGATCCTGCCTCGCATCGCCGGTGGCAGCGCCCCGGTCCGCCAGGTCTTGATCGGGCTGCTGGGCTTCGCGACCCGCGGGAAGGCGCTGGACGATGACCCGCAAGCCGAGGACATCGCGTCGTCGTGGCGGGCTGCGGATCGACCGGCAGCGATGGCAGGCGCGCGCTTCCCGCGCACCGCCGCTCGCCTGTGCCTGATGTGGGAACGCCTCGCCACCGAGGGCTTCACCTCGTTCTGGCTGTAGCCTGGCTGTAGCGATGAGGGAGCTGCTTCGCCTCGAGACCGACCGGGTGTTGATGATCTGGCGGGACGCAGGCAGCAAGCCGCCGAGCTCCGTCCCGGGGACCCACACGCCCGGTCGGGTCGCGATCACGCCCCGTCGCCCAGGTCTCACATCGATCCACACCGTGGTCGAGGGCAGCGAGATGAAGCTGCCCGTGGTGCCCCTGCGGATCTTCGAGCAGCGTGACTACGCCCTCTACGCGCGCGTCGGCGGGGACGCCCGGACCGTCCAGATCACGCATCGCGATCCGAACATCCAGCTCGCGATCGGCTCGGAAGATGGTGGGCGCAGCACGTTCGGCCGAGTCAACTTCGGGTCGCAGATCGGGCGGACGGTGTTCACGGTCCTCGTCGATGCACGCCCGGAGCTCGAGCTCGAGCTCGAGGTATTTCCAACCAAGCTCGACTATGCGACCGACTACGAGGAGGTGCTTGCCGAGGTGCAGCGCGTGCTGACCGGGCTCGCGTTCGAGTACCTGCGGGCGACGTTTCAGCTCGGTCTCGAGGTCAAGGCGCCGAACGCCACGGAGCTCGAGTGGCTCTTGCTGTTGCAGCACGTCGTCGGCGACCTCGAGAACGCGCTCCGGTTCATCGCCGCCAGGCCGAGCCGGGGGCTGACCCGGGAACCTCGGCTGGTCCACGCCTCGCGGATCCGCCGCGTCGACTCGACGGTCCGCGCGGCGGTTCGCCGTGGTCGCGGCAGCGGCCCGTGGCTCCACCGCGAGGGTCGCGCCCCGATCCGATCGCGGCTGGCGGAGCACAAGGCTCGCCCTACCCTCGACACGCCGGAGCACCGCTGGCTCGCCGAGCAGCTCAGGCAATGCCGCCGCCGGATCGGTCAGCTCCTGCGCCTCGAGCTGACCAGGCCTCCGAGCGGGCGGCGGCGGCGCACCGTGGACGAGCTCAGGGCGCTCGAGGCCAGGCTCGCGAGGCTGTCGGACCTCGAGCCGCTCGCAGCCGCCGAAGATCCTCCACCGTCCGGGTTCGCGTCGCTTCAGCTGATCGGTGCGCCGGGCTATCGCGAGGCGTATCGCCAGTGCCTGGTCCTGACGCTGGGGCTCCGGATCGAGGGCGGGCCACTTCGGCTCTCCGTGAAGGATCTCAGCGAGCTCTACGAGTCCTGGTGTTACCTCGCGGTCCTGCGCATCCTGTCCGAGGAGACCGGCTCGCAGATCGACCCTGCCAGCCTGGTGGCGGTCAAGCGCAGCGGGTTGCGCGTCATGCTCCAGCGAGGTCGCCCGACGACGGTGGCGTTCAACCAGGCCGACGCGCGACGCGTCGAGGTCACGTACAACCGGCAGTTCAAGGGCCCCGACCTGTTGATCCCGCAGAGCCCCGACATCCTGATCACATTTCGCGATGGACATTGGCCCGCGATGCACCTCGTGCTCGATGCGAAGTACCGCGTGGATGCCTCGCCCGAATACGTCGCAAACAACGACGTTCCCGGGCCGCCCCAGGACGCGCTCAACGTGCTCCACCGGTACCGCGACGCGATCTTCGACGAGCAGTCCCCGGAAGCTCGCCCGCTGCGCTCGGTGGTCGAGGCGGTCGCTGTGTTTCCGTCCTCGGTCAGGCCGGAGCAGTTCAAGCGAGCTCGCCTGTGGCGAACGCTCGATCGGATCGGCGTCGGCGCGATCCCGCTGCTTCCCGGCAACCTGGAGCTGCTCCGCGAATGGCTCCGCAAGGCGCTCGCCCGGGGTGGCTGGGAGCTGGCCGACCGTTCGCCTCGGCACGCCGCGATCGAGCGCGCTCATGACTGGCGAGTCGCAGCGTCGCTGCCGGTGCTGATCGCGGTCCTCCGGGCGCAGGATCCACAACAGCACCTGGACTGGATCCGCAGCTCGCGCATGTACTACATGCCGAAGACCGATACGCAGATGCGCCAGTTCATGGCAGCCAAGATCGCGCTCTATAGCCCGGCTCGGCTCGCGAGCTCCCCCGGGCCGGGATCGGTCACCCACGTTGCCGACGTCCAGTCGATCGATGTCGTCGCGCGCAGCGAGATCTCCACGCCCTGGCCGCCCACGCGCGGCGATCAGCTCCAGGTTTGCTACCAGCTCGGCCCGGTCGAGGCGCTCGAGCACCCGATCCTCAACCGCGACGCGGCCGGCCGAGGCCAGCGGATGTCGAGCCACCGCTGGTCATCGATGCTCGCGCTCCGTCGCGCGAGAGAGATCCGAGAGCTGCTGCTGGAAACCGAGCCCGAGTGGCGGCTGCTCGAGACCCTGCGCGCCCGGGGCGCCAAGTTCTCGTTCGATCCGCTCCGCCCCGGCCTGGTCGACACCGACAACCCGAGAGGTCGAGCGTGGTTCGAGATCGATGCCCGGCGAGCACGCTACGCCGGCGCCTCGGGCTTCGCGATCCAGGACAGCGCGCATCCCGCCCGGTTCGTCACCGACATCGAGCAAGCCTGCGCGTTCCTGGTCGGGGCGTAGCTCGGGGACCGCGGTCAACGAGGTCGATCTCGCCCGCCGGCAGCCGGTGCAAACACGTCGCCCGGGTTCCAGCGCGGCCGCGGGTCGGCGTTGGCGACCTCGAGCGCCGTGAGGTAGACCAGGTGCGCCATGGTGGCGCCGGAGCCGAAGTCGATCGGCGGGTCGCGCTGGTCGATCTTGTCGAGCGGCGAGTGATAGGCGGTGCTGCGCCACTTGGTGAACAGCGCGCGGTTCTGGTCGGTGCCGCCGCTCGCGTCGCGGAACCCGGGCCGGAAGATCAGCGACGGCACGCCGGCGCGCGCGAACGGCGCCTGGTCGCTGCGCAGGAAGAAGCCCTGCTCGGGGACCGGATCGGGCGACACCGCGAGCCCGAGCGCGGCGGTCGCGCGCGCCACCGCGGCGGCCAGCGTGCTGCGCTCGGCGCCGTCGGCGACCACGTCGACGATCGGCCACATCATCCCGGTCTGATCGATGTTGATGTCCGCCGCGATCCGGTCGATCGGCCACGCCGGGTGGGCGATGAACCCCTCGGCGCCGAGCAGGCCGAGCTCCTCGCCGGTGGTCGCCAGCAGGATCACGGTGCGGCGCGGCGCGTGGGGCTGCGCGGTCAGCGCGCGCGCGATCAGCAGGAGCTGGGCGATACCCGAGGCGTTGTCGATCGCGCCGTTGCGGATCGCGCCGCTCGCGTCGACGCCGAGGTGGTCGAGGTGCGCGCTGACCACGACCGCCTCGCGCGCCAGCTGCGGGTCGGCTCCGTCGATCCGGCCGATCACGTTCACCGAGGCGAGGTCGCGCGCGCGGGCGCGATAGCGGATCCGCAGGGTGCCCGGCAGCGCGAAGTGCTCGATCTTGCCGGTCGCGGCCCGCGCCTCCTCGGCGTCGAGCTCGCGCCCCGCGGCGATCAGCGCGGCGCGCGCCGCGGGCGCGTCGAGCACCACGATCGGCGCCGGCGCCGACCGCGATCGCACGACCTCGCCGTCGACCACCCCCATCGCGCCCGAGCGGTACGATGCGACGGTCGACGCCCAGCGCAGCGCGGTCGCCTTCGCCGTGCGCAGCATGACCATGCCGATCGCGCCGTGCCGGGCGACGCACAGCCACTTCGCCACGGTGTCCGAGCGCACCACCGCGCGCGCCGGCGGCAGTCCGTCGTCGACCCCGGCGAGCACGACCGCGAACCGGCCGGCGAGGTCGGCGCCGGCGGCGTCGTCGCGGCCGCTGTCGGGGTCGCACACCCCCTTGCCGACGTAGGTCATCGCGCCCGACAGGTCGAGATCGAGGTGCCCGAGGGCGGCGCTGACCAGCGCGCTGTCCGGAACCCGGACCGCCGCCGCGAGCGCCGGATCGGACAGCTCGACGCTGGTCGCGTCCAGATCGGGCGTGACCTCGCGCAGCCGCACCGGCTGGAAGTAGCCGCCCTCGGCCCCGGGCGCGATCCCGAGGCTCGCCAGCCGCGCCGCGACGTACTCGGCGGCGATGTCGTACCCGCGCGTGCCGGCGCGGCGGCCCTCGAGCAGATCGCTCGCGAGGAACCGGATGTCCGCGCGCAGCTGCGCGGCGTCGAACGGCGACCCCGCCGCCGTCGATCGGGCCTGCGGCGAGCCGGCGCAGCTCGCACCGAGGAGGACCAGGAGGGACGCGCGCATCATGGGCGCATCCTAGGGGGTGTCCCTATTCAGGGCCACCCCCCAGTCATCATCTTCCGTCCGTTCCTCGCTGCGCTGTTCCACCGAGACGCGCCTCTGGCGCGCCTCGTCGGGCTCCGCTCGGCCCGGACTGGCCCGGGTTGCCTGTGCGTGGCCGCCGGGCGCCGCCCACCGCCGTGCTACCGTACCGCCATGACCGCGCCGGCCCAGACGCCGTCCGAGCGTGCCGGCGCCTGGCTCGCCCTCGACGACGCCGGCCAGGCGATCGCGCGCCGGGTCGTGCTGCGGCTGCTCCGCTTCCGCGACGGCGAGGCCGAGCCCGGCCGCCCGCAGCCGCTGGCCGCGCTGGCGGCGCCCGGCGACGCCGGCCGTCTGGCCGAGGTCGTGCGACACCTGACCGACGGCGGGGTGGTCCGGCTCGACGGCGACGCATCCGGACCGGCGCCGGCCGCGCTCGCGCTGGCGCTGGCCGATGATGCCCTGACCGGATCGCCCGCGCTTCAGCGCTGGATCGACAGCCACGGCCGGACCGAGCAGCTGCGGCGCCATCTCGAGGCCGACGCGGCCGCCTGGAAGCAGGGCGCCGCCGGGCTGCTCGACCCCGGCCAGCTCGCCGAGCTCGACGCCTGGCTCACCCCGGAGACCCACCGCGAGATCGGCGTCAGCGAGGCCGCCGATGCGTTCATCGCCGCCAGTCGCGCCGCCAGCCGCCGGCGCTGGTGGCCGAGCAGGACCTCGATGGGCGGCGCCCTCGCGGTCGTGCTGATCCTGATGATCCTGGCGACGCCGATCACCCTGGCCTCGCTGATCGCGCTCACCGCCGCGATGATCCACAAGTTCCTGTGACGGCCGCGGCGGTCGGCGCTCCGTCAGTGCGCGCGGATCTGGATGGAGTCGATGCAGTTCAGCGCTGCGGTCGGGCCGTTGGTCACGGTCAGCCGCCCATCGTTCACCGTGACGGTCTGTGTGCCGCCGACGTAGGTATCGTAGTCCCAGCCCGCGGTGCCGTTCACGACCAGGACCCCCTCGGCCGCGATCTGCTGCAGCTGGCCCTGACACTGGTAGCCGGCCGCGAGGATCGTGACGTCATAGCTCCCGCTGGCAAGTGCGATCTCCCAGCTCGTGGAGCTGCCCGGGATCATCTTGATCAGCGACCACTGGGCCCCCCAGACCGTTTCGTATCCGGGCAGCGGGGAATAGGCAAATGTACGCCCCGTGTGATCGACGTTCCATCCATAGCTGTAGCCGTTCCCGCGCGCGCCGAAGACCTGGCCGAAGTCGCCCTGGTAGCCGCTCTGCAGCGGAAAGCTGGCGGGTTGAAAGCTGATGTTGACCGGCGCGCCCTGCGCGTGGGCTTCGCCGGTGGTGATCACCGGTGCGGCCAGGCAGATCAGGAACGCCGCGCGGGCGCCGAGCGAACGCGCGCTGCGCACACCACGACCAGACATGATTGCGAGATTCGACATGCTGCTCTCCCCCATTCAAAAATGGAACGCGTCCACCTGCGCCCATCGCAGGAGGACCGGCATTCGAGCGTACGACCGGCGTTCCCGTTACGCGCACACCCTCACGGAATGCACGCCCTCACGGAGCTCGACCTGGGCGGCGAGACGGTCGCAGCCGTGCCAGATGCCATGTCGAAGATCACGCGCTCGGGCTCACGGCAGTTGCATGTCGTCCGCCCCGGGGTGGAACCGGGCCCGGAAGTACGAGCCGACCGCGGCGGGCAGCAGGGGCAGCGCCTTGACATGCGCCATCACCTTCGACGAGCCGGCGGCGATGCTGCCGCGGACCGCGCGATCGTGGGCGAGCGCCTCCGGCGTGTAGTAGTTGCCGAGCCAGCTCCATCTCTGGCCCGGCCCGGCGCGCCCGAGCGCATCCTCCGCCGGGTGGTACCCGGGGTCGGCGCCAGCCGCGACCGCGGTCAGCACGTCGTCAGACAGCGGCTCGCACGGCAGGATCTCCGTCACGGTCGTTGACACGGCTGGGCCCGGTGCAGCCGACATGCCACGCCGGGCGCGCCGCGCCGCTCGTGGGTTGGCCGCGGTGGCACTGCCGATCGCGCCGACCGCGGTGCACAGCATGTCCACCGCCGTCGACAAGCAGCCACGGCACGGGAGCGCCCGGCAGCGCTTGACCTCGGGCACCGGTCATCATCAGATGCGCACGGAGGCCGCCATGCCGAGCATCGAGTTTGAATCCGCGGGGTCGCGATGAGCCCGCCCGACTACGCCCGCCACGACGGACTGGGCCTGGCTGCGCTGGTCGCGCGCGGCGAGGTCTCGCCGGCCGAGCTCGTCGAGTCGGCGATCGCCTGCATCGAGCGCCACAACGGCACGCTCAACGCGGTCGTGCACAAGGCGTACGACGAGGCGCGCCGCACCGCGGCCGGCCGGTTGCCCGGCGGCCCGTTCCGGGGCGTGCCGTTCCTCATGAAGGACCTCGGCCGGCGCGTCGCCGGCTGGCCGTGCAGCATGGGCAGCGTGTTCGGGCAGCTCGGCCCGGCCGCCGAGGACAGCGTGCTCGTCCAGCGCTACCGCGACGCCGGCCTGATCCTGCTCGGCGCGACCAACACGCCCGAGTTCGGGATCCCCGGCGTCACCCACTCCGAGCGCCTCGGCCTGTGCAAGAACCCGTGGAACCCGGCGCACACCCCGGGCGGCTCGTCGGGCGGCTCGGCCGCCGCGGTCGCCTCGGGGATGGTGCCGATGGCGCACGCGAGCGACGGCCTGGGCTCGATCCGCATCCCGGCCGCGTGCTGCGGCCTGGTCGGCCTCAAGCCGACCCGCGATCGCAACCCGTGGGACCCCGACGAGCTGTGGCGGGTGTGCGGGCTCGCCGTCGACCACATCGTGTGCCGCTCGGTGCGCGACTGCGCCGCGATGCTCGACGCCACCGGCACCCCGCAGCCCGCGAGCCCGTATGCGCCGCCGCCCAAGGCCGGCCCGTACCTCGACGAGATCAAGCGGCCCCCCGGCGCGCTGCGCATCGCGTGGTCGAGCCAGACCCCGACCGGCCGGCCGATCGACCCCGAGATCGAGCGCGCGCTCGCCGACACCGCCGCGCTGCTGGCGTCGCTCGGCCACACCGTCGAGCCGCGCGCGCTCCGGCTCGACTGGCTCGCGCTGTACTTCGCCGCCCGCGCCATGCTGGCGGCCAACTTCGCCGCCGAGATCAAGGGCATCGTCGCCCGGGTCGGCCGCGAGCCGGGCGACCGCGAGCTCGGCCCGCTGGCGCGGCGGAGCTACGAGGCCGGCAAGCAGGTCAGCGGCGCCGATGCGCTGGCGGCCGTGCAGCGCGTGCGCGCGCTGAGCTGGCAGCTGCTCGAGCAGTTCTCCGACGTCGACGTGTTCGTCACCCCGGTGCTCGGCACGCTCCCGCCGCGCACCGACGAGCTCGATCCGCTCGCGGGCGATCTCAAGACCTTCGACCAGCGCACCACGGCGGCCTATCCGTTCACCCCGCCGTTCAACATGACCGGCCAGCCGTCGATCTCGCTGCCGCTCGTGCAGTCCCCCGGCGGCCTGCCGATCGGGATGATGTTCACCGCGCGCTACGGCGACGAGGCCACGCTGTTCCGGCTCGCCGCGCAGCTCGAGCAGGCGCAGCCCTGGGCCGGCCGCCACCCGCCGATCTGGGCCTAGCGAACACGTGTGCGATGGCGCGGCCCAGGCCGTGCGCGCCGCCGGTCACGATCACGGTCTTGCCGGGGAACGCGAGGTTCATGGCACGGCCTCGGCGAGCGCGTCGAGGTTGGCCCGGCCCTGCGGCCGCCGGCCGTCCTCGATCTCGTGGACGAGGCGGACCAGGCGATCGAGCACCGGCGTGGTCCGGCCGCGCGTGGCCGCGATCTCGGCGACGACTGCGATCTGTGCGTCGACCTCGGTCCTGCGCTTGCGCACCGCGAGATCGCGCCAGATCCCGCTGTGCGACTTCGCCGACCTCCTGTTATGGGCGACCATCTCGTCGATCGAGCGCCGGGTCGCCGCCGGGTCCGCGCCGTCCGCGAACGCCGCGGGGTCGAAGCCGTTGAAGCCTTCCGGGCGGACCTGCTCGGCCGCCGCCACGCCCAGGACCTCGGCGCCGAGCGCGCGGTAGAGCGCGAAGTACCGCGGCAGCGCCAGCGCGTCGGCGATCGAGTCGTTGGTGAGCGCGGTCGCGAACAGCAGCGCGCCATAGGCCAGCTTGCCCCACAGGTAGCCCCAGATGTTGTCGGTCGCGACCGCGGCGGGCTCGAAGTCGCCGAGCGTCCGGTGCAGCGCGGCCAGCCGCGGCGTGTCCCGCCCGTCGAGCTCGCCGACGACGACCGCGCCGCGCCCGCCGTACACGACGCGGCCGGGCCCGAGGTAGTCGGCGCCGAAGTTGACGAACGCGCCGATCGTGCGCGCCGGGCCCACGATCTCGGCGATCACGCGCTCGTTGAGCACGTTCTGCGCCGAGACGACGTACCCGTCATCCGCCAGGAACGGCCGCATCGCCGCCGCGGCCGCCGCCGTGTGCTGGGCCTTGACGCACAGCAGGCTCCGCCGGTACGTCCCGTCCAGCTGATCCGGGGTCGCGGCCGGCACCCGCTGCGTGAACCCGCCGAGCGGCCCCTCGAGGGTGAGCCCGCGCTCGGCGATCGCGGCGACGTGATCGGCGACGACGTCGACCAGGACGACCGGGTGGCCGGCGCGCGCGAGGCAGGCCCCGATCGTCCCGCCGACCGCGCCGGCGCCCCAGATCAGGAGCGGCCCGTCGTCCCCGCCGGCCGTCATGCCCAGGGCCCCTCGAGCATCTCGCGGGTCTCCGCGACCGCGACCTGCCACAGCGCCCACATGTCGTTGTCCGAGCGCTGGTAGCGCCCGCCGAAGTTCCCGTCACCGAGCAGCTCGCGCGCCCGCCTGGGGTCGAGCAGCCGGAGCCGGTCCGCGTCGACCATCGGCTTCGCGTCGTCCGGATACCGGACGCCCGACACCCGCGTCCACGGGAAGTTCTCCATCCACGACGCATGGCTCGCGACCGGATCGATGTCCTGGACCTTCGCCCAGGTCCTGGGGGCGTTGTACCAGTCATGGAACCGCACGCAGGTGCCCGGATGGTCCGCCATCCACTCCTGGATCAGCGACCCCGCCGGCGCGTTGCCGCCGTGACCGTTGACCAGCAGGATGCGGCGGAAGCCGCTGCGCTGCAGGCTGTCAAGCACGTCCCGGACCACCGCGATCAGGGTCTCGATCCGCAGGCTGACCGTCCCCGGAAACGCCGTGAAGTACGGCGTGTAGCCGTACCCGAGCGTCGGGAACACCGGCACGCCCAGCGGCTCCGCGGCCTCGACCGACACCCGCTCGGACAGCAGGAGATCGGTGCCGAGGCTGAGCTCCGCGTGCTGCTCCGTCGAGCCGATCGGGACCACCGCGCGGTCGTCGCGCCGCAGGTAGGCCTCGACCTGCATCCAGTTCATCTCGATGATCTTCATGGGCAGTCCGCGTATCCTGTCAGGTCGACGGTCCCCTGCGCCACGATCCGCGATAGCATGGCGCGGTGCTGGTCGAACATTTCGCGGCGGTGTTGTGGGTCACCGGAGCGCTCACGGCGACACCGATCGTGCAGTTCGCCGCGCCGAGGCTGGTGCTCGCGCGGATGTATCGCATCGAGCTGACCGACGAGGCCGGGCTGTTCATCGCCCGGCACTGGGGCCTGTTCGCCGCGACGATCGGCGGCCTCCTCATGTTCGCGGCCGCTCATCCGGAGCTGAGGCCCGCGGTGGTCACGGCCGCCCTCGTCGAGAAGGTGGGGATGGTCGTCGCATTCGCGTTCGTCCATCGCCGTCCGTTCGCGCGCGGGCTGCGCATGGTCGCCGCGGTCGATGCCACGTGCGTGGTGCTGTACGCCGTGTGGCTCGTCACGTCGTGAACCGCGGTACCATGGCGCCGGAGGAGCACGCGATGCCCTACGTCGAAGGCAGAGTGGTTCACGACGCCGACTCCCACATCTTCGAGCCGCCCGGCACCGCCGAGCGCCACGCCGACCCCCAGATCCGCGATCGGCTGGCCGAGGCGCTGCGCGGGCTCGCCTGGGGCCCGGCTGTGCAAGCGGCGGTGACCCAGCAGCGCGATCCGGCGTTCCGCGCCCGCGACGCCGGTGAGATCATGCTGCGCAAGAACCAGCTCGCCCCGGGCGCCGTGCTGCCCGAGGACCGCCCCGGCGCGCTCGACCTGCTCGGCTTCGCCAGCCAGCTCGTGTTCACCACCACCTACCTCGGCGCACTCCGCGACTTCGAGCGCGGCGACGACCTCGAGCTGATGTACGGCCTGGCCGCCGCGCACAACCGCGCCATCGTCGAGTTCTGCGCCACCGACCGCCGCCTGCTCCCGGTCGGCTATCTCCCGCTCGGCGACATCGACCGCGCCGTGCGGGCCGCCGGTCAGGCGATCGAGCTCGGCGTCGCGGCGCTGATGATCCCGTCGCACCCGCTGCACGCGCACTCGCAGAGCCACATCGGCTTCGACCCGATCTGGGCCCGCGCCCAGGACGCCGGCATCCCGATCGTGTTCCACGTCGGCGGCGAGGAGCCGATGCCCCCGGTCTACAAGCTCAACGGCCTGCCGGCGGTCCCCGACTTCCATGGCGGCGACTCCAACTTCACCTCGGTCTCGTACCTCGCGATCCCGTACGCCCCGATGCAGACCCTGGGCACGATGATCTACGACGGCGTGCTCGACCGCTTCCCGCGGCTGCGCATCGGCGTCATCGAGCTCGGCGCCAGCTGGGTGCCGGGCTGGATGCGTGCGCTCGACTCCGGGGCCGAGGCGTTCCGCAAGAACGAGGACCGGCTCCAGCGGCTCAGCCTCCAGCCGAGCGAATTCGTGCGCCGCCAGGTGCGGATCACGCCGTATCCCCACGAGCCGGCGGGCTGGATCGTCCAGAACACCGGCCCCGAGGTCATGATGTTCTCGTCGGACTACCCCCACGTCGAGGGCGGCCGCCATCCCATGCGGCGGTTCGAGGCCAGCCTCGCCGGGTGCACCGCCGCCGAGCAGCGCGCGTTCTACTGCGACAACTTCGTCGACTTCATGGGCCCGCGGCTGGCCGGCGCCTGACGTCGCCACCGATCGCGGTCACCCCGGCGCTCGCCGCAATGCGCGGCCGCCGTAAATCGAGTGATCGCGACGCTCGGCATGATCCTCGAGCGCATCCGGCCGCCCTTCACATCGCCGCCGCGCCGGCGGGTCTGGGCCGCTTGCGCTCCAGTCGCTCCATGAGGTCCTCGAACTTGTGATTGACGAGGAAGCGGGAGAACGACTCGCGGTAGTTGTTGACCAGGCTGACGCCCTCGATGCTGAAGTCGTAGACCCGCCACGCCGATTCGACGCGGTGCAGCCAGTAGACCATCGGCACTCGCTCGCCGCCGTGGGTGACGACGATCGTGTAGACCTCGGCGTGGTCGCCGGACTCGGTCGAGCGCTCGATCGTGACGCGTTCGTCGCCGCGAAACTTGTCGAGGTCGTCGAGGTAGGCGCTGGCGAGGATGTCGGGGAACACCTCGGCGAACCGCTTGCGCTGCGCGGCGTCGAGCGTGCGCCAGGTCGGTCCCAGGCTGCGCTGCGACATCTCCGGCCAGTCGAACAGCCAGTCGGCGACCTGGCGGAGCCGCGCGATGCGCTGCGCCCGCGCCCCCGCCGGGCTGGAAGCTGGATCGCGCAGGACTTCCAGGGCGTCGTCGATACCGCGGCGGATCAGCTGCTCGGCCACCGGCGGCGCCGCCGCGGCGGCCGCCGAGAGCGCGACGACCACCGCGCCGATCCACAGG
Source organism: Kofleriaceae bacterium (assembly GCA_041495365.1). Classification (GTDB taxonomy): domain Bacteria; phylum Myxococcota_A; class Polyangia; order Haliangiales; family Haliangiaceae; genus JABFXX01. Next base: position 12,229 of record JBGQCL010000077.1, on the reverse strand, counting down.
ATCGATCTCGCCATCATCGGGCACCCCCTCCCGCGTACAGTGACTCGGCGCCGGAGCCGGCGCCGATCGCGCGCGACAGGCGTGCCAGCGCGACGTTGAACCGGTACGCCGCGTCGAGCTCGGCGAGCCGGTTCGTCGCGTAGGCATCGACGGCGCTGGTCAGGACGATCGAATCCACCATCCCGACCGCGTAGTCGGCGTTGGCGCGCACCACCCACTCCTTGGCCGACGCCGACGCCGACGCCAGCGCCGGAAGATCGGCCCGCGCACGCTCGAGCTCCTCGTAGGAGTTGGTGACGTCGGCCGACAGCGCGGTCCGTGCCCAGCTCTCGAGGTGCCGCAGCTCGGCGCCCCGGGCGCGCTGCTCGTCGGCGCGCGCACCTGCGAGGCCTCCCCACAGCTCCCAGCGCAGGCCGAGCCCGACGCCGGGGACGAAGTGGCGGGCCGGGTCGTAGACAAACCGGCTCTCCACCGCATCGCGGCCCACGGTGTATGCACCGGACACGAAGCCGAGCGCCACGAGGTCCGGCAGGTAGCCGGCGCGCTCCGCGTCCGCCAGCGCATCGAATGCCGCGGCCCCGTCCGCCAGCGCGACGAGCTCGGGCCGATCGCGGTAGGCGCGCCGGACGAGCTCGGCCAGCGTGAGCTTGCCCGCCGCGATCGCCTCCAGGTGCGCGTCCGCCGGCTCGATCGCCGTTCCGTCGGGAAGGCCGAAGTAGGCGCGCAGCCCGGCCTCGGCCTGGCGGGTTCCGGCCTGCGCCTGATGGAGACCCACGATCAGCGGGCCGCGCGCGGTCTTGAGCCGCAACAGATCGTGCTGGCTGACGTCCCCCGCCTTGCCCGCGAGGCGATCCTCGGTCGCCTCGAGCGAGCGCACGAGGATGTGGTCGGTCTCCTCGAGGAAGCGCCCGAGGTCGCGGGCGAGCAGGTACTTCTCGTACAGCTCGGCCCCCTCGACCGCGACGTCCGCCTGCCGCATCCGGGCCTGCGCGGTGTACGCGCCGATCCCCAGCTCGGCCGCGCGCTGGCGATCCGCGATCTTTCCGAACGTGTAGAGCGGCTGGATGATCGTCAGATCTCCGGTGAAGCCGGGCGACACGTCGCCGAGGCTGTAGTCGGTCGCGCGCTCGACCGACTCCACCTGCGAGCCCGGGACCAGGGTGGCGCGGAGCGACGGAACGACCCCGAGCGACAGCGAGATCCGCGGCCAGCGCAGCGCATCCGCCTGCCGCTTCTGGGCCCGCGCCTGATCGATCTGGCTGTGCCCTGCCTCGGTCGTCGGGTGCCGCGCGGCGCGCTTCATCACGTCGGCGCGAGACAGCTTCTCGGCGCCGGCAGCTCGCGTCGAGAGCGATACGGTGGCGAGAACCAGAACAGTGAGCGAGCGCATCATGGTGTCCTCATCGGAGTGGATCTTCGGAAGCTGGCCGGGACCGACCGCTGCCTTCGTCCCCGGCCGCCGGTGGCTCGGTGGTGGAACCGAACGCGTACTTCTGGAGCAGCTGGGTGATGTCGAGCGCGGGCTCGGTCTGCACGATCGCGTCGCCGCTGCGGAGCATCCGATCGCTGCCGCCCGGCGACAGCGAGACGAACGACTCGCCGAGCAGGCCGCTGGTCCGGATCGACGCGATCGTGTCGGCCGGGAGCTTCACGCCCGGGTCGATCAGCAGCTCGATGCTCGCGACGTAGTCGGCGAGCTGGATCTTGCCGACCTGGCCGACGTGGACCCCGGCGATCCGGACCGGCGCCGCCTTGCGCAGGTCGCCGATCGACGAGAACCGCGCGGCGATCGTCGTCCGGTCGCCGGGCAGCAAGCGGACGTTGCCGAGCGAGATCGCCAGATAGACGATGATGGCGAGGCCGGCCGCCACGAAGGCGCCGACCGAGATCTCGAGTCGTGAGTGAGTCACCATTGAGTCACCATGATGCCTACATGAGGAGCGCAGTGAGGACGTAGTCCGCGACCAGGATGCACGAGGTGGTCTCGACCACGGCGCGCGTGGTCGCTCGCCCGACGCCGGTCGCGCCCCCGGTCGCGTGGTACCCGCGGTAGCAGCTGATGGTCGCGATCAGCACGGCGAACACGAGCGATTTCTTGAGCCCGAGCGAGATGTCCACCCACTCGACCGAGCGCTCGACCCCGCCCCAGAACACCCCAGGTTCCTGGCCGAGCACCTGGGTCGCGAGCAGCAGCGCGGCGACGATCCCGGCGAGGCTGAACAGCGCGGTGATGATCGGCACGGCGATCATCGCCGCCACGAGGCGGGTGCTGACCAGGTACTGCCGCGAGTCGATCGCCATCACCTCGATCGCGTCGATCTGCTCGGTCATGCGCATGTTGCCCAGCGTCGCCGCGGTCGCCGAGCCGGCCCGGGCCGCGATGACGATGCCCGCAAGGACCGGCGCGAGCTCGCGGAGCAAGCTCAGCGCGACCAGCGGACCGACCTGGGACTCGCTGCCGAAGCGCTGCAGGGTGTCGTGGCCCTGGAGCGCCAGCACCATCCCGGTGAAGCTGGCGGTGAGCACGGCGATCGAGATCGAGCGGTTGCCGAAGAACTGGAGCTGCTCGAGCACCACGTGGGGACGAGACGGACGCCGGCCGATGGCGACGGCGGCCTGGCCGGAGAACACCACGAACCGGCCGAGGCCGCCCACGCCCTCGATCACGCGGCGGCCGAGGCCGCCGAGCAGGTGGCTCGGTCGCAAACGTCGCGCGAGGTATCGGGTTTCTCGCATGGATCGGAGAGCCTCGCTCTCACCCCACGACCAGCAAGCGCCGTGCCTCGACTTCGCTGCCTCGCGGGTCTGGAGCGCGAAGGCTCTGCGCGACCACCGTCGCTGCGTGCAGCCTTTGCACCGAGGCCGCCGTCTTGGCCCGACCCTCGGCACCCGGCACTGCGCGTGTCCGGGGGCGAACGATCAGGTCCGCATGCGTTTGAGCCAGTCCTCGCCGATCAGCTCGGCACAGTCGACGATGCTGGTCAGCAGGCTGCGATCCTCGGGCGCGGTGTCCCGGAACGTCGTGACGAGCGCGTTCGGGACCTCGCCGGCGGTGTACGCGCCGCCCGGCAACTCGAGGAGCTTGATGTAGCGCCCGAGATCCGGCCCTCAACCACCGATCAGCTCGTGCAAGATTGCCTCGGTGCGGACGACCTCGGCGCGCGCATTGACCAGCACTGTCTGTTCTGCGCTCTTGTTGGTGCCGTCGGCGGCCTGCAGGCGGTACTGGGACGCGAGCACCGCCGCGCGGGCCTCGGACACGCTCTTGCGTGCGGCGGCGGCTTGTTCGTCGCGCGCGGCCAGCGCGACGCTGCCTTCAAAACGTCGCTCGCGCAGATTGTTCACGGCGCTGATCGCCACTGCAAAGACATCAGATGGCGAACGCAAATTAGCAAAGAACTCTAGCCGCTCCGCTCGCGTCACTGCGTATGCGAACTTCAGTTCGTCCTGCACCGCGGCGTCGAACTCCGCAACCACGCGAGGTGGGTCACCGCAAAAGACCCGGCCGCGCCATTTGTGCTCGAACCTGTAGAGCGCTTCTTTGAGATCGGCGCCCGCTTTCCAGAAGATCGAGAGCCTCGCCTTGCCGTCGGCCAGCGCCGCAACGACCTGGAGCACGGTGAGCGCGCCACCTGCCAGGAGCGCGAACGGCAGCATCGCCGCCCCCGATGAGGTGCTGCGCTCGGACGGCAAGAATGCGGACGCACACAAGAGGAGCAGGGCGACGATCATGAGCAGGACCATGAGGTAGGTCCGCCGCGCATTTGCCCGTTGCTCCCGCTTTCGGGCTCGGTCGTACCAGAGGATGTTGAGGATCGTATCCGAGCAATATCGCAACAGCAGCTTCTCCAAGTCCGCCGTGAGCGGCACCTCGGCGATACCGAGGCGGCGTTTCAAGATCTTGAGTGACTGCGCTGCATCCTCTCCGCGGCGCCGGGCAGGCGGCAGGCGGCGATCCGCGGTTCCCCGCTCGAACACATAAAGCGCATCGTCGTCGTCGGCCTCTAGCATTGTCGATGACCACGACGATACTTGTCATTGCGTAGGGCCGCAAGCGGGCACGAGGCGGCCAAGGTAGCTACGCCCCTTCCCGCCACGACGACCAGCGCTCGCGCCGCGGCCGAGGGCAAGCGAGTCATCGTCGATCGTCTGCGCGCCCGGCGAATCAGGGCAGCGCGCGCTTGGCGCACAGCGTGTATGCGAACGCCCCGTTGGCATGCCAGCCTGGCACCGGGGCCTGCACGAGCCCCACCAGCTCCCAGCCCTCCGCGCCCAGCTTGTTCAGCCTTGTGCTGACACGCGCTGCATCGGGTTCCTCGTACGCGCGGGATCGCCGCCGAGCGAGTTGGCCGGGCGATCCGGCGACGCCAGCAGCCTGACCAAGGGGCGGCCGGTCGGGGCGGATCCGTGCGGGAGGTGCGTCTCACGATCCGGCCGCGAAGTTTTCGAAGGTCGCACGTCTCACCAGCAGGGATCGTGGTGGCCGAGAGGCAGGAGGAGCGCGCATGGAACCGAAGCATCCTGGCGATGGGGACCACAACCGACGGCCGTCCGTGCCACGCACACCGCACAGCCTGCGCGTGACGTTCGGCTACGACCTCGACGCGCCGAAGTGCGGCGTGCGGCTGCTCTGCGTCGAGCGGGTGCGCGCGGTGGCGCCCGGCATCGCCACGGCGCCGCCGCGGTCCGGGCAGAGCGGCGCCTGGTTCGAGGTGCGCGACGCCGGCGGCCGGTTTCTGTACTACCAGCCGCTGCACGACGCGATGCCGGCGACGCAAGAGGTGTTCGCCGACGAGACCGGGCAGCCCGCGCTCAGGCGCCAGCCGCGCCGCAAGCGGACCGGCGAGTTCCAGGTGCTGGTGCCCGACCTGCCGAACGCAGCGTCGTTCGCGGTGCACGCGAGCATTCCGGCCCAGCCGGGGGCAGCGGCGGCCGAGCGGGCCGCCGAGCCGGTCGTGACGCTCGGCTTCGATGAGCTGCGACGGTGTATCGCGCACGGATAGCCACACAGATAGCCAAGGGGAGAGGCTCATGGGAACGTCGGATGGCTTCGTGGTCAGCAACGTCAAGGTCGTCGATCACGGCGATGACGCGCTGCGATTCAACATCGTGATCCTGGGCGATGGCTATCGCGCGTCGGAGCTCGCCAAGTTCCACGTCGACACGGACAGCTTCGTCAACACGCTGCGCGCGACAGCGCCGTACAACGATCTGTGGTGCGCGCTGAACATCTATCGCGTCGACGTGGTGTCGACCGACAGCGGCGCCGATGATCCGGGCACGTGCGGCGACGGCTCCGGCGGGTCGGGCGCGACGCCGGCGACGTTCTTCGATGCGACGTTCTGCGGCGACGACAACACCCGACGGCTGCTGACGTGCGATAGCTCGCGCGCGCTGTCGACGGCGCATTCGGTGGTCGCGCATCCGTCGATGACGATGGTGATCGTCAACACGAGCGAGTACGGCGGCTCGGGCGGGTCGGTCGCGACACTCTCGACGCACCCGGACGCCGCGCAGATCGCCCTCCACGAGATGGGCCACACGGCGTTCCATTTCGCCGACGAGTACGAGTACCTCCAGGGCTGCGGCACCGGCGAGGCCGGCCACGATCACCACGGCGGAGGCGAGCCGTTTCAGCCCAACGTGACGATCAATACCGATCGCAACACGATGAAGTGGCGGACGCTGCTCACCAGCGCCACCGACGCACTGCCCACCACGAACAACGCGAACTGCTCCGATTGCGACCCGCAGCCCGATCCGCACGGCGCGGGCTACGTCGGCGCGTACGCGGGCGCCAACACGTTTTACTGCGGCTGCTTTCGCCAGTCGTTCGATTGCAAGATGCGAAAACTGGCCAACAGCTTCTGCGCTGTGTGCCAGCAGGTGATCCGCGACACGCTCTCGCCGTTTCTACCCGACGCGATGCCGATCCTCATCACGCCGAATATCAACTTCCAGAATATCCCCGAGGGAGTAAGTGGGACCGGCGTGACGACGTTCCGCGCGATCGTGTTCGAGCTCGACGCGTGCATGGCGGCCAGCCGCCACCTCCACATCTCCGCCGGACCGACCGGCGGGTTCGGCACGCCGCTCGGCACGACGGCCGAGCTGACGAGCACCGGCGGCGCGGTGGTCCAGGCCCGGATCTGGCTGTCGTTCACGTCGGGGACGGCGGGCACGAGCGCGCACGGCAGCGTCACGGTGCACTGCGACGAGACCGGCCAGGACTTCGTGATCCCGATCGATGCCAGCACCGTGGCGCGTCCGAAGTCGGCGATCGCACTCGTGCTCGATCACTCGTTCAGCATGACCGAGGACGTCGGCGACGGGACGAGCAAGGTCGACAAGCTGCGCGAGGCGGCGACGATCCTGATCGGAGCGATGCTGCCGGGCGACGGCCTGAGCGTGGTCCGGTTCGACGATACGTCGCAGATCCTGATGCCGGTGACCGACGTCGGTCCGGTGACCGTCGGCGCCGGCCGCCTGGCGGCGCTCGGTCATCTCGGCAGCGAGATCGCTCCGGCCGGCGACACGTCGATCGGCGCCGGCGTGGTCAACGGCAAGGCGACGCTCGATACCGCGCAGGCCGCCGCGTCGCCGCACTACGACAACACCGCGATGCTCGTGCTCACCGACGGCGTCGAGAACACCGCGCCGATGCTGATCGATGTGCGCTCGAGCATCACCGCCAGCACGTTCGCCGTCGGCCTCGGCCGGCCCGAGAACATCAGTGTCGCGGCGCTGTCGAGTCTGACCCAGGCGCATAATGGCTACATCCTGGTCACCGGTGCCATCACACCGGATCAGGCGGCTCGGCTCAACAAGTACTTCCTGCAGATCCTGGCGGGCGCGACCAATGCCAATGTGATTCTCGATCCGCACGGTGAGCTCACGCCGGGCGCCGAGCATCGCATTCCGTTCTGGGTCAGCGAGTCGGATATCAGCGTCGATGCGTTTGTGCTCGCGCCGGCCCCGGGCTTCATCGACTTCCAGCTCGAGACCCCCGGCGGCACGCGCATCACGCCCGGCTCCGCGGGCGGCAATATCCAGTTCGTCCCCGGCCCCCGCGTCTCGTTCTACCGGCTCGCGCTGCCCGCGCTGCCCGGCGACGCCGCCGGATCGCACAGCGGGCGATGGAACATCGTGCTCCGGCTGGCCCGGATCCGCGGCCAGGACTACACGCACGTGACCGCCGCCGCGGGCCCCGGGCTCCTGCCCTACGACGTCGTTGTTCACTGCCGGTCGAATCTGGTGTTCGGTGCCACGCTCGTGCAAACGAGCTTCGAGCCCGGAGCGATCGCGACCGTCGCCGCGACGCTGCGCGAGTACGACGTGCCGGTCGACGGCCGCGCGACGGTGTGGGCCGAGATCACGCGGCCCGGTGCCAGCGTGCTGTCGCTCGCGATGCCGCAGTCCGAGCCGGGGCACTACAGCGCCACCTTCGCGTGCAGCCAGAGCGGCCTGTACACGGCGCGCGTCCGGGCCAGCGGCACCACGTTCTACGGGTCGCCGTTTCAGCGCGAGCAAACGCTGTCCGCGGCGGTGTATCCCGGTGGCGGCAACGGCGATGGCACCGGCGGTCCGCGCGACGACGGCACCGGCGACCATCACCCGGGCACGACCGGCGGGTCGGGCGGTGGCGGCGATCCGTTCTGGTGCGACATCGTGCGCTGCCTGCTCGGCGGCGGCGTGATCAGCAGCCGCCTGATCGCCGAGCTCACCGCGCGCGGCCTCGATCTACGGGCGCTGCTCGCATGCATCGAGAAGCATTGCCGCGGCCGCGGCCGGCCGTCGCCGTGCCCCAAGACGGCGCTGTCGCCCGAGGCGGTGAGCCGGATCGCCGAGGTGATCGCCCGCGAGATCGGCGGCTGACCGCGCGTCCGGCCACGGAAGCTGCTTCGCCTTGCCGTTCTCGAACGAGACTCCCTGCGCCACACGTTCGGGCGCAGAGCGCTCGTGGACCCGGCGGACCTCCGCGAGGTCTTCCAGGCCATGTTCCCGGACGGCCTGACCTTCGAGCCGGCGCGTACGCCGGACGGCTCACGACAGGTCTGGAGCATGTTCGGCACAGGAGGCGCCGGTTCAGTCGGCGAACACCTCGGCGAGCGTGGTGGCCGACAGGATGCGCACGGTCCAGAGGTCGATCTGCTCGATGGGCGCCGTCGCGATGCGTTGCTCGACGTGAGCGTCCACGGCGTCACCGAAGCGCTGCCGCAGCTGGCGCAGCAGCACCGCGCATTCGCCCTGCTGGACGCCCTGCTTGACGCCCTCCTGGATCGCCTCCTGGCGCCAGGTCTCGACGATGTCTTGGGTCTGCATGAGGAACTCCTGGTCGTCGTCCGTCCGCTGTGCAGGGTCGGTGGGGATCTCCAACCGTAAGCGTACCAGAAGTGGAAACGCGAGGCTGCGCGCGGGATCCTCGGTCCGCAGCGCCTTGAGCTCGGCGATCGCCTGCTTCAGCACCTGGCCGGCGCCGAGCAGGCGCAAGAGCAGCGTGTCGGGCGTGACGGGCAGCTCGCTCACCACCACGAGCCGCGTCCAGAGCAAGGGCGGGCCCTCGTAGATGCCGGGCGGCCAGCCCTCCAGCGGGTGAAGCCGCAGGCCCTCGATGCCGCCCTTGGGGCGGCCCGACGAGATCACCCACTGCGTCGGGATCGGGGGCGGTGGCTTGCGCAGCGACAAGTAGTGGCGGAACTGCCCGTGCTTGATCAGGCAGTCGGCGAGATCGTCACCGCTCGGCGTGTTGTGGAAGAACTCCAGCGTGCTCGGCCCGGCGGTCATGCGCCCGAGGAGGCCGAGGTAGCCAGGAACCGGCTCGCAGGCCGGATCGGGCATGAACCAGAGGTCGATCCTCCGGGTGTCAGCCGGGACCTCCGCGTCGGTCTCGACCGAGCCGCACGATGCGACCGCGGTACGCACCATCTGCTTCCCAAACTGGTCGAAGCGCGTTCGCATCCAGGCGAGCGTGGGGAGCATGGTTAGACGACGAGCAGGTGCGGCTGCCATGAGCAGCACGCCGCGCGCGCACGCGAGTACACCGGACCGCGCTCGCTGGTGTCGTGCAGGTTGAAGAACATCAGCAGCATCAGCCTAGGGTTGAGCCCCGGGGGACTGCGCACGCTGGCCTGAGCGCCCGGCACGGTGCGCAGCCCTTTCCAGGGGGAACCGCGACGACTGCGGGGCCGCGCGCGCCTGGCGCAAGCCATGGCCCGTTTCAACGCGATCTGACCTCGCCGCCCACCGCGGCCTGTCCAGGGGGTGCCCGATGACGGGTTCAGACGAGCACGACCGACCAGAGCGGAGGGGCATGACGATGGCGAGCGATCCTCCAGGTGATGCACCACACGCGCGCGACCGGACGGCACCGCCGAGTGAGTCGCCGGCGAGCATCGGCTCGAACCGTCGGCGCAAGCCGCAGCCGCATCACCGGCCCGCGGCGGCCGAGCTCAGCTCCGCGTCCGATGCCATGGCGAGCCTGGCGCGCGCGATCGCCGAGCTTGTGCGCGTCGAGGTCGACGCTCGCGTGCGCGCCGCGCTCGCCGAGCGGCCCGCGGCGGCCGAGCTGCTGTCGACCGCCGAGGCGGCGCGGTACGCCAAAGTCACGCCGCGGTCGATCCGGCGCTGGCTCGATCAGGGCAAGCTCCGGGCGCTCCACGCCGGTCGCGAGCTGCGGATCCGCCGCGCCGATCTCGACGCGCTCATGCGCGGCGGCAGGCGCCGCGAGCCGTCGGGGCGCTCGGCCGAGGAGCTGGCGCGCTCGCTCCGGGGTTGACAATTGTAGTGCAATCGACTACAATTGAGGCATGCCCCGGGAAACCCGAGACAGCCAGCTCACGATCCGGATCCCCCAGCGCCTCCGCGACGCGATCGACCGCGAATGCGAGAGCGACCAGCGCACCGCCGCGGACGTCGTGGTGCTGGCGCTGGAGGAGCGGTACGGCGCGAAGCGGACCCGTTCGAGGAGCAAGTAGCCATGGCATCCGTCTACAAGCACCACGGGAAATGGTGGTGCCGGCTCAAAGACGAGTCGGGCCGGTGGCGGTCGAGATCGACCGAGCTTCCCGATACCGACGACGAGCGCAAGGCGCAGCGGCTCGCCGACAAGGCGCAGGCCCTGATCGACGAGCACCGACAGGCCGGCGCGACGTCCGGGCCGATCACGGTCGCCGGCTACGCGGAGCGCTGGGCGGCCGAGCGCGAGGCGCGCGGGATCGGTGCGGCGATGCCGGACCTGCGGCTGCTGCGCAAGTACGTGTTCCCGGCGATCGGCCATCTGCCGCTCACCGAGGTTCGCCCCCGGCACGCACGTGACATCGTGCGCGGGCTGCGCCAGGCCGGCGAGCTAGCACCGCGCACGATCATCGCGGTGCATCGCACGGCGCGCTCGTTGTTCGAGAGCGCGATCGGTGACGAGCTCCTCGAGACGAACCCGATCCACGTCAAGCGCGGCGAGCTGCCGGCCAAGGTGGACAAGGACCCTGAGTGGCGCGCGCTGGCGACGTACACCACGCGCGAGGTGGAGCAGCTGATCAGCGACGAGCAGATCCCGGTCGAGCGCCGCGTCCAGTACGCGCTCAAGGCGATCGCCGGGCTGCGCCATGGCGAGGTCGCCGGGCTGCGCTGGCGCCACCACGATCCGACGCTCGAACCGCTCGGGCGCCTGGTGATCGCCACGAGCTACGACACCGGCCGCACGAAAACCGAGGTCACGCGGCGGGTGCCGGTGCATCCGACGCTCGGCAGGATCCTCGCGGCGTGGAAGCTCTCGCACTGGGAGCGCATCTACGGCCGCGCGCCGGGCCCGGATGACTACGTGGTGCCGACCCGCACCCTGGCCACGGTCGACGCGAGCGACGCCGTGCACGCGTTCAAGGCCGACCTGGCGGCCCTCGGGCTGCGCGTGGACGCCGGGGCGCACCGCGACCGCGGGGGGCATGACCTGCGAGCGTGGTTCATCACCACGTGCCAGGAACACGGCGCGCACCGCGACCTGCTGCGCGTGGTGACCCACACGGCCAAGGGAGACGTGGTCAGCGGCTACACGCGCGCACAGTGGCCGGCGCTGTGCGCCGAGGTCGGCAAGCTGCGGATCTCGACACTTGGCGGCGACGTCCTGCCCCTTGCTACCAACCATGCTACCACCGAGCTAAGCGTTCAGAATCGCTGGAGAAAAAGAGCGACCCCAACGGGATTCGAATTCGGTTCGACGTAACGCGAGAACTCAATCAACTCGCGGACCTGCAATGACCACGCATAGTTACGTCGAGCGGCTGTCCCGGTTGATCCCTCCTCATCCCCGCTGATCTCGTCGCGTGTGGCAGCCACGTGGCAGCGGGAATCTGCGCGGTCTCGGGCGGCGCAATGAAGGGGAGGCTGCACGGCGAGCGAAGAGAGGGTGGCTCGCGCGCCATCGCGATTAGGGCCGGGGGGAGCGGTGAAGGCCGCCGGCCCGCTGCTTTCGCTCGCCGCCCTGCCTCTGCCCATCCGGTTTGCGGCGTAGCGTCGAGCGACGGTCGGGGGCTACCACGCCTTGCTGGAACGCGGCGACCCGTAGATCGGCGCCGCGAACCCCGCCGAGGCGAGCTTGCCCTTGACCCGTCCGCCTTCGGTGGCTCCGGATGGGGCCAGGGTCTGACAGCTCCGACTTGACACTGGCCAGGATCTCACCCACGAACTTGGAGGAGAACCCTTACATCGTGAGGTCCGACTGTTACCGTCAGCGGAGGGTGGACGATGAAGGAAGGTCGGCCGAAGGGCACGGACAGCCAGGCGCTCAGCATCGAGCGACGGGATCAGGCAGGTCCAGGCAAGCGCCCGCTGATCCAGGGGCCGGCCGCGCTCCCCGCACCGGGTCGCGGCAACCCGCAGATCCCTGCCGACCGTGAGCGCCCCGCAACCGCGCGCGAGACCCACGGGCCGCTCGACGGCGCCAAGGCGCGCCAGTTCGGCGACCGGCTCGGCGCCGACTTCTCGGGCGTGCAGATCCACACCGGAGATGGCGTGGCCCAGGATCACGGCGCCGCCGCAGTCGCGTTCGGGCGCGATATCCACTTCGCCGACGGCATGGCGGGCGGCGACGCGTCCGATGCGCTGCTCGGCCACGAGCTGGTCCACACCCTCCAGCAAGGCGCGGCCCCGACGGTCGGCGGCGCGCCGCTCACCGCCGGCACGCACGCCGCCGCCGAGGCCGAGGCCGATCGACTGGGCACCGCCGCGGCGAGCGGCG
>JBGQCL010000076.1:0-31538 GCA_041495365.1 Kofleriaceae bacterium | reverse complement strand
GCGCGACCTCACCGCGGCGGAGCTCCGGCGCACCATCGCCCCCAAGCTGGCCGGCCTGGACCATCTCGTGGCGAGCGTGGCCCGCGATCGCCTCCAGGCGATCGTGGCGTTCGGATCGATCATCGCACGCACCGGGCTGCCCGGCGAAGCGCACTACGCGCTCGCCAACGATCTGTTGCGGCGGGCCACGCTGCGGCTCGCGGCCGAGCTGCCGGGTTGCCGGTGCGCGGTGCTCGAGTGGTCCGCATGGGCCGAGGTCGGCATGGCCGAGCGCATGGGCCGGGTCGACGCGCTGATCCAGCGCGGCCTCGCACCGATCGCGATCGACGACGGGGTGGCCATGTTCCTGCGCGCGCTGGGCGCGACGGGGGCGATCGCGATCGCCGGCCGGCTGGGCGACGCCGGGATCGCGACGTTCCACCCGCGCGCGCTGCCGCTGTCGCGCTTCGTCGAGCGCCCGCTCGTGTACGTCCCGGGCGTCGAGCTCGTGTCGGAGGTCGAGCTGTCGCCGGCGGTCGATCGCTACCTCGACGATCACGTGATCGACGGGGCGCGCGTGATGCCGGCGGTGCTGCAGATCGAGGCTGCGATCCAGGTCGTCGCCGCGCTGACCGGCGAGCCGGCGCGCTGGCGGCTCGCCACTGTCCGGTTTTCGCGCGTGATCGTGGTCGACGACACGGCAGGCCGGATCCGGATCGCGGCGTGCTCGCTCGAAGGCGGGCGCGTCGAGGTCGTGATCACCGCGTCGGACGACGCCCACGGCTCCGAGTGCACGCGCATGACGCTCGAACCCGATCCGGGCGCGCAGGATGCACCCGCCGGCCCGCAGCCCACGCGCGGCGGTCTCCCGGCGCCCTACGGCGAGCTGCTGCCGCAGCGCGGTCGGTTCGCGCGAATCACCGGCTACCACGAGATCCAGGCCCGGCGCTGTCGGTTCGTCGTGCGAACGGCGAACCTCGCCGGCCCGTGGTTCGCGCATCACGTCCCGGCGACGCTGCGCCTCGCCGATCCGGGCGTCCGCGACGCGATGCTGCACGGCATGCAGGTCGCGGTGCCCCACGAGCGCCTGGTCCCGGTCGCCGCGCGCGACGTCCGGCTCGCGGCGCACTGGCCGCCCGGCGAGGTGGTCGTGGAGGCCTGCGAGCTCGCGGGCAAGGACGGCGAGTACACCTGGACGCTGGTCGCCCGGGACGCGGGCGGCGCCGAGATCGAGCGCTGGTCCGAGGTCACGTTCCGCTCGCTCGGCGAGCGCCGTTCGATCCCCGAGCTCGCCCTGCGGCCGTGGCTCGAGCGCCGGATCGCCGAGCTCGCGCCGTCCGCCGCCCTCGCGGCGCTCGACGCGACCCCCGCGGCGGGACCGCACGACGTCTGGCACCGCCCCGACGGTCGGCCGGAGCGGACCGGCACCCAGATCTCGGCGAGCGCCGCCGGCGGGCTCCGCGTCGTCGTGACCGGGCCCGGCGTCGCGTGCGATCTCGAGGTCATCGAGCCGCGTACCGCCGAGCAGTGGCGGGACCTGCTCGGCGACCACACCGAGCTCGCGGGCCACCTCGCGCGGCTCGCCGGCGAGCCGTTCGATCACGCCGCGACGCGGGTGTGGACCGCGCTCGAGTGCGCCGGGAAGCTCGGCCACCCCACGGCTCACCTCCTGCTGGTGTCCACCGCGGGCCATGCCGCGTCGCTGCGCGCGGGGACGATCGAGATGATCAGCCTGGTCTGTCAGGTCTCCGGCCGGGGCTGGATCGCGGTCTCGGTCGCCACCGAAGCATCGCCCGCGGTGGCGGGAGTCGAGGCCGCGTCATGACGCGGACGTACGACTACCGGCACGTCGTGACGTTCCAGGACACGAACGTCGTCGGCAACGTGTACTTCGTGAACCTCGTCGCCTGGCAGGGCGCGTGCCGCGAGCACTTCCTGCGCGACCGCGCTCCGGGCGTGCTGCAGCGGCTCCGCGACGAGCTGTCGCTGGTGACCGTGTCGTGCCAGTGCGAGTTCCTCGCCGAGCTGTTCGCGTTCGACGAGGTGCTCGTCAAGATGTCGCTGGTCGAGGCGCTCCACAACCGGCTCGACCTCAGGTTCGACTACGTACGGGTGTCGGCCGGCGCCGAGGAGCTGGTCGCGACCGGCCGCCACCGGGTCGCCTGCATGCGGCACGACGCTGGCCAGCTGGTGGCGGCGGCGATCCCCGACGAGCTGCGCGCCGCGGCGCTGGAGTACCGATGACGCGCGGCCGCGCCCGCGGGATGACCCTGCTGCGCCTCGGCCTGCCCGTCCGGCGGCATGCGCCAGCGCGTCGAGATCGCGCGCGCGCTAGCGGCCGAGACCGACATCCTGCTGCTCGACGAGCCGTTCGCCGCGCTCGACTACCTGACGCGAGCGCGGATGCGCCGCGAGCTCGTCTCGGCGCTCGCGGACCGCCCCCGCACGGTCGTGCTCGTCACCCACGACATCGACGAGGCAGTCCAGCTCGGCGATCGCGTGGTCGTCCTCGGCCCACGGCCGGCGAGGGTACGGCGGATCATCGACCTGCCCCCGGGCCGCCCCCGCTCCCCCGAGACGCCGGGTGTGGCACGCGATGCCCGGTGACCGACTACGCGACGCGAACGACCACGACGGGCGCGCGGTTCGTCTCGCGCCGGTTCAGCGACTTTCCCACGATCGTCGAGTCGCTGAAGGCCCGCAGGGTCGACGCGACGTTCCTGCTGGCCCCGCTCGCCATGGTGCTTCGCGAGCAGGGAGTGCCGATCCATATCGTCTACCTCGGCCACCGCGATGGCTCGACCGTGATCGTGCCGAAGCAGTCCACCGCCAGGACGCTACGCGACCTCGAGGGCAAGACCTTCGCCCGTCCGAGCAAGTTCTCGAACCAGTACCTCGTGATCGCCAAGCTGATGGAGGACGAGGGCATGCGGCCGGGCGACATCACGTTCGTCGACATGGCGCCTCCGGACATGCCGAGCGCGCTCGCCGCCGGAGCGATCGACGCCTACTTCGTGGGTGAGCCATATGCCGCCAAGGCCGAGCTCGCCGGCACCGGACGCGTGCTCTACCATGCCAAGGACATCTGGCCCCACTTCATCTCGTGCGTCCTGGTCGTGCGCGACGAGCTGATCGCCGAGCACCCGGAGATCGTGCGCGATCTGGTGCGCGGGATCGCCGAGAGCGGCGAGTGGGCCGAGCGCAACCGGCTCGCCGCCGCCAGGCTCGTCGCGCGTACGGACTACTACAATCAGGATCGCAAGCTGCTCGAGTACGTGCTCACGCAGCCGCCCGATCGGGTCTCGTACCGCCAGCTCGATCCGACCGATGACGATATGCGCACCATCATGCAGTACGCGATCCGGACCGGGATCTTGCGGGGCCCGATCGATCTCCGCGACCTCGTCGACCGCCGCTTCATTCCCGGGCACATCGAGCCGATCGGCATCACCGCGGAGTGAGCGGCGGGCCCCCGCGCGAGGTGGCCTACGGCCGCGCCATCGCGCCGGCGAGCGCGCGGACCAGCTGGCCGACCCGCTCCGGGGCGCCCGCGGCCGGGCCGGCCGCGACCTGGTCGACCAGCACGCTACCGACCGCCACACCGTCGGCGATCGCGGCGAACCGCGCCGCGTCGGCCGGCGTGCGGACCCCGAAGCCGACCGCGACCGGCGCACCCGCCGCGCTGCGGATCGCGTCCAGCCGCGCCGGATCGACCGGCTGGGCGAGCTTGACCCCGGTCACCCCGGTCAGCGTGATGTAGTAGACGAACGGCGGGGCGAACGCGGCGAGCCGCGCGATCCGGTCCGGCGTCGAGGTCGGCGCGATCAGCGGCACGACGTCGACCCCGTGCGCGGCGAGCGGCCCGGCCAGCTCGTCGAGCTCGTCGAGCGGCAGGTCGACCGTGAGCACCGCGTCGACCCCGGCGGCGGCCGCGCGAGCGGCGAACGCCTCGGGCCCCATCACGAAGATCGGGTTGTAGTAGCCGAACAGGACGATCGGCGTCGCGACCCCGCGGCGGCGCAGCGCGGCCACCGCGTCGAGCGCCCCGGCGAGGCTGCCGCCGGCGTCGAGCGCGCGCTCCATCGCCCGCTGGATCGACGGCCCGTCGGCCGACGGATCGCTGAACGGCACGCCGAGCTCGATCACGCCGGCGCCGGCCTCGGCGCACGCCGCGAGCACGTCGATCGACGTCGCCGGATCGGGATCGCCGAACGTCAGGTACGCGACCAGCACGGCGCGGCGCTCGCGGGCCGCGGCGTCGAACACCCCGCGCAGCGCCCCGCGCCTCGGAGCCGCCGCGGCCGTCTGCGACGCCTGTCCTGTCAGCTGGCTCGTCATGGGGCCCTCCGCTGCGCGACCGTGACCATGTCCTTGTCGCCGCGCCCCGACAGCCCGACGATGATCGCACCGTGCGGACCGATCCCCCGCGCGACCTCGTCGAGCGCCGCGATCGCGTGCGCGGTCTCGAGCGCGCACAGGATGCCCTCGGTGCGGGCGAGCCGCGCCAGCGCGGCCAGCGCCTCGTCGTCGGTGCGCGACAGGTAGGTCGCGCGGCCGCTGTCCTTCCACGCCGCGTGCTCCGGCCCGACCCCGGGGTAGTCGAGCCCGGCGCTGATCGAGTGCGCATGGGCGATCTGGCCGTCGTCCGTCACCAGCACGTAGCTCTTGCTGCCGTGCAGCACGCCGACCCGGCCGGCGCCGAGCGTGGCGGCGTGGCGCCCGGTCGCGATGCCGTCGCCGGCGGCCTCGACCCCGACCAGCCGGACCCCGGGCTCGCCGACGAACGGCACGAACAGCCCCGCGGCGTTCGAGCCGCCGCCGACGCACGCGACGCAGGCATCCGGCAGCCGGCCGGTGGCCGACAGGATCTGCGCGCGCGCCTCGCGGCCGATCACCGACTGCAGATCGCGCACCATCCAGGGATACGGGTGCGGCCCGGCCACCGAACCGATCAGGTAGAACGTGTCGCCGACGTTGGTCACCCAGTCGCGCAGCGCCTCGTTCATCGCGTCCTTGAGCGTGCGCGTGCCGCTGTGGACCGCGTGGACCTGGGCGCCGAGCAGCCGCATCCGCTCCACGTTGAGCGCCTGGCGCACCACGTCCTCGGCGCCCATGTAGATCTCGCACGGCAGGCCGAACAGCGCCGCCACGGTTGCGGTCGCCACCCCGTGCTGGCCGGCGCCGGTCTCGGCGATCAGCCGCCGCTTGCCCATCTTGCGGGCGAGCACCGCCTGGCCGACGCAGTTGTTGATCTTGTGCGCGCCGGTGTGGTTCAGGTCCTCGCGCTTGAGGTGGACCTGCGCGCCGACCTCCTCGGACAGCCGGCGCGCGTGGTAGAGCAGCGACGGCCGGCCGACGTAGTTGGTCAGCAGGTCCTCGACCTCGGCCCAGTACGACGGATCGCCGCGCGCCGCGCGCCACGCCGCCTCCAGCTCGGCGATCGCCGGCATCAGCGTCTCGGCGACGTACTGGCCGCCGAATCCGCCGAACCGCCCGCCATCCGGCACCGGCAGCGCGGCGATCTCGCGGACCGTCCCGGAGGCCCCCGTCCAGACCTCCGGCTCCTCGATCTCGACGTACGTGGTCGTCTTCATCCGGGTCTCGCGTACCATAGCCCGGCGCGCCGCGACCAGTACAGCGGCGGCCTGGTTCGCGAAGTATACTGGTGCCCGTGGAGCACCGGACCGATCCGACCGAGCAGCGCGTGGCCGAGAAGCACCGCCGCATCGCCGCGCGGATCCGACGTGAACCGCGTGTCATCGCAGAGAGCAGGATGAGGCTCATGCGCCTCATCGCACGCGAGCCACGGCCACCCGATCCGGTGCTCCAGGAATGGCTCGACCTCTTACTGCTGGCCACACCGGATCAGATCGCCGATTTCATCGACAGCGGAACGCCCCGCGCGCGGCGTCTCCGGACGTCCAGCCCATTGCTCTGGCTCGACCGATGAACCGGAGCGTGCTCGACGAGCTGCTGCAGGCACTGTTGCCGACCACGGGCGAACGCGCACTCGTGATGGTCGGTTCGCAATCGGTACATGCGAGCACGAGCGACGTCCCGATCGAGGTCGTGATGTCTCGCGAATGCGATCTGCTGCTCGATGAGAGCGACCCTCTCACAAGCGAGATCGACGAGCAGTTCGGAGTTGACTCCCCACGCGCCGCCGAATCGTCCGTCTACGTCGACACGGTGAGCTCGACGTTCCCGTTCCTCGCGGACGGCTGGGAGCAGCGGCTGGTGCCGTTCGGGCCTGCCGCTCCGCACCTGCGCTGCCTGGAGATCCACGATCTCGTGCTGTCCAAGCTCGCCGCCGGACGGCTCAAGGACTACGAGCTCATCGCCGTCCTGCTCGATCGCAAGCTCGCCGATCTCGCCACCGTGCGCGATCGGATCACCGCGGTACCCGACCTCCATATGCGCGCCGTGCTGGCGGCGCGGCTGCAGATCGTGCTCGAGGGCGGTCCTCGCTGATCCCCGGCAGGTCGCTGGACCAGCAGCGCCGAGCGGCGGTCCGGGGCTGCTCTCGGGCCGCGCCGGGGACGGTGTATGCCCCGCACTTCCGTCGTCGATCAGCCCGGGCGCCCACGCCCGGCCGAGGCCGCCGCACGCCGCTGCAACCCGCGACGACGTGAGGTCCCACGGTGCTCCCCGCGAGCATCGCTCCGGACGCTCGAATGAATGTTCTGTATCGTGAGCAGAGAAGCACTGTGGCGGTGGCGCGCGGAACGATCATACAGATTCGCAATAACCATTTCGCTCTGTGAATTTGGAAAGCCTGACGGTGACAAACGCGTTAAGGCGCGATAACTGGAGATCAATCATGATGCACGCGCGCGAGTGGACGCATCGTCAGATCACCGCGGCGCTCCCGAGGCCGCTGCTCGACGACGCGGCGACCGTCGAGACGACCTCGCCGTCCCATCACCGCGGCATCGGCCCGTTCCTGTTCGAGCCATTTGCCCGCCAGACGGCCGAGCGGATCCAGGCGCGCGCGCCGAAGGCCGTGCTGGAGACTGCGTGCTGCACCGGGATCGTCACGCGGCGGCTGCGCGAGGCGCTGTCCCGCGATGCGCTGCTGGTCGCGTCCGATCCCGACGAGCGCATGCTCGCGGTGGCGCACCGCACGGTCGGCGTCGCGGCCAACGTCGGGTGGACCCGCGCGGACCTGTGCAAGCTGCAGTTCGGCGACGGCGACTTCGACGCGGTGGTCTGCCAGTTCGGGCTGATGTTCGCCGCCGACAAGCTCGCCGCCGTGCGCGAGGCGCGCCGGGTGCTGCGGCCCGGCGGCAGCTTCCTGCTCACGACCTGGGCGCCGCCCGATCGCAACCCGGTGGTCGCGCTCGTCGATCGCACGCTCGGCGCGATGTTCCGCAGCGATCCGGCGCCGCACCTCGCGCAGGCGCCGTTCGGCTACGGCGACCCCGACATGCTGAGCGATCTGCTGATGGGAGGCGGGTTCCAGGACGTGGTGGTCGATGTGGTCGAGAAGGCAACGAGCTCGCCGAGCGCGCACGAGCTCGCGGCCGGCCTGATCGAGGGCTGTCCGCTGATCGACGAGATCAAGCTGTGCGGCCAGGCCCGGCTGTCGGCCGCGGTCAGCGCGGTCGCCGCGGCGATCCGCCGGCAGTTCGGCGACGCCCCGGTCCGCGCGCGGATCACCGCGCTGGTCGCCTCGGCCGTGGCGTGACGGCTGTCCTGGGCGCCATGCCCTACCGACTAGCTGCGGACCGCGGCGAGGAACGTGGCGAGCTTGGCGCGATCCTTGACGCCGGGCGTCGACTCGATGCCGCTCGCGACGTCGACCGCCCACGGCGAGACCGCGTCGATCGCGGCGCGGACGTTGTCCGGCGACAGGCCGCCGGCGAGCACGAACCGGCGGGTCGGATAGGCGCGCCGGGCGTCGCGCGCGAGCTTCCAGTCGAACACCTTGCCGCTGCCGCCGCGGCCGGTGGTCGGGGTGTCGAGCAGGATCGCGTCGACCGACCAGGTGTCGAGCCGGTCGAGGTCGCTGCGGCGCCCGACCGCGACCGCCTTCCACACCGCGCTGCCGGTCTGGTGCGCGAGAGCGGCGGCGTCCTGCGGGGTCTCGTCGCCGTGCAGCTGGATCGCGTCGAGCGACAGCGTGCGGGCGGCCGCGACGATGTCGTCGAGCCGGGCGTTGACGAACACGCCGACCACGCCGACCTTCCCGCTGCCGCGCGCCGCCTCGGCGACCGCCGGCGCGCGCTCGACCGGGAGGTAGCGCTTGGAGCTCGGCCAGAAGTTGAGGCCGACGAAGTCGACCCCGGCCGCCGCGACCATCGCGGCATCCTCGGGGCGGGTCACGCCACAGATCTTGATCTTGATGTTCACCGGTGCCGGCGTGTCATGGGTCATCGCGGTCCTGCCGATCCGCCCCGCAGCGCGATCAGCGCGTCGCCGGGGGACGCAGCGCGCATCAGGTGTTCGCCGACCAGCACGGCGTGGGCGCCGGCGCGGCCGAGCGTGTCGATGTCGTCGTGCGTGCGGATCCCGCTCTCGCCGACCAGCACGACGTCGGCCGGCACGCGCGGCGAGATCTGCGCGGTCAGCGTCATGTCGACCGCGAACGTGCGGAGATCGCGGTGATTGACGCCGAGCAGCCGCGCCCCGGCGGACAGCGCGACGTCGACCTCGGCGAGGTCGTGGACCTCGACCAGCGCGTCGAGCTGGTGATCGCCCGCGGCGGCGAGCAGCTCGGCGAGCTGCGGCACGGCGAGCGCGGCGACGATCAGCAGCACGCCATCGGCGCCGGCCGCGCGGGCCTCGGCGATCTGGTAGGCGTCGATCACGAAGTCCTTGCGGAGCAGCGGCAGGTCGACCGCGGCGCGCGCGCGGGCCAGGAAGCCGAGCTCGCCGTCGAAGAACGGGCGATCGGTGAGCACGCTGAGCGCGCTGGCGCCGCCGCGGGCGTAGTCGCGCGCGATCGCGGCGGGGTCGGCGTCGGGGCGGATCGGTCCCGCCGATGGCGAGGCGCGCTTGATCTCGGCGATCACGCGGACCGCCGCGCCGGGCGGGCGGCGCAGCGCGCGCAGCAGGCCGCGCACCGGGCCGGCCGCGCTCGCCGAGGCCTCGACCTCGGCGAGCGGGCGCTCGGCCCGCGCCGCGGCGACCTCGGTGCGCTTGGCCGCGAGGATCTCGTCGAGGATGCTCATTCGACTCCCTGGAACTCGCGCGCGGTCCGGCTGGCCAGCGCGCCGAGATCGGCGCCGGGTGCGGCCCGGCTGACTTCCTGCCACTTGTGGAGCACCAGGCGCGCGGCGCCGTCGACCACCGCGGCGCGCGCCCGGGCGAGCTGGTCCGGCAGGCGCGCGAGGTCCATCGCGCCGAACTCGAGGAGCTCGAGGCCGAGCGCCGCGGTCATCGCGCCGGCGAGCAGCACCGCCTCGTGGCGCTCGCCGCTCCCGATCTCGCGCCCGGCGAGCACGCGGCGCATGATCGCCGCGTTGTGGGGCGCGTCGCCGCCGGCGAGCCCTGCCGGGTCGGCCTCGTCGCAGCCGAACGCCACCGGCGTCAGCGTCCGGGTCGTGACCTCGCCCTCGTCCCAGATCGCGACGAAGGTCTCGCCGTGCACCGCGATCTCGTCGAGCCCGCCCTCGCCGTGCACCACCGCGGCACGCCGGACGCCGAGCGCGCCGAGCGCGCGGGCGACCGGCTCGCACCAGGTGCTCGAGAACACGCCGACGACCTGGTGGCGGACCTGCGCCGGGTTGGTCAGCGGGCCGAGCAGGTTGAAGATCGTGCGGGTGCCGAGCTCCTTGCGCGGCCCCGAGGCGTGGCGGGTCGCGGCGTGGAACCTGGGCGCGAACGCGAAGCCGATGCCGGCGATCTCGATCGCCCGGGTGACCGCCGCGGGCTCGGCGTCGACCGGGATGCCGAGCACCTCGAGCACATCGGCCGAGCCGCAGCGCGACGACAGCGCCCGGTTGCCGTGCTTGGCGACCACGCCACCGCACGCGGCGATGACGATCGCGGCCAGGGTCGAGACGTTGAACGTCCCGCTGGCGTCGCCGCCGGTGCCGCAGGTGTCGATCGAGCGGTCGTGGTGCGGGCATGCCAGCGGCAGCGCCCGGCTGCGCATCGCGGTGGCGGCGCCGACGATCTCGTCGACCGACTCGCCCTTGGCGCGCAGCGCGATCAGCAGGCCGCCGATCTGCGCGGGGGTCGCGGCGCCGTCCATGATCTGGCCGACGACCTCGGCCATCTCGGCCCGCGTCAGGTCGCGGCGGGCGAGCGCGCGGTTGATCGCTTCGACGATCACGCCGCCACCGCTCCGGCCCCGGCCGGCTGCGGGCCCGCCATGCGCAGGAAGTTTGCGAGCAGCTGCTTGCCTACCGCGGTCATGATCGACTCCGGGTGGAACTGTACGCCTTCCAGCGGGGCCGCGGTGCTCCGGCCGCGCACGCCCATGATCTCGTCTTCCCAGGTCTTGGCCGCGACCTCCAGGGCGTCGGGCATCGAGTCGGGCGCGATCACCAGCGAGTGGTAGCGGGTCGCGATGAACGGGTTCTCGACCCCGGCGTACAGGCCGCGCTCGTCGTGGAAGATCTTCGAGGTCTTGCCGTGCATCACGCGCGGCGCGCGGACGATCCGGCCGCCCATCACCTGGCCGATGCACTGGTGGCCGAGGCAGACCCCGAGGATCGGCGTCGCGCCGGCGAACCGGCGGACCACGTCCATCGAGATCCCGGCCTCGTTCGGCGTGCACGGCCCGGGCGAGATCACGATCGCGTCGGGCGCCCGCTGGCCGATCGCGTCGAGCGTGATCGCGTCGTTGCGCTCGACCGCGACCTCGGCGCCGAGCTCGCCGAGGTACTGCGCGAGGTTGTAGGTGAACGAGTCGTAGTTGTCGATCAGGAGCACGTTCATGGCGCCGTCCGTTCCGCCGTGCGCGCCATCACCACCGCGCGCAGCACGGCGCGCGCCTTGTTCACCGTCTCCTGGTACTCGGTCTCGGGCACCGAGTCGGCGACCAGCCCGGCGCCGGCCTGGACGTAGATCGTGTCGCCGCACGACACCAGGGTGCGGATCGCGATCGCGAGGTCGAGGTTGCCGGTGTAGCTGACGTAGCCGACTGCGCCGCCGTAGATCCCGCGCTGGTGAGGCTCGAGCTCGTCGATGATCTCCATCGCGCGGATCTTGGGCGCGCCGGACAGCGTGCCCGCCGGGAACGCCGCGCGCAGCACGTCGACCCAGGTCCGGCCGGCCGCCAGCGTGCCGACCACGTGCGAGGTCAGGTGCATGACGTGGGAGTACTTCTCGATCACCATGTTCTCGACGACGTGGACCGAGCCGACCCGGGCGACCCGGCCGACGTCGTTGCGCCCGAGGTCGATCAGCATCAGGTGCTCGGCGCGCTCCTTGGGATCGGCGAGCATCTCGGCGGCGAGCCGGTCGTCCTCGGCGGCGGTCGCGCCGCGCGGCTTGGTCCCCGCGATCGGGCGGAGCTCGACCCGGCCGTCGCTCAGCCGGACCAGGGTCTCGGGCGACGCGCCGGTGACCCGCGCCTCGGGGAACTCGAGGTGGAACATGTACGGCGACGGGTTGATCACGCGCAGCGCGCGGTAGACGTCGAGCGGGCGCGCGCCGTCCGCCGGCTCGGCGAACCGCTGCGACAGCACGACCTGGAACGCGTCGCCGGCGAGGATGTACTCCTTGACCCGGTCGACCGCGGCGCAGTACTCCGGCTTGCTGAACGACGACGGCGGGATCGGACCCGGTGGCTCGTTCGGCCGCGGCGGGGTCAGCGCCGGCAGCGGCGTCCGCGGCGCGCGCAGCCGGGCGATGATCGCGTCGATCCGCGCGCACGCCCGGTCATACGCGACCTCGGCGCGCTCGGGCCGCGCGACGTACGGCGTCGCCACGACCTTGAGGGTCTGGCGCAGGTTGTCGAAGATCAGCAGCGTGTCGGTCACCACCATGCACAGCGGCGGCAGGTCGAGCGCCGGGCGCGCCCGCGCCGGAAGGTCCTCGAAGGCGCGGACGCAGTCGTAGGCGATCCAGCCGACCGCGCCGCCCCAGAACCGGGGCAGCCCGGCGACGTCGACCGGCCGGATCTCGCCGAGCACCTCGGCGAGCGCGGCGGTCGGATCCGGAGTTTGCCACTCGGCGGTGCGCGGCGGCCCACCGGCATCGACGTCGTACCAGGTCACCCGCGCGGTGCCGTTGTGCCAGCGCACGATCGCGCGCGGTGCGACCCCGACGAACGAGTACGCCGCCCAGGTCGCGCCGCCGATCACCGACTCGAGGATGAACGAGTGCTCGCCGGCGCCCAGCGCCGCGTACGCGGACACCGGGGTATCGCCGTCGGCCAGCAGCTCGCGGTAGACCGGGATGAGGTTGCCCCTCATCGCGGCCGCGATGAACTCCTCCCGCGAAGGCGTGTACATCCCTGCGCGGTTATACCCGTGGGCCCCGGGCGTGGCCATCGCGAGGTGGGCTCATCGACGCGGGCGGCCGCGCACGCGCTCGCCGCGGCGCTGCGGTTGCGGCTGCCTCCGACCCGCTGTTCATGCCAGGCCCGTCGTGCCGGGCGCCGGTGCCGCGCCGCGGCTGCTCCCCCTGCACCTGCGGTTGGCGTGGATGATCGGCACCGGCCGGCGGAGCTCGACGACCAGGGTCCCGTGGAGCCTGGTCATCAGGCCTCGCACCGGCCTCGCACCGGCCTCGCACCGGCCTTGCACCGGCCTCGCGCACCTCGCGTTCGCAGCGCTGTGCGCGTCCGCCCGCTCGCCGCCGGTGCCCGCGCCAGGCGCCGTCGACGATCTTCCGCGTCATCGCGGCGGTGTGTCCTGCGCACCGCTCGTGCCGAGCTCGGCGGGTTGCCGCGCGCCGTGGTCGCGTGCCGGTCCGGCGGGCCTGCCCCGCCGCGGCGGCCAGAAATCCACGGAGTTTCCAGCGCTTGTACGAGGGAATACCACGGGCCGCCCGGTGCTTTATCCTGGAGGTCGGATGCCGACGATGAGCCAGATCTTCGCGCGCCGCGCCGGACGGATCGCGTTCGGGCTGGGGCTGCTGGTCGGGGTCGCCTCGCTCGCCCACGCCGCGTGGTCGGGCTTCGTCGGGGCGCACAACCCGGCCCGGTTCGGTGCGGTCCGCCTGGTCGGCCTCACCTGGTTCGTCGCGATCCTGGCCGGCGCGGTGGTACGGGCGATCGCGGCGCGCCTGCGCTGGCGGCCGGCCGCCGAGGCGCTGTTTGCCGAGAGCGTGATGGTGCCGACCGCGGGCATCGCGCTGCTGCTGCCGATCACGCTGCACCTGCCGGTCGTGGTGGCGGTCGCCGACGCCGGCGCGTTCGACTTCTGGGTCACGGCGAGCCTGTGGATCAGCGGGTCCGCACACGTCATGTTCGCCGCCCTCTGCCTGCTGCGCGCCCGCCAGCTGATCGCCGGCCGGCTCGCCATCACGCCGCGCGCGATCTACGTCGCGACGCTGCTCACCTCGTGCGTGCCGTTCGTGCTGCTGTGGGCGATCCCGCCCCTGCTGGTGGCGGTCACCGCGCTGCCGTTCGTGCCGATGCTCCACGCGCTGCAGCGCCTGGTCGACCGCGAGCGCGCCGAGATCCGCGCCGTGCCGGAGCTGCCGCGCGCGATCGCGAGCGTGGAGAGGCTACCTCGCGCGGTGGCGGTGCAACCGCGGCGCGGCGCCTGACCTCGACGCGCGTGCTATGACGCGCCCATGCATCCTGCGCTGGTCGCCACGCTGCACGCGGTCGATCCCGAGATCGCCGATCTGATCGCCGCCGAGGAGCGCCGGCAGCGCGACAAGATCCGGTTGATCGCCTCGGAGAATTACGTATCGGGCGCCGTGCTCGCGGCGACCGGCTCGGTGCTCACCAACAAGTACAGCGAGGGGTACCCCGGCAAGCGCTACTACGAGGGCCAGCAGCACATCGATCGCATCGAGCAGCTGTGCATCGATCGCGCCAGGGCGCTGTTCGGCGCCGAGCACGCCAATGTCCAGCCGTACTCGGGGTCGCCGGCCAACCTCGCCGTGTTCCTCGCGTTCGTCAAGCCGGGCGAGACCGTGATGGGCATGAGCCTGCCCGCCGGCGGCCACCTGACCCACGGCTGGAACGTGTCGGCGACCGGCACGTGGTTCCGCGCCGTGCAGTACGGCGTGCGCCGCACCGACCAGCGGATCGACCTCGACGAGGTCCGCGACCTCGCGCGCCGGGAGCGGCCGCGCCTGCTGTTCGCCGGCGGCACCGCGATCCCGCGCACGATCGACTTCGCCGCGTTCGCCGAGATCGCGCGCGAGGTCGGCGCGGTGTTCGTCGCCGACATGGCCCACATCGCCGGCCTGGTCGCCGGCGGCGCCCATCCGTCGCCGGTGCCGGTCGCCGACGTGGTGTCGACCACGACCCACAAGACCCTGCGCGGCCCGCGCGGCGGCATGCTGCTGTGCACCGCGGCGCACCAGAAGGCGATCGATCGCGCGGTGTTCCCCGGCCTGCAGGGCGGCCCGCACAACCACACCACCGCGGGGATCGCCGTCGCGCTGCGCGAGGCGGCGACCGACGAGTTCAAGCGCTACGCCCACCAGATCGTGGCCAACGCACGCGCGCTGGCGGCCGGCCTGGTCGAGCGCGGCTGGTTGCTGGTCACCGGCGGCACCGACAACCACCTGATCCTCGCCGACCTCACCGCCAAGCAGGTCTCCGGAAAGATCGCGGCCCGCGCGCTCGACGCGGCCGGCATCGAGCTCAACTACAACACCGTGCCGTTCGACCCGCGCAAGCCGTTCGACCCGTCGGGGATCCGGCTGGGCACGCCGTCGGTCACCAGCCGCGGCATGGCCGAGCCCGAGATGCGCCAGATCGCGGCGTGGATGGACGCGGTGGTCGGCGCGCCCGGCGACGCGGTGCTGCACGCCCGGATCGCCGGCGAGATCCGCGAGCTGTGCGCGAGGTTCCCGGCGCCGGGGATCCTGGTCTAGGCGCTGGCGAGCCGGCTCGTCTGCCATCGTGCTGACGCGCGAGATCGAGCCCCTCGCCGACCGGCGCCGAGCCCAAGAACTCGAGGCTGCCGGCCTTCGGCAGCCGCGCGACGACGCGATCGAGGATGCGGTGGGCGACCTCGGCCTTGGGGCCCGCCGGGATCTCGACCGCGCCGTCGCGATCGACCACGGTCACGCGGTTGGTGTCGACCCCGAACCCGGCGCCGGGCTCGCCGACGTCGTTGGCGATCACCAGGTCGCAGCGCTTGGCCGCCAGCTTGGCCCGCGCGTTGGCGATCACGTCGCGGGTCTCGGCGGCGAACCCGACCAGCAGCGGCGCGGTACCGCTGCCGCGCGCGTGGCCGAGCCCGGCGAGCAGATCGGGGTTGGCGACCAGCGCCAGCTCGGTCGCCTGGCCGAGCTCGCCGCGCTTGAGCTTGTGCGCCGCGGGCCGGGCGGGCCGGTAGTCGGCGACCGCCGCGGCCATGATGATCGCGTCGGCGCCCTGCGCGGCGCTCGCCAGCGCGGCCTCGAGCTGGGCGGCGGTCTCGAACCCGATCGCGGTGACCCCGACCGGCGGCGCGAGCGCGCTCGGGCCGAGCAGCAGCGTCACCTCGGCGCCCCGGCGCTGCGCGGCGGCGGCGAGCGCCACGCCCATCTTGCCCGAGCTCCGGTTGCCGATTAACCGCGCCGGATCGATCGCCTCGTGGGTCGGTCCGGCGGTGACCACCACGCGCCGGCCCGCGAGGTCCTGCGGCGACAGGATGTGCGCCGCGGCCTCGACGATGTCCGCCGGCTCGGCGAGCCGCCCCGGACCGGTCCACCGGCACGCCAGGAACCCGTCGCCCGGGCCGACCACGCGGTAGCCGGCGACCTCGACCAGCCGCATCAGGTTCGCCCGGGTCAGCGGGTGGTTCCACATGTTCACGTTCATCGACGGCGCCACCAGCACCGGCGCGCGGGTCGCCAGCGCGATCGCCGCGACCGGATCGTCGGCCTGCCCCGCCGCCAGCCGGGCCAGCGCGTTGGCCGTCGCCGGCGCGATCACGACCAGATCGGCGCGATCCGCGAGCTGGATGTGCCCGATCTCCGCCTCCTCGGTCAGGCTGAACAGGTCGGTGAACACCGGGCGCCGGGTCAGCGCCTGGAACGTCATCGGCCCGACGAACTTCTGGGCGCGCGCGGTCATCGCGACCTCGACCGTCGCGCCCGCCTTGTCGAGCAGCCGGACCAGCTCGGCGGCCTTGTACGCCGCGATCCCGCCGGCGACGCCGACGACGATCCGCGCGCCGTGCAGCGGGTGCGCGGGGTCGCGAGGCGGCCGGTCGCTGCGCGGTCCGTCGGTCACGCCGCAAGCCTACCCCGCCACACCACCGGGCGCCCCCGCCGGCACCGCCGCCGCGCACTTCGATAGGTGATTATCGATGTCGATCAGAAGTCGTCGAGCGGCGCATCGAAGTCGGGCGCGATCGTCACCTGGCCCCTGACCCAGCCAAGGCTTCGCTCGGGGCGCGCCGCTGCGACCGGCACGAGCCGCACCAGGTGGTCGTTGCCGCGCGCGATCACGATCTCTTCGCCGTCCAGCGCTTCCTGGACCAGGCGCGCGAGACACGTCTCGGCCGCTTCCACGTCGATCACCTTCATGGGCGACGCACGATCGCCAGCTCGTGCGCTCCCAGGTGTAAGTGGCATGACGCCACCGTAGCACGCTGATCGAGGCCCCCGTAGCCGGCTGCTTCAGATCGCGGCGGGGCACCGCGACGGAGCTGCGCACCGCGGTGATAGGGTCGCCGCACAACAGGGGTGGCTTTCATGAAACTGGCATCCGCACTGGCAACCACGATGGTGATGAGTCTCGCGACACCGGCGCTGGCCCAGGAGCCACCCCCGGCACCGCCGCCGCCCGCGGCGGGCGTGTCCGCGCCCGCCGCGCCGACCACGACCCTGCACGGCACGGTGACCGCCGGCGACGACCACGCGCCGCAGCCCGGCGCCAGCGTGAGCGTCGCCGCGCTCGGCATCGTGGTGTTCACCGACGAGAACGGCGCGTACTTGCTCGCGCTGCCGCCCGGGCCGCACGTGGTCCGGATCGAGGCGGCGGGCTACCTGCCCGTCGACCGGACCGTGACCGTGGCATCGACTCCCGAGACGCTCGATGTCCAGGTCGGCGACAACGGTACCGGCGAGGTGATCACGATCATCGGCTCGCGCACGCCGCGCAGCCGGCTCGAGACCCCGGTGCCGGTCGACGTGATCGGCAACGACGTGATCAACGAGTCGGGCCACACCGAGATGAACCAGATGCTGAACGCGGTCGCGCCGTCGTTCAACGCCAGCCACCTCGCCATCACCGACGGAACGGATCACATCGACCCCGCGGACCTGCGCGGCCTCGGCCCCGAGCACGTGCTGGTGCTGATCAACGGCAAGCGGCTGCACCAGAGCTCGCTGATCAACGTCTATAACGGCGGCACGGTCGGCATCGATCTCAACGCGATCCCGACCAGCGCGATCGCCCGGATCGAGGTCCTGCGCGACGGCGCCGCGTCGCAGTACGGCTCGGACGCGATCGCCGGCGTGATCAACATCGTGCTCAAGGACACGGTCGATCTCGTCGACCTGTACTCGATCACCGGCATCACCGCGGCGGGCGACGGCGCGCAGCTCAAGCTCGGCGCCAACACCGGCATGAGGCTCGGCGATCGCGGGTTCGTCAACGTCACCGGCGAGTTCTTCTCGCGCGGGCGGACCAACCGCTCCGAGCCGTGGCCGGACGACATCTTCCGCGGGATCAGCGGGAACGACGCGACCAACGCCGAGCTCCGGCGGCGCGGCCTGACCCGCGACGACTTCACGATGGACGTCGGCACGTCCGGCGCGCTGGTCGGGACCGGCTTTCTCAACGCCGGGTACAAGCTCGGCAGCGCCGTCGAGCTCTACGCCCAGGGCGGCTACACCTACCGCAAGGGCAACGCGTCCGGGTTCTACCGGCTGCCGAACGCCGACTTCGAGAACCGCAGCGATCTGCGGATCTATCCCAACGGCTTCCTGCCCCAGATCAACCCGTTGCTGATGGCGTGGACCGCGACCGGCGGTGTGCGCGCCAAGGCGGGCCCGTGGCAGGGCGACGCCAGCCTGACCTACGGCGGCGACAGCTTCCACTTCTTCGTCGATCACAGCCTGAACGCGTCGCTCGGCGTGGCCAGCCCGACCCGCTTCGACGCCGGCAAGCTCGGGCTGAGCCAGACCAGCCTCAACCTCGATGGCGTGCGGCGCATCGACTGGGAGAAGCTCCACGCGGTGTCGCTGGTCGCCGGCGCCGAGCTCCGCCGCGAGGACTACCGGATCCGGGCCGGCCAGCCGGAGTCGTACGAGCTCGGGCCCGAGCTCAACGCGGAGGGCGAGCCCAAGTCGCCGGGCTCGCAGGTGTTCCCCGGGTTCCGGCCGTCCGACGCCTCGGACAACACCCGGCTCAGCGAGGCGGTCTACGCCGGCGTCGAGAGCCAGCCGACCGCCCTCACCAACCTCGACGTCGGCGCCCGGTTCGAGCACTACAGCGACTTCGGCAACACGCTGACCGGCAAGATCGCGGGCCGGGTCGCGGTGATGCGGACCGGCGACAACGAGCTGGCGCTGCGCGGCTCGGCGTCGACCGGGTTTCGCGCCCCGGGCCTGCAGCAGATCTACTACAGCACGATCGCCACGCAGTTCATCAACGACCCCATGACCGGCACCATCGTGCCGAGCAACATCCTGATCAGCCCCAACCGCAGCCAGGTCACCGAGCAGGCGTTCGGGGTCCCCAACCTCAAGGAGGAGACCTCGGTCAACTTCAGCGGCGGTGTCACCGCCCGGGTGAAGAACCTCTCGATCAGCGCGGACTACTACCACGTCATCCTCAAGGACCGCGTCGTGCTCACGTCGCTGTTCCAGACCGGCGATGCGGTCGTCGGCAACGCCGTCACGGACATCCTGACCCAGTTCCCCGGGGTGGGCGCGGCGCAGTTCTTCGTCAACGCGGTCGATACCACGACCGATGGCGTCGACGTCGTGGTCGACTACAACTTCCACCTGCCCCGGGGGCTGCTCAAGGCGACCGCCGCGGCGAACTTCAGCCGCACCGTGGTCGATGACGTCAACGTGCCGCAGAGCATGCTGGAGAAGTTCGGCAGCATCGAGGGTGGCTCGAAGCGGGTGCAGGAGCTGTTCCTGGGCCGCTACGGCAAGAACCTGCTCGAGGATCGGCTGCCGCATCAGAAGGGGACGCTCGGCCTGCGCTGGGACCACGCGATCTGGACCGCCGGCCTGCGCGCCAGCTACTTCGGCCCCAGCAAGTACCACGACGACGGCGGCCCGCAGCTCGACGAGACGTAGGGACGCACGGTGATCTTCGACGCCGACGTCGGCTACCGCGTCCACGGCGTGTCGTTCATCATCGGTGCGAGCAACCTGTTCAACACCTTTCCCGACCAGATGAAGCACCCGGAGAACCGCTACAGCGACAGCTTCCTGTACAGCCCGGTGTCGGTCCCCGCCGGCACGCCGTTCGGCACCGACGGGGCGTTCTACTATGTGCGCATGGAGTACCAGCGCTGAGCGCGCCGCGCGCAAACCGTGCGCGTTGCACGTGCAGGTAGTCGACGGTCACGCCCGGGGTAGCCGTGGGCGCCGCGAGCCTGGTGCGCCGCCTCGCGCGACGTACGTTGGGTGGTGATGCGCACGATCGTTGTGTTCGCGGCCCTGTTGTTCGCCTGCGGCAGTCCGCACCCGGCGCTCACCGATGGCCAGCCCGGCACCCCTCCCGGCGTCGACGCCGGGACCGGCATCCCTCCCGGCGTCGACGCCGGGACCTCGCCCGACGGGGCGACCCCGGACGCCGGCCCGCCGATCGACGCCCGGCAGTGCGGCGACGCCGTGCTGGAGGCCGGCGAGCAGTGCGACGACGGCAACGCGCTGGACGGCGACGGCTGCAGCGCGACCTGCCGGACCGAGCCCGGCTGGGTCTGCATCTCCGCCGGCTCGCTGTGTCTGCGCGAGACCTATTGTGGCGACCGCGCCATCGAGGCCCCGGAGACCTGCGACGACGGCAACTCGGTACCCGGCGATGGCTGCTCGGGGACCTGCCAGATCGAGCCCAACTTCGCATGCCCGACCCCGGGCCAGCCGTGCGACTCGCTGATGATCTGCGGCGACGGCGCCGTCGAGGGCAGCGAGGCGTGCGACGACGGCACCACGACCGGCGCGGGCGGCTGCGCGGCGGACTGTCTGTCGGTGCAGGCCGGCTGGACCTGCCCGGCGCAGGGCGGCGCCTGCACGAGGACCACCGCCGCGATGTGCGGTGACGCGCACCTCGATCCGGGCGAGCAGTGCGATGACGGCAACACGTCCGACGGCGACGGCTGCTCGGCGGTCTGCACCGTCGACCCCGGCTACACCTGCCCGACTCCCGGCGCGCGCTGCACGCCGATCGCGTTCTGCGGCGATGGCGCGCTCGACCTCGATCTCCTGGAGCAGTGCGACGACGGCAACCCCGTGAGCGGCGACGGCTGCAGCGCGCTGTGCGTGCTGGAGCCCGACTTCGTGTGCCCGCAGCCCGGCCAGCCGTGCGTGTCGACCGTGGTGTGCGGCGACGGCAAGGTGCGCGGCGGCGAGCAGTGCGACGATGGCAACACCGCGGCCGCAGACGGCTGCTCGGCGAGCTGCCAGGTCGAGGCCGGCTGGTCGTGTCCGACTCCCGGACGGCCATGCCAGGCCCGGCAGTGCGGCGACGGCATCCTCGCCGGCACCGAGCAGTGCGATCTCGGCGCCGGCAACGGCCAGAGCCAGGGCTGCACCGCGACCTGCACCGTCCAGGCCGGCTGGGCGTGCGCCGGCAACACCTGCCGCGCGACCCACTGCGGTGACGGCGTCATCGAGGGCAGCGAGCAGTGCGACGACGGCAACCAGATCCCGTACGACGGCTGCTCGCCGACCTGCACCGTCGAGCCGGGGTGCGCCGGCGGCGCGTGCACCGCGGTGTGCGGCGACGGCCTCAAGTTCCCGAGCGAGGAGTGCGACGACGGCAACACCAAGGACGGCGATGGCTGCTCGTCGGCGTGCAAGATCGAGCCGGGCTGGACGTGCACGGCGACCGACCAGCCGCCGGCCGCTGCGCTGACCATCCCGATCCTGTACCGCGACATGCTGTACAACACCACCACCCTGCCGGGCGCGGGCCACCCGGACTTCGAGAACTACAACCGCGGCCTGGCGACCGGCCTGGTCAGGTCGACGCTCGGCGCCGACAGCAAGCCGGTGTGGGCCTCGAACACCGGCTCGCTGTCCAAGGCGTCGTTGACCGGCGCCATCCCGTTCTGCTGGTGGTATCACCAGACCGGCTGCAACGGCGCGGGCTCGACCAACCCGTACGCCAAGCTGGTCTACCTCGACGCCAGCGGCAATCCGACGACGTTGACGCTGACCGGGACCCCGGGCGACATCTACCAGTACGACAACCAGACGTTCTTCCCGCTCGACGCCCTGGGCTGGAACGCCGGCGCCAGCCCGCAGATCAGCCTCGGCCACAACTTCTCGTTTACCAGCGAGCTGCACTACGCGTTCACGTACGAAGCGAGCTCGGCGCCGACCTTCACGTTCACCGGCGACGACGACGTCTGGGTGTTCATCAACGGCCACCTCGCGGTCGACCTCGGCGGCGTCCACGGCGCGACCGGCGGCAGCGTCACGCTCGACCCCGCCCACGCCACCGCGTTCGGCCTGGTCAACGGCGGGATGTACTCGATCGACATGTTCCAGGCCGAGCGCCACACCACCGCGTCGACCTACACGCTCACGCTCGCCGGGTTCGTCCACACCGTCAGCAGCTGCGCGCCGATCTGCGGCGACGGCGTCGTCGAGGGCAACGAGGTGTGCGACGACGGCGTCAACCACGGCGCGTACGGCGGCTGCATGGCGGGCTGCGCGGCGCGCGCGCCGTTCTGCGGCGACGGTCAGCTGACCGCGCCCGAGGCGTGCGACGACGGCACCAACCTCGCGACCTACGGCGGCACGCTGCGGATGTGCGGCCCGGGCTGCCAGCTCGCCCCGTACTGCGGCGACGGCGTGGTGTCCAGCGGCGAGCAGTGCGACCAGGGCGCGCTCAACGGCACCGGCTACGGCAACTGCTCGGCCGGTTGCACGCTCGGCCCGCGCTGCGGCGACGGCATCACCAGCGGCCCCGAGCAGTGCGACGACGGCATCAACAACGGCGCGTCCAGCGACCCGTGCCGCGCCGACTGCACCCTCAAGTGCGGCGACGGCCGGATCGATCCGGGCGAGCAGTGCGACGACGGCGTCGCCAACAACACCGGCGGCTACGGCAAGTGCAGCCCGATCTGCACGCTCGGCGGCCGGTGCGGCGACGGCGTCAGGAACGGCAGCGAGCAGTGCGACAACGGCACCAACAGCGGCGCCTACGGCACGTGCAACCCCGACTGCACGCGGGCCGCCTACTGCGGCGACGGCAGCCAGAACGGCGCCGAGCAGTGTGACAACGGCAGCCTGAACGCCGCGACCGCCTACGGCCCCGGCCAGTGCACTCCGGCGTGCGCGGTCGCGCCGTACTGCGGCGACGGCATCGTCGAGCAGGCGTTCGGCGAGCAGTGCGACGGCGGCAGCAACTGCAGGGACTGCCACTACATCAACGACTGAGTTCCATCACAGCGTCACGCCCGGGACGGCGATCGCGACCGGCCGCCGAGCTTCACAGGTGGTACGCCAGCGCCCGGGTCTCGAGCATGTTGTCCTCGATCGAGCAGTAGGTCCAGCCGCCGTAGCGGCCGACCGGGTGGACGCCGTGCGCGGCGAGCTCGGCCCTGATCCGCGCGGCCTCGGCGATCGAGGCCTGCGTGATGTGGACGTAGGCGGGGTCGAGCACGACGTGGTGATGCGAGACCAGCTGGTGATCGGTGACGATGCGCTCGCGGCGCAGGTCGTCGAGCACGCGGGCCAGCTGGGCACGCTCGTCGAGCACGGCGCCGCCCGGTGCGCCGATCTCGACGTACAGGCTCATCCGGTCGGGTGCGCCGGGCCGCGGGGGCAGGATGTTGTCGTACCAGCCGACCCGGTAGAACGCGATCGCGGGGTCCGGGAAGTACATCCAGTGCACGTCGCGCGCACCCTTGCGATCGAAGCCGAGGTTGAACACGGCGACCTGGTTCGACGAGAACACCGCGGGGTCGTGGGCGATGCCGCACAGCCGCGCGAGCCAAGGCAGCGGCGCGGACGACACCACGCGGTCGAAGCGCAGGCGCCGGCGCGGGGTGGCGACCTCGCGGGCCGCGAGATCGATCGCGATCGCCGGCTCGCCGCACGACACGGCGCCGGGCGGCAGATCGCGAAGCAGCGCGTGGACGTACTGGACCGCGCCGCCGGCGGGGTACGTGAAGGTCGCGTTGTAACCCTCGGCGGGGGCGCCCGGCGGGCGCGGCCGCATGTTCGCGATGATGTCGGCGATGTCGGCGTGCGGGAAGAACCGGCCCATCGCGCCGACGTCCAGCCGGTCGAGGTCGGTCGCGTACAGCTTCTCGTTGTACGGCCGGAGGAAGCGCTCGGTGATGCCCTTGCCGAACCGGCGGTAGAGCATGTCGCCGAACGAGCGCGGCGGGCCGTCGCCGGCCGGCCGGAAGTACAGCTCGACCAGACAGTCGAGGAAGTCGTCGTGCGGCAGCTGGTGGATGTGCTTCTGGAACGGGAAGTCGATGTCGCGGCCGGCGCAGCGGATCGCGCTGCGCCGGACCACGGTGCGGACCTCGTGGCCCGGCATGCGGGCGCGCAGCCAGGCCTCGATCGACGGGTCGCGGAAGTGGAAGAAGTGGCCCGAGTAGTCCCACACGAAGCCGTCCTGCACCACCGTGCGGCAGTAGCCGCCGGGCTCCGGTTCGGCCTCCAGCACGACGACGCCGGCCCCGGGGTGGCGCTCGCGCCACCAGTTGGCGAACGACAGCCCCGAGACCCCGGCGCCGATGACGACGGTGTCGCCGGCGGTGCGCCCGGTCACCCGAGCCTCGCGAGCTCGTTCTTGAAGATCCGCTGCGCGATCGCCCCCGCGGCGCCGTAGGTGCTCTCCATCCCGAAGTACGACAGGCTCTT
The DNA here is from genome assembly GCA_041495365.1 of Kofleriaceae bacterium. Lineage (GTDB taxonomy): Bacteria > Myxococcota_A > Polyangia > Haliangiales > Haliangiaceae > JABFXX01. Next base: position 7,475 of record JBGQCL010000076.1, on the reverse strand, counting down.
GGACAGCAGGCTCTGGCGCCGCGAGTACGGGGTGTCCGATGCGTAGTGGATCACGCCGAGCTCGAACGACATCTGATCGACCAGCGAGACGATCTCGTCCTTGGGGTGGCGGCGCGGCTCGGCGATCTCGTAGGCGGCCGACAGGTACGGTCCGGCCTCCATCTCCATGACGGTGTAGCCCTCGCGATAGAACACGTCCATGTACTCGCGGTTCTGGAGGAACGCCGAGCGCACGGTCAGCGCCTTCTGGTTGTCGAGCACGGTGCCGTGGCGCATGAACGGCTGGACGTCGGCTGCGGTCAGCGCGTTGCGGAACAGGTAGGTGTTGGACGAGTGCTCGTCGTGCACGACCTTGCTGATCATCACGTCGCCGATCCGGCCGTTGAGCGTCGCCGCCTTGCCCATGACGTAGATGCCGCGCAGCTCGTCGACGCCGAGCGTGACCGCCGACAGGTGGTGATACGCGGCCATGCCGAGCGGGTAATCGATGTTGATGATCACGGCGCGGCTGTCGCGCAGCCGCTCGATCCCGGGCAGGCGGATCCGCGGGTCCAATGCGTCGGGGAGCAGGCGGGCGAGCTCGATGACCTGGGCGTCGACGTCGATCCGGCCGGGCGACAGGATCACGCGGATCCCGGCGGCGGCGTCGGACTCCTGGACGTGGCTCATCCGGCTCGGCTCGCCGTGGATGTAGGCGCGCAGCGAGTAGTACAGGATGTTGGTCGCGAGCGTCTGGTCGCCGCGCGCGACCGCCTCGTCGTAGCGCGGCGCGAGATCCTCGACGTTGCGCGCGCGGAGGAACGCGAGGATCTCGTCGCGGTGGTGGCGGGCATAGCCGCCGAGCAGGTTGGCCAGCGAATGGCTGTTCGACGACACGAAGTACACCGGGCGGTCGCCCGGCACGGTCGGGGCGATCGCCTGGTACCAGCGCTGCGCCGAGCGCTGGTACTCGCGGAACGAGCCGTCGAGCAGGCGCACGAACAGGTCGCAGTCGTGGGCGAGCACGTCGCGCAGGATGTCGCTGGACCTGGGCCCGAGCGCGCCGCGCAGCCGGGCGACCGGCTCTGGCCCACCGAGCGCCGCGGCGAGCGCGGCGTCATCGCCGACGTCGGTGAGCCGTGCGTTGAGCAGGCGATCGCGCAGCTTGTTCCACTCGATCTGGTAGGCGGTGAGGATCGGGACGAAGTCGTCGATGTCCGACGCCGAGGCGATGAACGCCGCGAGCGTGTCGCCGCCGTCCCAGCGCAGCGGGCGGCGCCGGCCGCGGGTCCGGACCACGGTCCAGCGGTCGACCACGTAGCCGGCGTGGTCGAACTGGTGGTGCGACTGGCCGAGCACGACGTGGCGGATCCGCGGCATGCAGTCGGGCAGCCGGCCGGCCGAGTAGGCGAACGCGGCGAGATCGGGCTCCGACGACTCGGCGCCGAGGTGCAGGCTGGAGCGCGAGAACAGGTGCGCCTCCTCGAACGCGCGCACCCGGACGTCGCCGCTCGAGCGCAGCAGCGAGTAGTACGTGCGAATGTACAGGGCGATCTCGTCGCTGGTGGCGCGAGGCGGCTTTCGGTCCACGGCGCCAGGGTAGATCACCCTTGGCTCCGGAGCGCTTTCCCTGGCGCCCGGATAGTGCTAACCAAGGGACCCACCAACCACGAGCGTGAGATCCAAGGCCCCGATATCATCGGACTCCAAGAGGACACTGTGAGCAAAGAAGAGCTGGTACATCTCGACGGCGAAGTCATCTTGATCGCGAAAGGCGGGAACTTTCGGGTCAAGCTCGACAACGGCCACGAGGTCCTGGCCAAGCTCGCGGGCAAGGTCCGGCGCCACCGGATCCGCGTCGTGCTCGGCGACCGCGTCACCGTCGCGGTGTCGCCGTACGATCCGACGCGCGGCTTCATCGTCTATCGTCAGCGCTAGCCGTCAGCGCTAGCCGTCAGCGCTAGCCGTCAGCGCTAGCCGTCAGCGCTAGCCGTCAGCGCCAGCGCTCGGCGCCGATCGTTACTGCTGGCGTTCAGCGCCCGCGCTGAACACGCGGCCGAGCAGCCGGACGCTCGCCGGGCCGGGATCGCGGGCCAGGCGCTCGCGGGCCACGGCTTCCGCCTGATCGCGGCGCCCGAGCGCGAGCAGGAGCTCGACCCACGCCTCGGTGTAGGCGGCGATCTCGGGCCGGCGCCGGGCAGCGCGCTCGGCGAACGCCGCGGCCTCGGATCGCCGGCCGGTGGCGGCGAGCAGCTCGGCATGGAGCGCCAGGGTGCTCGCGTGGCCGCTGCGCGCCGCGCGCTCGGACCGCACCAGGGCCTCGGCCGGGCGGTGCAGCTCCGCGAGCATCCGCGCCCCGTCGGCGAGCAGGTACGGGTGATCGGGGTGGACGGCGAGGCCGCGATCGATCACCGCGAGCGCCTCGGCGCGCTGCCCGGCGTGGAACAGCTCGCCGGCGAGCCGCTGGCACGCCACCGGATCGCCCGGGCTCGCGGCCAGACCGCGGCGGAACAGCTCGATCGACGACGTCCACGCCGCCTCGGCGCGCAGCGACGCGACCCCCAGCGCGCACACCAGCGCGCCGGCGACCGCCAGCCGGGCCGGCCCGCGCAGCTGCAGCACGAGCCAGGCGGCGCCCGCGCAGCCGCCCAGGCTCCACAGGTAGGCGAAGCGGTCCGCGACGACGATGTGGACCACCGCGAGCAGGTGGCTGATCGGCAGGAACCAGATCCACGTCCACGCCAGCACCGCGCGCCGCCACGCGCGCCCGGGCCCGCGCGGGACCATCGCCAGCGCGAGCGAACCGATCGCGGCGGCCGCGCCCAGCACCAGCTCGAGCGGCCCGGCGCCCGCGGTCTGGATCGGGTACGACAGCGACGGCGGCCGCGCGAGCACCAGGCTCTCGACGTAGTGGCCCAGGGCGCCGAGCGCGCTGGTCAGCCGGCCGTCGGGCGCGATCGCGAACTCGTTGCCGACCACGCCGGCGCCGCGCGCGACCACCACGACCGGGATCGCCGCGAGCGCGGCCGCGCCGCCGATCGCCGCGATCGCGATCCAGCGCCGCCGCCCCGCCGGCAGGACCCGCAGATCCCACGCGGCGAACACCGCCGGCGCGAACATCGCGGGCGCCTTGCTCCAGGTCGCGGCGACCGCCGCCGCCGCCCCGACGACGACCCAGCCCCATCCGCCGCCCCGGCGGTAGCGGATCCAGGCCTGGCCGCACGCGATCGCGAGCAGCCCGGCGAGCACGCCCTTGCGCTCGGACAGCCAGGCGACCGACTCGACGTGGATCGGATGGATCGCCCACAGCAGCGCCGCCAGCCACGCCAGGTCGCGCCGCACGCCGAACCGGACGAGCAGGCCGCCGAGCCCCAGCACGCTCAGCGCGTAGAGCGCGAGCTGGGTCGCGTGCGGTCCGCGCTCGGTCGTACTCTCGGTTCCGCCCCACACCGCCATGTCGGCGGCGACCACCATGTCGCGCACCGGCAGGTACTCGGTGCCGAGGTCGTGCCGGGCGCGCGCGTCGAGCTCGAGCCAGACGTGGCGCACGACCGCCATCGACGGCGCGCGCAGCGGGCTCGTATCGCTCCACAGCCATGGATCGTCATAGGCGACCCGGCGCAGCGCGAGCGTCGGCGCGAACACCAGCACGGTGATCGCCACGACCCACGCGCCGGCTCGGCGCTGCCAGCCCGCGGCCGGGGCGCGGTCCGACGTGGTCACGGTCGAGCAGTGTAGCGCGGCGGCGGCGGCCTGGCGCCGGCCGGGCCGGCGGCGCACCCCGGTTTCCGGGCTATGCTGGCGGGGTGCCAGATACGCCTCTGTATGTCGGGATCGACCTGGGGACGACCAACTCCGCCGCGGCGGTGTTCGACGGCGAGCGGGTCAGCGTGGTGCGCAACGCGCAGGGCGCGACGATGACGCCGTCGGTCGTCCGGCTCGACAAGCAGGGCCGGGCGACGGTCGGCACGCGGGCGCGCCGGTTCCTCGAGCAGGATCCGACCAACACCGCCGCGGAGTTCAAGCGGCTGATGGGCACCGGCAAGCCGATCGAGTTCCCGGCCGCCGGGACGACGCGGACGCCCGAGCAGCTGTCCGCCGAGATCCTGAAGGCGCTGCGCCAGGACATCGCCGACCAGCTCGGCGCCCCGATCGAGCGCGCGGTGATCTCGGTGCCTGCGCTGTTCGAGCTGCCGCAGAGCGCGGCGACCTCCGAGGCCGCGCGGCTGGCCGGGTTCGCGCGGGTCGAGCTGCTCCAGGAGCCGATCGCGTCGGCGCTCGCCGCGGGCTGGCGGGCCGACGGCGACGGCGCCGGCAGCTGGCTGGTGTTCGACCTCGGCGGCGGCACGTTCGACGCCTCGCTGCTCGAGACCCGCGATGGCCTGCTCCGCGTGGTCGGCCACGACGGCGACAACTTCCTCGGCGGCCGCGACTTCGACTGGGCGATCACCGAGCACCTGGCGTCGCGGCTGTCCGTGGTGCCGCGGCGCAACAACCCCGAGCACGCCGGCGCGCTGCGCACGCTGCGGATGGCGGCCGAGGACGCCAAGATCGAGCTGTCGCGCGGCGAGCGTGCGCAGATCACGCTCGCCCAGCCGCTGGTGATCGACGGCCGGGACGTCGAGGTCGACCTCGAGCTCGATCGCGCCACCGTCGAGCGGCTGTCCGCGCCCCTAGTCGATCGCGCGGTCGATGTCTGCGTCCGGCTGCTCGGCTCGCACGGGCTCGCGCCCGGCCAGCTCGGCCGCCTGGTGCTGGTCGGCGGGCCGACCGTGATGCCGATGGTGCGCGCGCGGGTCGCGGCGCGGCTCGAGACCGCGATCGCCGAGGGCCACGATCCGATGACGCTGGTCGCGCAGGGCGCGGCGCTGTACGCGGCGACCGCCGGGCTCGACGGCCGGGCCGCGCCGGTCGCGATGCCGGCCGGCCGCCAGGTCTGGCTGCAGTACCCGGCGGTGTCGTCGGACCTGACCCCACACGTGGTCGGCAAGTTCGTCGGCGCTGACCCGCCGGCCCGGGTCCGGCTGGTGCGCACATCCGGGGGCTCCGCCCCCGGATCCCCCCGGGACGAGACCTGGAGCAGCGCCGACGCCACGGTCAACCCCGACGGCACCTGGCTGACCACGGTGGCGCTGTTGCCGCGGCGGGCGTGCACGTTCCAGATCGAGGCGCGCGGCGCGGCCGGCGAGGTCGTCGTGGTCAGCCCGCCGGCGCTGACCATCGTCCAGGGCCTGACGATCGGCGACCCGCCGCTGTCGCGCACGCTCGGCGTCGCGCTCGCCAACGGCCACGTCCAGACCTATCTCGAGCGCGGCGCGCCCCTGCCCGCCCGCCGGACGTTCACCCACCACACGGTCGAGACCGTCGCCAGGGGCAGCTCGGACAGCGTGCTGCGGATCCCGATCGTCCAGGGCGAGCTCAGCCAGGCCCACCTGTGCCGGCTGGTCGGCACGCTCGACATCGGCGGCGACGCGGTGATCGACACCGTGCCGACCGGATCGGCGGTCGAGGTCACGATCGAGCTCGACCGCGGCGGCCGGCTCGCCGCGCGCGCGCTGGTCCCGGGGATCGGCCAGATGTTCGAGCACGTCGCGCACCTGCTGGTCCCCGATGCCGCGCCCGAGGCGCTCGACGCCGCGCTGCGCGATCTGCGCCGCCAGCTGATGGAGCTGCGCACCGACGCGTTCCGCCACGGCCTGGGCCAGGTGATCGAGAAGCTCGACCGGCTGGAGTCGCGGCTGGCGGAGGCCGAGCGCGACATCGACGCGGCGCACGGCGGCGACGCCGACGCGGCCCAGCGCGCGCGGCGCGCGTTGCTCGACGTCGACGCGACGATGGCCGAGGCCGACCTGGCGCGCAAGTGGCCCGAGCTCGACCACCAGGCCCGCCACGCGGCGATCACGGCGTCGTCGACCATCGGCATGCACGGCAGCGACGCCGAGCGCTCGCTGCTCCAGGACGTGCTCGCCGCGATGGACAAGGCGCGGCGCGACAAGGACGCCGCCGAGCTCGAGCGCCAGATGCGGCTCGCCCAGCGGCTGTCGAACGCCGCGTTCAACCGCACGCCCGAGGCCTGGGAGTGGTACTTCGAGGACGCCGCGTCCGAGATGAGCAAGTGCCGCGACCTGCCGGCGGCGCAGCGGCTGGTCACCGAGGGCAAGGCCGCGATCGCGCGCAGCGACAACGCCGAGCTGCGCCGGGTGGTCAAGGCGCTGTGGCAGCTGCTGCCGGAGAGCAGCGAGGCCCGCAAGAAGGGCTTCGACTCGGGGGTGCGGTGAGCGCTGTGCGCGGTACGATGAGGCTCGCCGACAACCCGTTCTTCGTGCTCGGGCTGTCGCCGGAGGCCAGCCGGATCGAGGTCGAGCGCGAGGCCCAGAAGCTGCTCGGCATGCTCGAGCTCGGGTTCGCGGACGCCGCGACCTACGCCACGCCGCTGGGCCCCCGGCCGCGCACCCCCGAGCTGGTGCGCGCGGCGGTCGCCGCGCTGCGCGACCCCTACCAGCGGCTGGTCGCCGAGCTGTGGGCGCGCCACGCGCCGCCGCACCGCGCCGAGCCACCGCCGCCGCCCGCCGCGCCCAGGACCCGCGACGGCCTGCGCCGCGCGCTGGGCTGGAGGCCCTGAGTGCGGAGCCTGGCCGCGCTGCCGTACTTCGTGCTCCAGTGGCTGCGCGGGGCCGCGATCGACGCCCGGCGCCGCGATCGCACCGCGCGCTACGTGCTGTGGTCGGCCGTCGCCGGCGCCGCCACCGCCGCGATGCTGGTCCTGGCGGCCGCGTTCATCGGCTTCCTGTGGTGGCTGTCGCTGTGGTGGCTCGCGCTCGCGATGACCGCGGTGCTCGTCGTGCCGGTGGTCGCCGGCGCGCTGATCCGGTTCGTCGCGGTCCCCGCCGGCTGGCACCGGGTGGCCTACCGGGTCGCGCTGTACAGCCGGCCCGGCCCGGATCCGGCCGCGTTCGCGCTGTGCGTGGCGGCATGGGCGAGCCGCGACGCCGCGGCGGCCGCCTGGGTCGACGCCCGCCGCGACGCCCGCCGCCCGCTCGGCGATGCCGAGATCGCCGCCACCGCGCTGCGCGCCGCCGGGCGCGGCGACGCCGCCACCGCGCGCGCCCTGCTGCGCTCGCTGCCGATGATCGTCGAGGATCACCCGGCCGTGCGCGAGCTCGCCGGTGAGTGGCTCGCGTGTGACGCCGCCGAGCGCGGCGCGTGGAACGAGCTGTGCGATCCGGATCGCGCGGCGTGGCCGGCGACGCCGCTCGGCTTCCTGCTCGAGGGCATCGCCGCGCGCCACACCGGCGCGGCCGGCGCGCCGTCGGCCCGCGAGCTGTGGGCGCGCTGGCTGATCGCGCCGCGCCGCCGCGCGACCCGCGCGCTGGTGCGCGAGGCGCTCGCCGCCGCGCCGGGCTCCGCGCCGGCCCGCCGCGTGCCGACCGGGCCCGACGGCGCCGCCGGGCCCGCCGAGCCGGCGGCCGACCCGCTGCCGAGCGCGATCGCCGCCT
>JBGQCL010000075.1:0-31895 GCA_041495365.1 Kofleriaceae bacterium | reverse complement strand
TCCTCGAGCAGGTCGCGAAGCAGAGCAAGCCGCTGCTGGTCATCGCCGAGGACATCGACGGCGAGGCGCTCGCGACGCTGGTCGTCAACAAGCTGCGCGGAACGCTCCAGGTCTGCGCGATCAAGGCTCCCGGCTTCGGCGATCGGCGCACGGCGATGCTCCAGGACCTCGCCGCGCTGACCGGCGGCACGGCGATCACCCAGGATCTGGGGCTCGATCTCGAGACCCTGGTGCTCGCCGACCTCGGCCGCGCCAAGCGGGTCACGATCGACAAGGACGCGACCACGATCATCGAGGGCGGCGGTGCCAAGGCGGCGATCGACGCGCGCGTGAAGACGCTGCGCCGCGAGATCGAGGCCTGCACGGCCGACTACGACCGCGACAAGCTGCAGGAGCGGCTGGCCAAGCTGGTCGGAGGTGTCGCGGTGATCAAGGTCGGCGCCGCCACCGAGGTCGAGATGAAGGAGAAGAAGGCGCGCGTCGAGGATGCGATGCACGCGACGCGGGCGGCGGTGGAGGAGGGCATCGTGGCAGGCGGCGGCGTGGCATTGATTCGCTGCACGCCCGCGCTGGCCACGATGGTGTTCCACGACGATCGCCGCTACGGCGTGAACATCATCCGGCGCGCGCTCGAGGAGCCGCTCCGGCAGATCGCGCAGAACAGCGGCGTAGAGGCCGGCGTCGTGGTCAACAAGGTCCGCGCCGGCACGGATGGCTACGGCTACAACGCCGCGGCCGATCGCTACGAGGACCTGATCGCCGCCGGCATCATCGATCCGACCAAGGTCGTTCGCGTCGCGCTCCAGAACGCCGCGTCGGTCGCCTCGCTCATGTTGACCACCGAGGCAGTGATCGCGGAGCACTCGACCAGCAACGCGGACCGCGCACCGGCCTGAGCGTCTCTCGTGTCGCCGCGGACCCTCGCGCGGCCTGCGCGGCGTCCAGTTCCGAGATCCTCGCATGGCGAGCCGCGCGGAGCTCGCTAGAGTTAGGAATGAGGTCGTGGCACAGGCCCCCGGGGACCGCGCCGACGCGCCAGGTCGTGGCGGCGGCGCTCACCCTGCTCATGCTCGGCGGCGCGGGCGCGGTGCAGGCGGGCCTGGCCGGTGCCTCGTTCATGTACGACCTGGACCAGGTCGAACCCGCGCTCGCCCGCCATCCGGCGGCGATCCAGGATCCGGCGACCCCGCGGCTCGCCCGCCGCGTGTTCCTGGTCGTGATCGACGGCCTGCGGCTCGATCGCTCGTACGAGCTGCCGTTCCTCGACGAGCTGCGCCGGCGCGGCGTCGACGGCGAGGCCACGTCGCACTACCCGACGTGGTCGCGCCCCAACTACGTGTCGATCCTGACCGGGGTCCCGCCGCACGCGAGCGGGGTGCGCACCAACCACCACGCCACGCCGGTCCAGCTCGACTCGCTGATGGACCGCGCCCACGCGGCCGGGCTGCGCGTCGCCACCGCGACCGACTACGACGTCCTGCCGCGGCTGTTTCTGCGCCGCCAGGGCCATGGACCACCGCCGGCGCCGGGCGAGCTCGATGTTCAGGCGGGCGGCCTGCAGGCCGCGGGCGCGGCGGGCGACCCCGGCGCCGAGGCCGCGCCCGACCTCGACAGCCTGGAGCAGCCCGGCGCGCTGCCGGGGATCCGCGCGCCCGACGCCGACCTCGCGTCGCCGTTCGATGACGCGCGCTACGCGCCCTGGCCCGGCGGGTTCAGCGAGGCCGGCAGCGCGCTCGCCGCCGGCCACGCCGACCTCGTGATCCTGCTGGTCGGCGCGGTCGACGCCGCGGGCCACGCCCACGGCGGCAACAGCCCGCAGTACCGCGACGCGGCGGTGATCGCCGATCGCGCGGTCGCTCGCGTGCTCGCCCGCGTCGACCTGTCGCGCGACGCGGTGATCGTCACCGCCGACCATGGCCACACCGGCCGCGGCGGCCACGGCGGCGTCGAGCCCGAGGTGCTGGCGGTGCCGCTGGTCGCCGCGGGCGCCGGGATCCGGCCGGGCGCCACCGCGCTCGACGCCCGGCTGATCGACCTCGCGCCGACCGTGTCGGCCCTGCTCGGCCTGCCGGCGCCCGGCCACGGCCTCGGCCGCACGCTGACCGAGCTGCTCGCGCTCGACGGCGCCGCACGCGCCCGCCGGACCGCCGCCGACCAGCTGCGGCTCGCCGCGACCGGCGCGATCGTCCGCGCCGCCGAGGCCAGCGCCGCCGACGATGTCCGCTCCCACCGCGCCGAGCGGATCGCCCTGGTCGCCGGGGGCGCGCTGCTCGCCGGCGGCCTCGCGGTGCTGCTGATCCGCCGCCGCGTGCTGCGGCTCGATCGCCGCGTCCTGATCGTCTCGGTCCCCGCGTTCTTCGTCGTCTACCTCGGCCTGCTCGCCACGCTCGGCCAGCGGTTCTCGCCGTCGCTGCTCCCCGCGCAGGGCCACCTCGCCGGCCAGATGCTGCGCTACGGCGTGATCAGCATGGCGGTCCAGCTGGTCGCCAGCCTGTGGGTGCTGCGCAACCAGCCCAGCCTCGGCGAGCGGCTCGCCGCCGCCAACGGCATCGCGTGGACCGGCCTGATGTCGACCATGGTCGCCGCCGGGCTGTTCTGGGCGTTCTTCCCGCCGCCCTACGTCGACCTGCCCGGTCCGGTGTGGCTGGTCCTGATCCCCGCGGCGCTGGTCGCCGTCGCGTGCGCGGCGATCAACGTCGCGCTGACCCTCGCCCTCGAGGTCATCGTGTTCGCCGCGCGCGCCTGGATGCGCGTCCCGCCGCCGCTGGAGTGACGGCAGGGCTTTCGAACGGCTCAAGGCGGCGTTGCGGTCGGTGTTCGACGATCCGTGTATCGATGACATCACCTCGGAAGACCTGCTTGGAGAATATCCAGCGGTCCAGTACGTTCCCCCATCGGGGAAGTTCCACATCGACATCCTCACCCGCCTCGGAGAGCTGTTCGACTTCGCCAGCCTTGCATCCGAGCGAGTCGAGTTTGAAGGACTCACGGTTTCAACGGTGACACCCGAGACGCTTTATCGGATGAAGAAGGGCACCATACGCCCGAAAGACTGGGGCGATGCCCAACGGATCGCTCGGCGCTTCGGTCTGAAGGAGTGAGACATGCCAGTTCGCAAGTTCCGCCACGTGAGCGAGATGGAAGATACGCTGTGGTACGAGCGGAACGATCCCCAACTGCCGCTTGCCATTGCTCGAGTATGGGACTTCTCGAACCGGGTCTGCCCCCGTCAATTTCCGCCAGGCGTTCACAAGTACCGCTCGATCGAGGAGGCCGACGAGGACTGCGAGCGATGGGACGAAGCGAACTTCCGGGCGTTCCAGGACCGCAAGCGCGCGAAGCCGGTCCCGCCGTAGCCGCGCGCAGCGCCGGAACGCTCACAACGGCGTCGCGCCGCCGGTCCAGCGCGTGGCACGACGCGGTGGTGCGAGATCGCCGGAGTGGCCGTGGTCGGAGAGCCTGGTCGGAGCATGTGGGGGCTGGCCGGCCCCGGGGAGGCCCAATTCTGTCGAGCCACCGCCGCGTGCATGTATGATGCACGCGGAGGCCCCCGTGCGATATCTGTTCGGCGATTCCACCGAGTCGGACCTCGAGTTCGATTACCTGGCATTCCTGCGCGAGGTGATCGACTGCGCCGTCGTGATGGCCGAGTGCGAGGTCACGCTCGGGGTCACCGTCGAGGACCGGCGCGCCCGCGAGCTCGAGACCGTGTCCGTGGTGGCCGCGGTCGAGGACCTGGGCAAGCGCGCGACGCAGGTCGTCGGCCCGATGGCCAGCGACCAGCCGTCGACGCCGGTCGGCCGGTGCGCCGCCGCGATCACCGCTGCGATCCAGGGAGCGGTGGAGCGGGAAACGGCGCAGTCCCGCGCCGCGCTGGCCGCCGAGTGCGAGGAGATGGACCGCCAGGATCAGCGCCAGCGGGGACGCGCCAAGACCGTGCTCGAGAAGCTGCTACGGGCCCACGATCTGCCCGGCGCCGACAAGGCCCTCGAGGTGGCGTGGACGGCATCGGGGGTCAAGGCGACGATGCGCCAGCGCACCGGGTTCGGCGTCGAGGCCGTGCTATCGCTCGAGATCCCGGCGAGCTCGGTGCTCGGGATCGACCTGCGCGTCGAGAAGATCGCAGAGGGCGTCGAGCTGCATGCCCACGAGACCGCGGGCTGGCTGAAGAAGTCCGACAAGGTCGTGCCGCAAAAGCTCGGCCGCTACCAGGTGGCGACCGTGACGGTCGGCGGCGACGCCACCACCGTGCGGCTGCGCGGGGCGCCCGAGCCCGGTGCGCCGGGCTTCGCCGTCACGTCGCGGCGCAACGGGGACCTGAGCGTCGAGCCCAGCGGCGGCGGGCCGGGCCGCGAGGTCGTGATCGACGAGCGCAACCGCCCGCCGCTGCGGCTGCTCGTCGAGCGGCTGGAGACCGCGGTCCGCGCGCTCGGCGACAATCGGACCGGCCTGGTGTCGGTCGACATCGACGGCGTTCCGATCACCCAGCACGAGCATCCCCGGGTGCTCGCCGAGCGGTTGATCGCCGCGGTCGCACCCACGGTCCAGCGAATCGCCCAGCGCTCGCGAAGCCCGGGCGAGCTCGTGCTGCGCCGGATGATCGGCGACAACCGACGCGAGGAGATCTTCGTCTCCACCGCAGACCTGTGGAAGCGGCTCGACGGTCTGCCGCTGCACGCGCGCGAGGTGTTCGCGCCGCTCCAGCTCGGCGGCGAGCCGGCGAGACCGCCCGTCGAATCCAGATCGCCGGCGCGACCGGCGGTGGAGGCCAGGCCCGCGACCTCGGAGCGCACGGCACTCGATCACCGGTTCGACACCGAGTCCGAGGCGAGGCCCGAGCCCCGACCCGAGTCCCGATCCGATGCGCGACACCTGCACGGCCGGGCGATGCCGCCGCCGGCACCGATGCCCGAGGGCCGAACCGGGCCGAGCCGGCTGCCTCCTCACGCGGCGGTGCCGGAGCCCAGGCGGACCGCACCGGCGCCCGCCCGTGCGGAGGCCCCGACCGTCGACGTCCCGATCTTCGAGGACAAGAGCCCGCCGTTCTCGACGTCGCGGGCCGACCCCACCGCACCCACGGCGGTGAGACCGCCGACCGCGGACACCAGGGCGGCGACGGCAGCGCCGCGCGGCGCCGACCGCGTGCCCGAGACCCTGCACGAGGCGGCACCGAAGCGCGTCGATGACACCGCGCTCGGCGCGGCGATCGATCGCGCGCTCGACGAGACCGACGGCGGCTCGCCCAAGTAGTCCGGCTGCGTCCGCTGGGGATGCGAGCGCGGCGGCTACTTGCGGCCGAGCTTGATCGGCCGATCGGGCTCGCCGGGCGGAGCGATCGCGAGCCGGGGCGCGGCGGCGGCCGTGTCGTCGCACTCCGAGCCGCGATCGCGCGTGATCTGGGGGCGCAGCGCGAGCTGGTGGTCGATCCACGCCTGCTGGACCTGGGGGTCGACCGCGTGGTCGCGCAGCGTCTCGCGCAGGATCTGCAACCGGCGCTCGAACTGGCCGCCGAAGATCGCGTGCTGGGCGTGCGCGGCGCGCATCGGCCGGCCGGTGTAGGTGACGCCAGGTGCGCCGAGCAGCGCCGCCGTCAGCTCGTACTCGCGGTCGATCAGGTGCTGGCGGTCCTTGCCGCGGAACAGGAAGCCGATCATCAAGTCGCCGAACACGCGGCCGTAGAAGTCGGCGAGCACCGCGCGCAGCGCGGCGGGGCCGATCCGGTCGAACAGCGCGCTCGGCTTCATGCCGCCACCTCGACCGCGACCACGTCGACCGGCTGGCCGAACAGCGCGGCGGTTCCGGACAGCTCGTCGATCACCGCCGGATCGAGGATGTCGTTGATGCTCTGGCCGGGGCGCGCGGTCGCGACCTGGAGCTGGACGCCGCCGCGGGTGTGGCCCCAGCCGTGCGGCACGCTGACCACGCCCGGCATCACCTCGTCGCTGACCTCGACCGGCAGCTCGATCGAAAGGGGGAGGCCCCCCTCCCCGCCGGCGGAGCCGGCAGGGCCCCTCCCCCCCGACTCGCTTCGCTCGTCGATCGCGCCGCGCCGGGTCGAGATCCGGGCGATCTGGCCCGAGGTCAGGCCGCGCGCCGCCGCGTCGTCGGGGTGGATCAGCAGCGTGCAGCGCACCGGGCCCTTCACCAGGCGCTGGCTGTTGTGCATCCAGCTGTTGTTGCTGCGCAGCTGGCGGCGGCCGATCATCACGAGCCCGGCCGGCCCCGGCCCGGCGTGGCGCGCCGCCAGCCGGCCGAGGTCGGCGAGGTAGACCATGGGCGCGAGGTGGACCTTGCGGTCGGCGGTGGCGAGCCGGCCGGGCAGCCGGCGCTCCAGCGGCCCGAGGTCGAGACCATGGGGCGCGTCGCGCAGCCGGCGCAGCGACAGCCGGTGCGGCCCGACGCGCAGCGCGAGATCGAGCACCGGCTCGGGGCCGAGCTTGCCGAGCAGCCGCTCGACCGCCCCGGCCGCCCGGCCGAGCCGCGCCGGCGCACCGAGCCGCCGCCACAGCGCCAGGCAGATCTGCCAGTCGTCGCGCGCGTGGGCCGGGCGCGGGAACGTCGGCGGCGAGTAGCGCGCGACGTTGCGCACCGCGTACGCCAGCAGCGCGGCGTCGTAGTGCGAGCGCTCGAGCGGCGACGCCGGCGGCAGGATCACGTGCGCCAGCCGCGTGGTCTCGTTGACGTACGGATCGATCGACACCATGAAGTCGAGCCCGGCGAGCGCGCGCTCGATCCGCGCCCCGCCCGGCGCCGACAGCACCGGGTTGCCCGCGCTCGTGATCAGCGCGCGGATCTGCCCGGGGCCCGGCGTCTCGATCTCCTCGGCGAACACCGCCATCGGCAGCTCGCCGCTGAACTCGGGCTTGCCGCTGACCCGGCTGGTCCAGCGCGCGAACCCGCCGCGGCCGAGGCCGGCCAGCGCGCCGAGCGCGACCGGATCGAGCGCCGGCGTGGTGAACATCAGGCCGCCCGGCTCGTCGAGGTGGCCGGTCAGTGCGTTGAGCGCGTAGCACAGCCACGCCGCCAGCCCGCCGAACTCCTGTGCGCACACGCCGATCCGGCCGTACAGCACCGCGCGCGGCGTGGTCGCCAGGGCGCGCGCGAGCGCGCGGATCTCGACGGCGGCGACCCCGGTGATCGCGGCCGCGCGCTCGGCGGGCCACGCCGCGGCGGCGCGGCGCAGCTCGTCGAGCCCGGTCACCGGCGGCCGGCCGAGCTGGACCGGCCCGCCCGCGAACACCGCGTCGATCATCGCGAGCAGCAGCACCGCGTCGCTGCCCGGCCGCAGGAACAGGTGGCGGTCGGCGCGCTCCGCGGTCTCGGTGCGCCGCGGATCGAGCACGATCACCCGGCCGCCGCGGCGCTGGATCGCCGCCAGCCGGCCGCGCATGTCGGGCGCGGTCATGATGCTGCCGTTCGATGCCAGCGGGTTGGCGCCCAGGCACACGAACAGGTCGCTGCGATCGATGTCCGGCACCGGCATCAGCAGCTGGCTGCCGAACATCAGCAGCGCCGCGAGCATGTGCGGCAACTGATCGAGCGACGTCGCGGAGAACCGGTTGCGCGTGCCGAGCGCGCCGAACAGGAGCTGGCCGTAGGTCATGAGCCCGAGGTTGTGCACCGTCGGGTTGCCCTGGTAGACCGCGATCGCGTCCCGGCCGTGCGCCGCGCGAACCTCACCGAGGCGGCGCGCCACCAGGTCGAACGCGTCATTCCACGCCAGCTCGCGCCAGGTGGTGCCGTCGCGCACCACCGGCCGCTGCAGGCGGTCCGGGTCGTCGTGCAGGTCGGCGAGCGCCGCCGCCTTGGGACAGACGTAGCCGCGCGAGAACGGATCGTCGGCATCGCCGCGCACCGACACGACGCGGCCGGCGTCGGTCGTGATCGCGAGCCCGCAGGTTGCTTCGCACAGCGGGCAGCTGCGATACACTGTCGACGGCATGGCAGCTCCGACCTTACCAGGGAACGCCGCCGGCACCCCTGTCGGGGTATCCAACGATGCGCCGATGACCGCCGCCGGGCTGCTCGCGCTTCATCCCTATCCGGAGCCGTGGGCCGCCGACAAGCGGATCGAGCGGCTGTGGGTGTTCGACGTCCCGGGCCCGCCGGAGGCGCTGTGGCCGCACATCGCCGACACCTCGCGGATGAACCGCGTGCTCGGCACCGCCGAGATGACGTTCGAGGAGCGCGACGGCAGGCGCTGGGGCACCGCCCGCAACGGCGGCGTGCGCCACGAGTGGCTGGAAGTCCCGTGGAACTGGGTCGCCAACCAGTGGCTGACCTGCCTGCGGATCTACGAGCGCGGCTTCATGCGCGCGATGTTCGCGATCCACCGCCTCGAGCCGATCCGGGCCGGCACGCGGGTCTACCTCTACTTCGGCGCCGTGCCGCGCGGCGCGTTCGGCGCGGCCGCGCTGCGCCTCGGATTCCCCACGCTGGAGCGCGCCTACCGCCGCGTGCTGCCCGCGCTCGCCCGCCAGCTCGATGGACTCCGGCGCGCCCCCCCCGACACCCTCCGCCTGCCCCCGCCGGTGCTCGCCGAGCCCGCCGAGCAGCGCCTGCGCGTGCAGCGCGACGCCCTGGTCGCGGCCGGCCTGCCGGCGGCGTGCGTCGATGCGCTGATCGACTGGCTGCGCACCGGCGACGACCCCGACCTTCACCGGATCCAGATCCGCGAGCGCGCGCGGGCGTGGAACGTCGCCGAGCACGACCTGCTGCGCGTCGCGCTCCACGCCACCCGCGCCGGCCTGCTCAGCCTGTCGTGGGACACCGTGTGCCCGCACTGCCGCGGCGTCCGCGACGAGAACCCCAGCCTGGCCCAGCTCCCCGCGCACTCGCGGTGCGACGCCTGCCAGGTCGAGTTCGCCACCGACACCGCCGAGTCGGTCGAGGTCACGTTCCGCGTCCACTCCTCGATCCGCGACATCCCCGATCAGGTGTACTGCAGCGCCGAGCCCGCCAGGAAGGACCACATCCGCGTCCAGCACACCGTCCCGCCCGGCGGGCGCGTCGCGCTCCGCCCCGATCTCGCCCCCGGCCGCTACCGGGTCTGGCGCGAGCGCGACGGCGGCTGGTACCTCGACGTCGGCGACGCCGGCGCCGACACCGTCGCGTGGGCGCCCCACCCCGCCGGCACCGCGATCGCCGCGGCCCGGCGCGCCACCCTCGAGCTCGTCAACCACGCCGCCGAGCCCGCCGCGTTCCGCGTCGAGCGCGCGACCTGGAGCGACGATGCGCTGCGCGCCGGCCAGCTGCTGAGCTTCCAGGAGTTCCGCGATCTGTTCTCCGAGGACTACATCGCGGCCGACGTCCGGCTCGGCGTCGGCGAGCAGACCCTGCTGTTCACCGACGTCGTCGGCTCGACCGCGTTCTACACCTCGCGCGGCGACCCCGCCGCGTTCGTCGAGATCAAGAAGCACTTCGACGAGCTGTTCGCGATCGTCGCGACCCACCGCGGCGCGGTGGTCAAGACCATCGGCGATGCCGTGATGGCCTCGTTCACCAGCCCGCTCGACGCCGTCCGCGCCGCGCGCCAGATCCACGCCGCCTTCCACCCCGGCCGCAGCGATACCCCGATCCGGCTCCGGATCTCGCTCAACACCGGCCCGTGCATCGCCGTGCGGCTCAACGCCAACGCCGACTTCTTCGGCGGCACCGTCAATGTCGCGGCCAAGCTCCAGGCGCTCGCCGAGGGCCATCAGATCGCGATGAGCGAGGCGACCTACCGCTCCCCGAGCGTCGCCGACTACCTCGCCGAGCAAGGCGCCGAGCTCGAGCTCCTGTCGTACACCTCCAGGGCCTTGCCCGCCCCGGTCACCGTCCGCCGCTGGACGGTCTACCGGGAGGCGTGACGGCCAGCGCTACGGCCCGGCCGCCGCCAGCGGCAGCACCGGGTACTCCCCGGTCGGCTCCAGATCCAGGTCGTCATCCTCGAGCGACGCCAGGAACCGCCACAGCACCCAGACCTCCCAGGCCCGCAGGCTGTCGAACAGCACGCTCACCCCGTCCTTCGAGCTGCCATGGACGACCGCGTCGAGTGACAGCCGTTCATCGACC
Source organism: Kofleriaceae bacterium (assembly GCA_041495365.1). Lineage (GTDB taxonomy): Bacteria > Myxococcota_A > Polyangia > Haliangiales > Haliangiaceae > JABFXX01. The sequence goes on along the minus strand of JBGQCL010000075.1, from coordinate 21,839 downwards.
GTCGGCAAGCTGAACGTCAGGTTGACCAGCGCCCCGGGGACCATGCGGTCGAACTCGATCAACGCACCGCCGAGCGACAGGCTGCGCAGCCGGCAGTGCCGCACCCTCAGCTCGCCGCCCGAGACGCGGACGGTCGCGTCGATGTCCACCACGTGCGGCTGTGCGGCGGGATCGTGATCGGTCGGCTGGTAGCCCACGAACGCGGACTTCTGCGTCGTGTCGTGGGACCAGAGCTGGTGCTCGGAGGTCTTCATCAGCGAGCGATGTGTGCATCGTGCGTGCCCGCTCGGTGCTCGTCGGGAGACCATGAGCTCCGATGACATCCGCCCTTTTCCTAGGAAAACGCGTAAGCGCCCCCTGGTCCCGGCGAGGTTCACCTGGACGACGCTGATTGTCTAAGTCACCGTTCTCACTAGCGTCTCACGGCCAGACCGGCGCAGGATGCGGCATGGACCGCGAGCCGCTGCGCCAGGCGAACCTGACGGCGCGCGGCCGCGCCCGTCGCAGCCCGCGTGCGCCCCGTGAGACGGCCGGGCCGGCCCACGCATCGAACGATTTCCGACTACGTGGCCGCCCGCGCGCCGGCGGCCCGGCAACGCGCGTACGCGGCGTACACGTCGGACACGTCCACCGGCTTGGTCAGGTGACCGTCGAAGCCGGCCTGCCGGGTCGCCTCGCGATCCGAGTCCTGGCCGAACCCCGTGAGCGCCAGGACCAGCGGCGCATCTCCGCCGCGCTGCGCCCGGACGCGACGGCACACCTCGAGCCCGTCGATGCCGGGGAGGCCGAGGTCGAGCAGGATCAGGTCGGGCGCCGCCCCGCCGACGAGCCGCGCCAGGGCCTCGGGGCCGTTGTTCGCGGTGGTCACCGCGATGTCGTCGAGCTCGAGCAGCTGGGCCATCGCGACCCGGCTGCTCGGGTCGTCGTCGACGAGCAGCACCGTGCGCGGCTTGCCCGGCACCGGGGCGTGGCCCGGCACCGCGCTCGGTGCGGCGGGCATCAGGAGCGGGATGCGAACCCGGAACTCGGCGCCTCGCCCGATCCCGGCGCTCGACGCCGTGGCCGTGCCACCATGGAGCTCGGCGATCCTGCGCACCAGCGCGAGCCCCACGCCGAGCCCGCTCTCGCCGCCGCGCGAGCCGGGGCGATCGCCCTGCACGAACAGGTCGAAGATCTTGTCGAGGATCTCGGGGGCGATCCCCGAGCCGGTGTCCGTCACGCAGATCTCCGCCGAGTCGCCGACGCGACGCACCGTGTAGCTGACCTCGCTGCCGGGGGACGCATGGCGCGCGGCGTTGGTCAGCAGGTTGACCTGGAGCTGGTGCAGCCGGGTCGCATCGCCGGCCACCACGAGCCTGTCGTCGGCTCGCGGCCGCAACGTGACGCCGCGGTCGCGAAACTCCGGCTCGATCTCGTCCACGACACCCTGGACCGTCGCCCCGAGATCGAGCTGCACCCGCTTGAGCACGAGCTTGTTCTGGGTGAGCCGGGCGACATCGAGCAGATCGTCGACCAGCCGCGTCATGTGCTGGGCGCGCTCGAGGACGATCCGGTGCCATTTCGCGGTGTCCTCGGCGGGCAACGCGCCGCGCTCGATCACGCGCGCGGCGTTGAGGACCGCCGACAGGGGGTTGCGCAGCTCGTGCGACAGCGTGGCCAGGAAGTGATCGCGGCGGTTCGACGCCTCGCGTGCCTCGGCTTCGGCGCGTTTCAGGGCGCTGACGTCGGTCTGGATCCCGCCGATGCCCCAGCGCTGCCCCGAGACATCGGTCATCGGGAACTTCACGGACAGGAACGTGCGCGGGCCGCTCGGGGTCGGGATCGTCTCCTCGGCCTGCACGGTCACCCCGTGGTCGAGGATGCGCGCATCATCGCGCGTCAGCATCGATGCGACGTCGGCCGAGAACACCTGCTCGGGCTTGAGCCCGGTCGGGTCCCGGACGGTGAGCTTGCGGAAGCTGTCGTCGGTGACGATGTAGCGGCCGTCGCGGTCGCGGATCCAGACCGGATCCGGAGCATTGGCCAGGATGCTCGACAGCTGATCTCGCCGGGTCTGCGCCTCGAGCTCGAAGCGCTTGAGGCTGGTGATGTCGACGAGCGTCAGCACCGCGCCCTCGATCAGCGTACCCCGGCGGTAGGGCAGGATGCGGAGCAGGTACCAGGCGTCGTCGGTGCCGCGGACCTGCTGTTCGAATGGCGCGCCGATGGCGACCACCTGCTGGGCCTCGGCGTAGATCGCGGGGTCCCGCAGCGCGTGGTTGAAGCCATCGATCCGGCGGCCGAGGTCGCTCGGCACGAGATGGAACACCTCGGCGATCAGCGGCGTGAACCGACGGATGCGCAGCTCCTTGTCGAGGAACAGGGTGTGGACCTGGGTGCTGGTGATCAGGAGATCCATGTCGGCCGTGAGCTCGGTGAGCTCGCCGATCTTGTAGTGGAGCTCGCGGTTCACCTCGATCAGCTCCTGGTTGAGCGCCTGCAGCTCGTCGTTGGTCGTCTTGAGCTCCTCGTTGGCGGCGACCAGCTCCTCGTTGGTGGCCTGCAGCTCCTCGTTGCTGGCCTCGAGCTCCTCGCTCGTCGTTTGCAGGTTCTCCTTCGCGGCCCGCAGCGCGCCTTCGAGGGCGGCGACCTGGTCGCGCGCGAGCTGGTCGCCGGGGACCGCCGGCGGCAGCTCGATCTGGCCCGGCGCCGCCACCGCGGTGTCGAACGTGACGAGCGCGTTCGGTTCGCCGGTCCGGCGATTGACGATCTCGCGGACCGTCACGTCCACGACATCGACCTGGCCGCCGTGCTCGGCGCGCAGGCCGCGATAGTGCACCGGCGCGTGATCCGAGAACACGCGCTCGAGCGCGCCGGTCACCGCGACGCGCAGATCGTCGCCGAGCAGGTCGATCGCGCTCCAGCTGGCCCGGCCCTCGGGGACGCGCAGGAACTTGCTCGCGCCGGCGAACGTCTGGACCAGGTTGCGGCGGGCATCGATCAGGAGGCTCGGCGGCACCAGCGCCTCGAGCAGCGCGTCGTAGGTCCCGAACAGGTTCGGCTCGAGGAGGCGGCTGGCCCCCACGGTCGTATCGAGCCGCGGCGGAGTCAGCGCGGTCCGCGCGGCCGTGCGGGCCAGGCGGACCGGACGCGACGCCGTGGATACCTTGCGAACGATCTTCCAGTGCGAATCGACGATCTGGAACGAGTTGCCGAGCTCCGACAGCGAGTCGCTCGATCCGAGGAACACGACCCCGCGCGGCTCGAGAGCGAACTGGAACACGTCCAGCACGTGGCGCTGCGCGCTCGGTCTCAGGTAGATGAGCAGGTTGCGGCACGCGATGAGGTCGAGCCGGTTGAACGGCACGTCCCGGAGGACGTTGTGGGGCGCGAACAGGATCATCGACCGGATCGCGGGCGCGATCTGGTGCTTCCCGCTGCCCTTGTCGATGAACCAGCGCTGCTTGCGCTCGGGGGTGAGCAGCGCCAGGCTCGCCTCGTCGTACACGCCGGCCGCGGCGACCCGCAGCGCCTCGCGGTGAACGTCGGTCGCGAAGATCTTCACCGGGTTCGCGAGCCCGTGTGCGTCCAGCGCTTCGCGGACCAGGATCCCGATCGAGTACGCCTCCTCGCCCGACGCGCACGCCACGACCCAGACCCGAAGCTCGTCCTCGGGGCCGAGCGCCCGCAACAGCTCGGGCAGGAGCTTGGCGAACTCGTCGAACGCCTCGCGGTCGCGGAAGAACTGGGTGACGCCGATCAGCAGATCGTGATACAGCGCGTCGATCTCCACCGGATCCGACGCCAGCCGCGCGGTGTAGGCGTCGATGTCGGTGACCCCGGCCGCCTTCATGCGGCGCTCCGTCCGGCGGACGATGGTCGGGAGCTTGTACTCGAAGAAATCGATGCTGTACGTGCTGGACAGCAGCCCGATGAGCCGCGCGAGCCCACTGCTGCTGACCGACCCGGCGTGAGGCTCCGCGATGCCGTCCGCGACGTACGTCCGCAGCGTCTCGGGCATGTCCTCCGGAGCGAGCACCAGGTCGACGTGGCCGGTGTCGATCGCGGCGAGCGGCATCCCGTCGAACCCGGCGGTCGCCGGCGCCTGCGCGATGACCAGGCCGCCGGCGCCATGCACGTCGATGATCCCGCGCGATCCGTCGCTGCCGGCGCCCGACAGCACGATCGCCGCGCATCGCCCGGGCGCGTCGATCGCCAGCGACTGGAAGAACTGGTCGATCAAGGTGACCGCCGGGCCGGGCCCACGGTCCGCAAGCTGGAGCCGGCCGTCGCGGAGGCTCGCGGTCTTGCTCGGCGGAACCAGGTAGATCGTGTCCGGCTCGAGACGTCCACCCTGCGCGGCGGCGTGAAGCGCCAGCTTCGTGCGCCGGGACAGGATGTCGGCCAGCTGGCTGTCGCGATCGCGCGCCAGGTGCTGGACCACGACGAACGCCATGCCACTCTGCGGCGAGACGTGGGCAAAGAACCGCTCGAGCGCGTCGAGCCCATCGGCGGATGCGCCCAGCGCCACCACGAACGGTCTGGCGTGCGTCTCCGTCTCCATGACCGCGCATGATGGCGGAACGCGACTCGAGCCACGCATGAAAAAGCTCCACGGCAAGCGAAGGCAATTGCAAGCAATTGCATGCACGGCGCGGGCCGCGCAAAGGCTGCGCGTCCCTCCTCCCTCGAGTTTGTAACTCGCCGCGCTCGCGTTATCGTCTGTGGATGCCGGGGACCCGCCACGCCAGCGTGCTCGCGAGACGCGTCCTCGTCGTCGATGACGAGCGACACCAGGCCGCGGCGCTGGCCGCGCTGCTCCGGCTCGAAGGCGTTGCCGCGATGAGCGAGCACGTCGCCACGGCCGCGCTCGCGCGGGCCTTGATCGAACCGCCCGACGCGATCGTGCTCAACGTCAAGATGCCGGGTCTCTCGGGGACCGAGTTGCTCGCCGCGGTGCGCGAGCGCTATCCGGACCTTCCCATCCTGCTGGTCACCGGATACGACGCGCAGGATCCCAGGCTCGTGCGGGCGCTGACGGCGCGCCGGGTCTGGTACCTTGCCAAGCCGGTCGCACTGCCCAGCGTGATCGAGATGCTCGCGGGCGCGTTCGCGGATCACGGGTCGCCAGAGGCGGTGCCCCGCTCCGGGGTGTGACCTCGACCGCTTCGCGCCGCAGCGTCGATGCAGCAGGCACCGGCCGCGTTGAATACGGCGGCGACCGATGCGTCGAACGCGGTGGCTTCCGAGAAGCTCGTGTCCATCCGCCAGCGAGAGGCGACCGCAAGACTGGTTCGGTCCATTGTTCGTGCACCAGGAGACTGGTTGGATCGGCACGGCTTCGCATCGGAACGACCACGTCACGCTCACAGCAAAGGAGAACGCATGCGACGTGCTGAATCATGGTTGCTGGCGGTCACCGTCGTGACGGGGATCGCGGCGGGAGCGCCGAGCAGCTCCGCACAACCCGGCCCTCGAGATCATCGCGAACCGCCGCCTCCGGCGGGCCGCGATCACCGCCGCGAGTCGCCACCGCCGGGCGACGTTCCGCGCGAGCCGCCGCCGCCGCCGCGCGCCGAGAAGTTCGACGCCCGGGCGGGGTACGTGTGGGCGGCCGGGCGCTGGGACTGGCGCGGCGGCAAGTGGGACTGGCTGCCCGGCCACTGGGAACACGAACAGCCCGGCAGGCGGTGGAACCCCGGGCGCTGGGACCACCAGGGCGATCGCTGGGTGGTCGTCGAGGGCGGCTGGGTCGATGGCGCGGCACCGCCGCAGCCGGCACCGCCGCAGCCGGCACCGCCGCAGCCGGCACCGCCGCAGCCGGCACCACCGTCTCCGGGAGACGATCCGCGCGAGGCGCCGCCGTCGCCGCGCGCGGAGAAGTTCGAGGCCCGCGCCGGCCACGTGTGGGCGGCCGGGCGCTGGGACTGGCGCGGCGGCAAGTGGGACTGGCTGCCAGGCCACTGGGAGCGCGAGCAGCCCGGCAAGCGGTGGAACCCCGGGCGCTGGGACCACCAGGGCGATCGCTGGGTGGTCGTCGAAGGCAGCTGGGTCGACGGCGCCGCACCGCCGGCTCCGCCGGGGCCGCCGCCCGACAATCGAGGTGAACAGCACCGCGAATGGAAGCTGGATCGGCCGATCGTGAGCAGCTACTGGCCGGTGAAGGGCAAGATCGGCAGCCGGATCGTGATCCGCGGTCGCAACTTCCCGGATGACACGACGGTGATGTGGAACGGCAGGCAGGTCACGGGCGCCAAGGTCGAGGCCGAGCGCATCGCGGTGGCGGTACCGCCGGGTGCCACGTCGGGGACGCTGTCGCTGCACACCGGCCGGCACCGCGACCTGACGGTCGGCAACTTCGAGGTCGCCGACTACGACGCCGAGGCCGAGGCGCGGCGGCGCGCCGACGAGGAGCGCCGGCAAGCCGAGCAGGCGTGGGCGGGGCGCCAGAAGCAGCTGGCCAAGGACCGCGCGGCGCGGCTGGCGGCGATCGAGCAGCACCACCGCGAGCTCGACGAGACGCGCGAGCAGCGGCGGGCCGGGCGCGAGCGCGAGATCCGCGCGAAGTGGGAGGCCGCGTTCCTCGCCGATGCCGACACCCAGGCCGAGCTGACGCTGCACGCGCAGCGGACCGCCGAGCTCGGCCGGATGCGCGAGGTCGCCGAGCTGTCCGGCAACGGCAAGCTGGTGGTCCGGATGGGGGTCGCGCAGAGCCGCGAGGACGACCGCCACCAGGCGCGGATGACCGCGCTCCACGACAGCTTCGGGAGGAAGCCATGAGGCGAGCGATCACGGCGGTCGGCGTCGCGGCCATGCTCGCGCTCGGCGGCTGCGGCAACAAGAAGGACAGCCCCGCGGTGACCGCGGGCTCGGGCAGCGCGGTGGCAACCGCGGGCTCGGGCAGCGCGGCGGCGACGGGCAGCGGCAGCGCGACGGCGGCCGGCAGCGCCGCGGCGGTGGGCGGCGGCAGCGCGGCGGGCGGCGGCAGCGCGGCGGGCGGCGGCAGCGCCGCAGCGGTCGCGGTCCCGACCGAGGAGGACTTCGAGAACAACGCCACGGCCAAGATCACCGACAAGAACGTCGAGGCGCAGGTCCAGGCGCTGGAGAAGGAGCTGGAGGCGAAGTAGCCACTCCGCCGGCGATCGCAGCGGCGCCGCGCGCAGGCCGCTACACCATCGGCGGGACCATCGCCTCGATCAGGTGCGGGCCGGGCTCGGCCAGCGCGCGGCGCAGCTGGTCGACCAGCTCGTCGGCGGTGGTCGCGCGCTCGGCGGACATCCCCATGCTGCGGGCCAGCGCGACGAAGTCGAGCGCCGGGCGCGACAGGCTGAACATGTCTTGCGCCCGGGGGCCGCCGGCGCCGGCGCCGACCCGCTGGAGCTCGAGCCGGAGGATGGCGTACGCGGCGTTGTGGTAGATGACGGTGGTCACGTCGAGCCGCTCGCGCGCGATGGTCCACAGCGCCTGCGGCGTGTACATCGCGCTGCCGTCGGCCTCGAGGCAGACCACGCGGCGGCCCGGGCTGGCGACCGCGGCGCCGATCGCCAGCGGCATGCCGATGCCGATCGAGCCGCCGGTCAGGGTGAGCCAGTCGTGGCGCGGCGCGCCGGCGGTGGAGCTCGGCAGGAACAGCAACGAGGTGTGGGCCTCGTCGACGACGATCGCGCCCTCGGGCAGCAGCGCGCCGATCGCGTGCGAGGCGGCCTCGATGGTGAGCGCGCCGGTCGGCGGCGCGGGTCGGCGGGCGGCGGCCACCGGCGGCGCGGCGGGTGCGCCGAGCCGATCGGCGAGCGAGATGAGCGCGCCGACCACGTCGTCGGCGCCCGACGCGAGGCGGTGCACGGTGCAGCCGGCGGCCACCAGCTCGCTCGGCTTGCCGGGATAGGCGAAGAACGACACCGGCGCCGGGGCATCGACCAGGATGACGTGGCGGTACGGCGCGAGCCTGGCGGCGGCCTGCTCGGCGAAGTACGGCAGGCGATCGAGGGCGGGGAGCCCGGCGCCGCGCTCGAGCCGGGCCGGGAAGGTCTCGCACAGCATCGCGGCGCCGGTGGCGGCGGCGATCCGCGCGGCCGCGACCAGACCGGGCTCGCGCAGCGCGCGGCCGCCGAGGAACAGCACGGCCGGCTCGCCCGAGCGCAGCACGGCGGCGAGCTCGGCGAGGATCGCGTCGGGCACGGCGATCGGCGCCGGCGGCGGGCGCACCGCGGCCACCGCGGCGCCGTCGCCCCACGACACGTCGGCGGGCAGCACCAGGGTCGCGACCCGTCCCGGCGGGCCGAGCGCGGCGGCGACCGCATCGGCGGCGTCGCCCGCGAGATCGCGGCTCGAGCGCGAGGCGCGGTACCAGCCGGACACGCTGTGCGCGGTGGACTGGATGTCGGACTCGAGCGGCGCGTCGAACCGCTTGTGGTAGGTGGCGTGGTCGCCGACGATCGCGACCACCGGCGACCGGGCGCGGCGGGCGTTGTGCAGGTTGGCCAGGCCGTTGGCCAGCCCCGGGCCGAGGTGGAGCAGCACCGCGGCGGGCCGGCCGGCCATCCGGGCGTAGCCGTCGGCGGCGCCGGTCGCGACGCCCTCGAACAGCGCCAGCACGCCGCGCATCTCGGGAGCGTCGTCGAGCGCGGCGACGAAGTGCATCTCGGAGGTGCCGGGGTTGGCGAAGCAGACGTGGACGCCGGCGTCGACCAGGGTCTGGAGCAGGGCGCGCGCACCGTTCATGGCGGCGCATGCTACCGCGGAGCGCGCGCCCGGGCGCTACTTGCTGCTGCGGCCCGTGAAGATCGCCTTGGGGATCATGCAGTGGATGCCCTTGCGGACGTCGACGACCTGGCTGACCCGGCAATCCGCCGCGATCGACGCCAGCGAGTAGGCCTCGTACCGGGTCAAGCCCTTGTCGGCGACCAGGAAGTCGATGGTCTCGTGCAGCGCGTTGGTGAACGCCTTGTTCAGGTCCTCGTCGAACCCGACCAGGATGTAGTGGGTCGGCGTCTCGATCCGCGGCCAGGCCAGCTTGAGGTCCTTGCGGACGATCGGCTGGAGCTCGATCTCCTCGAACGAGCACTCGAGCGCGGTCAGGTTGACCTCTCCGTTGCCCTGCGCGCAGTGCGAGTCGCCGGTCCAGATCAGCCCGCCGGGCTGGAACACCGGGAGGAAGATCGTCGAGCCCGCGGTCAGCTCGTTGATGTCCATGTTCGAGCCGTTCTTCCACGGCCGCAGCGAGCTGACCGGCGCGAGCTTGTCGTCCTTGACCCCGCCCTTGCGCGGCGACGGGTCGTCGGGATCGATGCCGACCGCCAGCGTGCCGGGGAACGGCCGCACCGGGATCGTGATGCCCGGCTTGAACACCGTGGTGCGGGTCTTGCCGTCGATGTCGAAGTAGCGGACGAAGCCGTCGGGGAAGTCGGCGGGCAGCGCGCCGATGGTGGGGAAGTCCTTGCCCGGGAGGTTGAAGTTGGTGGCGACCTTCTTGGGCACGATCTTGAGGATCCGGATCTCGAGCACATCGCCGGGCTGGGCGCCGGTGACGAAGATCGGCCCGGTCAGCGAGTGCGGGCCGCCGCCCGGGTTGGCCTTGCGCAGCGCGACGATCTGCGCCATGTCGACGTCCTTGTGGATCTGATCGCGCGCGTGCATCAGGGTCTCGATCGAGACCGTGTCGCCGGACTCGATGGTCAGCCGCGGCTTCTCCTTCGGATCGAGCCAGCCCCACGCGACGTCGTCGGGGGAGGCCTTGAGCACGTGGTGCTTGCCGGCGAGCGCCGGGCGGGAGATGCCGGCGAGCGAGCCGAGGGTGAGGAAGACCGCGAGTGCGCAGCGAGCAGCGGGGGCCATGGGACGCTCCTTGGTGAGTCGAGCCCCGACGCTACCGCGGGTTGGTTTCGCGCGGATGGCCCGGGCGTATCCGACTCGTCCGCCTGGCCGTCAAACCCAGGTCAGGGCGGCCCCAGGTCAGGGCGGCGGCGTGGGCGTCGGCGGCGGGGCGGCCCTGCGCGAGCCCGCGGCCCGCCGCTCGGTCCGGGGCCGCGCGGCCGGCGGTGGCTCGTCGGCCGGGGACGCGCGGGATCCGTGATCGCCCCGGATCCGGTCGAGCAGGACGCGCGCCAGGCGGTGCTGCTCCTCCAGCCGCTCGGCGGCGTCCGGGATCGCCTCGATGCTCTGGATCAACAGCAGCCAGTCGTTGCCGTACTGCAGATACTTGACCTTGAGCGACTTCTCCTGGCGATAGTAGTCCTCGCGCTTCTGGAACACGCGGACGATGAAGTACATCACGGTCGAGGCCGACGAGGTCACCACGCCCTGGGCGACCGCGCCGAGCAGCACCGCGATCAGGCCCGCCATCAGGATCAGGAAGCCGACCCCGACGCACGCGATCCACAGCCGGTGCGCGCTCTCGATCTGCGCCGACAGCTGGCGATACTCCTCGTCGAGGTGCTTGCGATAGAACTCGAACGTCTGCCGCACCTGCTGGAAGAACTCGCCGCTCTCCTTGAACATGCGCGACTGTCCGAGCTCCGCCCGCCCGAGATCCGCGGCACGGAAGAACGCCGAGGCGACCGACGCCGACGCCAGGGTGTTCGCGCCGCGCACCTCGGGAGTCTCGGCCGAGCGGTCGCGCGGATCAGGAGCCCGCAGATCGGGAATCCGCTGGACCACGGTCGGTGACTGGTCGGTCGCGGTCGTCGGCTCCCACAGGCAGCCGCGGAGGTCGTCCTCCAGCGCGCGGACGTCGGGGTAGCGGCGCTCCGGGTCGCGCTGCAGGCAGCGCACGATCACGCCGTCCATCCCCGGCAGGATGCCGTCGAGCGAGGGCCGGGTCTCGGACGCGCCGGCCGCGGCCGACCGCATCCGCTCGCGGACGTCGCGGAACGGCGGGCGGCCGGTGACCAGGTGATACAGCACCGCACCGATCTGGTAGACGTCGGTCCGGCGATCGCCGTTCTGGCCGCCGCGGAACTGCTCGGGCGCCATGTAGAGCGGGGTCCCGAGCAGCATCTTGCGATCGCCCGGCTCCGCCGGGTCGTCGCCCGCGAGCAGCTTGGCGACGCCGAAATCGAGCACCTTGACGCGCTCGCCGCCGACGACCTCGGCGTCGCGCACGATGAACAGGTTCTGCGGCTTGATGTCGCGATGGATGATGTCGGCGTCGTGCGCCGCGATCAGCGCGCCGCACACCTGGCGCATCAACCGCGCTGCCTCGATCGGATCGAGCCGGCCGCGGCGGCGCAGCCGCTCACCCAGGCTCTCGCCCTGCAGCAGCTCCATCACCAGGTACGCGACGCCATCGTCGGCGTGGCCGTAGTCGAACACCGTCGCGATCCCCGGGTGGCGGATCTGGCTCGCCGCCACCGCCTCGTGGAAGAACCGCTTGACCATGGCCGCCGAGCCGGACCGCCGCAGGACCTTGATCGCGACCTCGCTACCGATCGACTTGTGGACCCCGCGATAGACAATGCTCGTCCCGCCCTTGCCGAGCACCTCGGCGAGGCAATAGTTCCCGAACTCCTTTCCGACGAGTGACGTGTCATCCAACGACATCGGCTCCACCCATCGACAGGATACGGCTCGATCGACGATGCGGCCACCCCGCGCCCCGACGAGGCCTCGTCGAGCGAGGTGGTCGAGACAACGACATAATCAGCAGTTCAAAAAGCTGTACGCTGGTCTGCAAAACCCCCGTCGCAAGCTGTGATTCGCTCGGCAAGTGGGCGAAGTCCGGCCCCCGGACACCGGCGCCGACGGGCGTGCCGCGCGATGCGGCAGTGCGCGCCGGCGAAGATCGGCTATGGAACGAGCTCCTGCAGGAACGCCATGCCGTCGGCCTTGTTGCTGACCAGGCCGGCCACGAGCCGCGCGGTCTGCCGCGCCATCGGGGCCGTGCCCTTGACGAGCTTGCCGAGCGCGGGCTCCGCCGCGGCCCGGCCCTTGTCGCCGCGCGCGAGCACGACGAACGCCGCCGCAGCGACCAGCCGGCGCATCGCGCGGGTCTCCGAGTCGCCGAGGATCGCGGCGAGCTGGTCGGGGTCGTGGGTCCGGGCGTAACCGGCGGCGATCGCGGGCAACATCGCGGCGCGCACGTCGTGCGAGGCGTCGTCGATCAGCGGATCCAGCAGCTGGACCCCGGCGGCCGCGTCGCGCTCGACCAGCCCGATCGCCGCGGCGGCAGCCTGGGCGCGCTCGCGCTCGGCCCGCGATCCCAGCGCGCGGTGCAGCCGGGCGATCACGGCGTCCTTGGCGGCGACCCGCGCGATCGTGGTCAGCGCGAGCTGCGCCAGCTCGGGGTCGGGATCGCGCACGGCGAGCGCGAGCGTGCGCTCCAGCACCGCAGGGTCCAGCTTGTCCTTCTGCGCGGCGAGCCGCTCGAGCGCGGCCTTGCGCACGCTGGGATCGAAGTCGGCGAGCGCGGCCGACAGCGTGGCGGCGGCGCGCTGGCCCGAGACGAGCGCGGCGTCGACCGCCTCGATCCGGACCCGCGTCGAGCCGTCGGCGACCGCGAGGCCGATCAGCTCGCCGGCGCCGGTCTGGCGCGCCGCGCGGACCAGCGCGAGCTTCTCGGCCTGGTCGCCGCGCTCGAACATGCGCGCCATCGCCGCGGCGGACGCCTTCGGCGCGTCCCCGCCGAGCCCGCCGACCGCGCGGATCGCGATCAGCCGGACGTCGCGATCGGGATCGTCGAGCAGCTGGACCAGCGCCTCGTTGACCGCGCCCCGGCTGCCCTTGGCGGCGGCCATCGCGAGCACGCGGGCGGCGTCGCTGCGGATCGCGCCGTCCGGATCGCGGGCGAGCTTGATCGCGATCGCCGCGCCGGTCTTGACCGGATCGGGGCCGTTGGCGACGCATGCCATCACCAGCCGGCGGACCTCCGGCGCCGCGTCGTCGGCCGACCGGGCGAGCCGGCCGCGCGCATCGGCGCTGCCGGCGAGCGCGGCGTTGCACAGGCCCTCGACGCCGAGCGGGTGCAGCCCGGGGTCCTCGGTCAGGTGTGCGGCCAGGAACAGGTACTCGATCACCGCGGCGGGCTTCTTGCGGGCGAGGTGCGCGAAGATCCGCGCGGCGTCGCGCCGCGGCCGGCCCTTTTCGCGCCACAGCTGCGCGATGCCGTCGACCGCGGCGCCGAGGTTGCCGCCGCTCTCGGCGCTCGCCGCCAGGCCCTGCGCCGCGCCGATCCGCACCGCGTAGCTCTCGGCCTTGGCCATCTTCGACAGCCGGTCCTGGTAGACCCGGCCGGCCTTGCCCGCCGCCGCGGCGGCCGCCGCCCGGACCTCGACGTCGTCGTCCTTGAGCAGGCGGTCGAGCGCGTTCTGGGCGGCCTCCTTGGCCGACGGCGCGACCTCACCCCACGCCAGCGCCGCGGCGACGCGCAGCGGCTTGTCGAGCTTCTTGTCGTCGAGCAGCGACGCGAGATCGCCGCCGGCGCGCACCGGGTCGACCCGCGCATAGAGCGGCAGCGCGGCGGCCCTCACCACCGGTGACTTCGAGCCGTAGGCGTCGTGCGCGGCCTCGACCAGGTTGCCGACCCGCGGCAGCGGATCGGCGTCGCGCAGCAGGTCGATCGCGAACACCCGCGCGTCGACCGGCGCGCGCTCCTGCGCGACCAGCCCGGTCAGCGCGGTCGCCGCGGCCTCGGGATCCTTGGCCAGCGCGGCGCGGGCCTGCGCCTTGGCGCGCTCGCGCTGCGGCGGGGAAGCGTCGGCGTCGGCGAGCACCGACACCGCGGTGCCGGCCGACGGCGCGTCGTCGGCGGCGCCCGCCGAGACCTCGATCAGCAGCTCGCGGCGCGCCGCCGCGTCGGGGCCCTGCGCCAGCGCGTCGCGGAACAGCGCGCGGCCGCGCTCGCCCAGGCTGCGCACCGACGCGAACGCGATCCGGCGCAGCTCGGCTTCGCGCGAGGTCAGCGCGCGGGCCAGGGTCTCCTGGTAGACGTCGCCGCGGCGCTGCGCCGCGTTGCCGGCGGCCGCGACCGCCGCGCGCTGCACCGCCGGCGCCGGCGTCTTCAGCGCGGCCTCGACCAGCTGGACCTCCGCCGCCGAGCCGCGTGCGATCGGCCGCAGCGCGGTGAGCAGCTCGGCGAGGTCCTCGGGGTCCCGGGCGGCCTTGCGCAGGGTGTCCAGCGTCGCCTCGTTGCCGGTGGTCGCGTAGTCGACGAGGCCGGCCAGCTCGGGCGCCATGACGCGGCCGAGCTCGTCGCTCCAGCCGCCCCGGCTGCTGCCGAGGTCGCGCGCCGCGATCTGCTTCCAGGCATCCGGCGCGACCATCGCCCGGGTCAGTCCGGTGTCGGCGACCTCGTCACCGAACCCGCCGGGCAGCCAGAAGAACGGGTGCAGGCCGGCGCGGCCGCCGCGCACCACGACGTGATCGCCGCCCGGCCCGGGCGCGAGCGCGAAGTACACCCGGCCGTGCATCGCGAACCAGATCAGGATCAGGATCGCGATCGGCACCGCGGCGATCGCGGCGGCGATCGTCATGTAGTAGCGCTTCGAGCGCTCGACGACCGACGCCTCCTCGGGGGTGGCCGCCGCGATGCCCTCGCTGCGCAGCTTGCGCAGCTCGCCGAGCGACAGCCGGCCCCGGCTCGCCGTCTTCGAGCCGAGCAGGTCGAACGCCTGGCGCGCCGCCGCGCGGGCCGGCGCGGTCAGCTCCTTGATCCGCGGGATCAGCACCTCGTGGCGCAGCATCCAGGTTCCACCGCCCGGGTCGCCGCGGCCGACCACGCCGCGGGTCTCGAGCACGCCCAGCGCGCTGTGCGCGAACCCGGGATCGAGGTTGATCCGGCGAATGATCTGCTCGAGCGGGTGCGGTCCCGGACCGCCGGAGGCGAGCTCGGCGCACAGCCGCAGCGCCGAGCGCTCGTTGCCGGTCGCCTTGCACGCGTCGTGCAGCCACGCCGACTCCAGCTCGCCGGCGCCGCCGATCTTGGCCAGCCCGGCCGCGCTCGAGATCCGCAGATCGCGCATCGCGAGGCCGGCGATCTGGAGGTCCACCGGCAGCACCGGCCGGCCGCGGCCGATGCCCTGGACCACCGCGTCGGCGAGCGCCGGGTCCGCGGCGACGCCGGAGTACGCGAGCACGCGATCGAGGACCTGGCTCGCCGCGGCCGGGGCCAGCCGCGCCAGCTCGTAGCGGGTCGACGGCGGGAACAGCGAGCCCGTGCGCTTCTCCAGCGCGCCGAGCACGTTCATCCGCTCGCTCGCGCACGCGAACAGGAACCGGGCGCGGCCGGCCGACCGGCTGACCACCCGCGCGAACAGGTCCGACAGCTCGGCGGTCGCGCGTTCGTCGCCGCACAGCAGGTCCACGTCGTCGACCACGAACACGAACTGCTGGCCGGCGACCGCGCTCGCCACCGCGCGCGCCGCGAACATCACCGGCAGCTCGTTGGCGGTCGGCTGAATGCCGTACGCCGACAGCCCGGCGGCGAAGCTCGCGGCCGGCTGGGCCGGATCCTCACACGCCAGCGCGACCGTGCCGTGATCGCGCAGGTACGGGATCAGGCCGGCGCGGATCAGCGAGGTCTTGCCGGCGCCGGGCTCGCCGAACAGCAGGCCAGCGCGGAACCCATCGCCGGTGACCAGCCGGGCCAGCTCGTCGCGCTCGGCCTCGCGGCCGTGCCAGACGTCACGTTCGGCCTCGCCGAATGCGTCGAGGCCCCGCAACGGCGACACCGTGCCTGGATAGGTCGCGATCGCCACGCCCGCACTATACACAAGGATGGTGGCCGTCGCGTCGGAGCGCCGGCGTATGCTCGACGCATGGGGGGCCGCCGCGGTTCGCCGAGCGTCACCACATCGCGCAGGGCATCGCGCAGGGCATCGCGCAGGGCATCGCGCAGGGCATCACGCAGGGCATCGCGCAGGGCATCGCGCAGGGGGGCCGCGGTCCTGGCCCTCGCCGGCGTCGCGGCGATCACAGCCTGCGGCGCGCGGCCGCACGCCGCTCCGGCCGCGAGCGGCGACGAGATCGCGCTGTACCGCGATCGCGCCCTGATCGCCCAGCGCGTCGAGCTGGTCGCGCCGCGCGCCGGCCCCGCCGCGGTCGCGCTCCGCCTGCCCGCGGGCGTCGAGCCCGGCGCCGTGCAGGTGCTGGACGGCGGCGGGCTCGCCGACGCCGAGCTGCGCACCACCGGCGCGGTCGAGCTCGCCGCCACCGCGCCGCACCCGGGCCGGTTCGCGGTGATGCTCGGCTACGCCAGCGATCGCCTGGCGTGGGACGCCGCGTACACCGTGACCACCACCCCGGCGCGCGATCGCGCGGCCGTGCGCGGCACGATCGCGATCCGCAACACCACGGGCGTCGCGTTCCGCGCCCGGACCCGGGTCGTCGACACCGAGCTCGGCGCATGGCGCGACCGCAGCGCCGAGCAGCTGCGGGCCGCGCTCCACGGGGCGCCGGTCGCGGCGTCGGGCACCCTGCCGCACGACCTCGGCACGGTCGCGCTCGGCGACGGCGAGGCCCGGATCGAGCTGGTCGGCGCCGGCGCACCGCACCCGCTGCGCTCGGTCCTGGTCTACGATCCGATCGGCCCGGGCCTCGATCATACCCGGGCGGTCCCGGTCGCCGATCCGTCGATCGGCGCCGCCTCGGGCGCGTCGAGCCAGGTCCGCGAGAGCTTCGAGATCGCCCGCGATCCCGGCGCGTCGCGCGGCCTGCCGGCCGGGCCGGCCCGCCTGCTCGAGAAGCGGCCCGACGGCGCGCTGGAGCTGCTCGGCGAGGCCCGGCTGTTCGACGCCACCACCCGGGTCGCCGACGTCGACACCATCGCGGTGGGCACCGCGCGCGGCGTGACCGGCCACCGCGAGCGCCGCGACTGGGCCCGCGACGACGACCTGCGCCGGTTCAGCGAGGAGTTCCTGATCACGATCGACAACACCCGGCCGCACCCGGTCGACGTCGTGCTCCGCGAGCACCTCTACCGCGGCCAGAACTGGACCCTCGCCTACCAGTCGGTGTCCGCCGTCAAGGAGGGCCCGCAGCAGATCGCGCTGCGCACCACCGTGCCGGCGAGGAGCCAGGTGAAGGTGCTATACGTCGTCGTGTACACGTGGTGATCGCCGCGGTCGACCAGCTCACGATCCATTACGGCAAGCGCGCCGCCGTCGACGGCCTGTCGCTCACGCTCGAGGCCGGCCAGATCGCGCTGATGCTCGGCCCCAACGGCGCGGGCAAGAGCACCACGCTGTCGGCGCTCGCCGGCGCGATCGTCCCGACCGCGGGGACGATCACCATCGCCGGCCAGGACGCCGCGCGGGCGCCGCGCTCCGCCCGCGCCAGGGTCGGGTTCGCCGACCAGCCACCCGCGCTGTACGAGTACTTCACCGTCGCCGAGCACGTCGGGTTCATCGCCGAGGCGCGCGGCGCCGCGCGGGCCGACGCCGTCGCCGTGCTCGACCAGCTCGGCCTGGCCCGCATCGTCGACCGGCCGTGCCGCGAGCTGTCGTTCGGCATGCGCCAGCGGGTCGGCCTCGCCGCCGCCCTGGTCGGCCCGGTCGAGCTGGTGCTGCTCGACGAGACGCTCAACGGCCTCGACCCCCACGCGATCCGTTCGGCGCGCGCCACCCTGCGCGCCGCCGCCGACCGCGGCGCGGCGATCCTGATGTCGACCCACCTGCTCGGCGTCGCCGAGCGGATGTGCGACCGGATCCTCCTGATGGACAAGGGCAAGCTGATCGCCGACCGGCGCGGCGCCGAGCTCACCGCGCTGATCCAGGGCGGCCCGAGCGCGGTCGAGGACTTCTACGTCTCGCTGATCGCCGACGAGGGCCCGACGTAGCTCAGCATGCATCGGGTGCCGCCCGACGACCGCGCGCCGTCGTCGCGCATGGTTCGACGCCAGCTGCTATGCTCGTCACCATGTCGATCCGCGCCAAGGTGTCGAGCGGCCGCATCATCGTGGATGAGCCGACGCTCTTGCCCGAGGGCACCACGTTGAACCTCGTCGTCGATGACGAAGGGGACGATCTCGATGACAGCGAGCGCGAGGCACTCAACGCACACCTCCTCGCCGGCTGGCGGAGCGCCCAGGCCGGCCGGGTTCGCCCCGCCAGCGAGCTGCTGGCCGAGCTCCGCAGCAAGCGCCGATGAAGCACCGGCGCGTCGTCACGACGCCCGAAGCAGACGCCGATGCGGAGCGAATCGACGAGTGGTGGATCCAGCATCGCGGCGATCCTGATGCCGACCCACCTGCTCAGCGTCGCCGAGCGGATGTGCGACCGATCCTGCTCATGGACAAGGGCAAGCTGGCCGCCGCAAGCGGCGCGTCGAGCTCGCCGCGCTGATCCAGGGCGGCCCGAGCCCAGGGCACCGCCCGCGTCGATACTGCGGCCGGCCGGGTCGGCGGCAGTGGTTGTTGCAGTGGCCTGCAGCCGAAATCGGCAACAGGCTGGCACCCACGTAGGCGCTTGGTGTCCGCGGGTGGCGCGAGGAGAGGTAGCCGGAGACTGGCACAGGCTGGCACCCACGTGGGGACGCCCACGGTCGGCTGCGCGGGCGGGGGCGATTCCGCGGATCCGCGGAATCGTGGTCGACACCTCGGCGTCTGGCAGCACGGCGAGCGCAATGTTGAAGGCCGCGCCTGCCGTGACGGCCATGACGCTGGGTAGCGTAAGCCGATCGTTCAACGTTCAACGATCGACCTGCTTGTCGAGGTCATGCCGCTGCCGTCGCAGTCAGCGTAGCTCGCGCGGATCTCGGCGATCGCGGCGGCGGCCCGGCCGGGCGGCAGCGAGCTATTCGCGCTGGCCGCGCGCTGGCGGCGCGTCGACGGTGTCGACCTGCTCGCGCTTGGCGGGCGCGTCGACGGCGTCGACCTGGTCGAGATCGCGCTCGCACGCGTCGCAGTGGCGGCCGTCGAGCTCGGCGATTGCGGTGGCTGCCCGGCCGGACGGCGGCCGGACGGCGGCCGTGGGTGAGCAGCGGGGCGAGCACGTCGAGCTCGGCGATCGCCGCGGCGGCCCGCCGGGTGGCGGCGAGCTGCTAGTATCCGCTGGGACGCGGCGAGCGACCTGGCTGTCCGCGAACCTGGCGGGTTGGCGTTGCCATGGGGCGGCCATTGGGGCCTCGCACACGGCGCGCGCCTCCCGACCGGACGGGCAGGAGCACCTGACCTTCCGCAAACTGGTGGTTCGGGGGCGCCCGCCGTGATTGGCGTGGGCCTCGCTGCGCCCGCTCGAGATCGGCGGCGGTCGACGTCGTGTGCCTCGCCCGCGCGCCGAGAGCTCGCCGCTCTCCTGAGCGCATCGCGCATCACCTGGCCATCGCGCGCCGCTCTGGAATCTCTGGACCCCTCCGAGCCGATGCGGCGGAACAGCAGGGCAGGGGGCCCGACGCGCATGCCCGGGAGCCCGAGCGCGCGCCAGCGCGGTGAACATCGCCGGAGCGGCGATCGGCTGCCATCCCGCCGAGCGCGCCTCGAACCAGGTCGACGCCGGCGACCCCGCCCCCCGCCGAGCGCGACCTCGACCAGTAGCTCGCCACCGATCGCCGCGACCCGCGAGCTCGAGCCGCCTCGACGCCGGCAACGGCGCGAGCTCATCGACACTCGTCGACAACCTCAATTTCGTTGGCGGACAATAGCTCAGTGAACAATTTCATCATGTGCTCGGACAGCGAGCCATGATCGGCTTGCGTCTTCTCTGCGAACGCCTTGAACTCGTCGTCCTGATCCTCGTCGTCCTCATCCTCTGCGCGAAGCAGCGCGTCCCACGGCTCGACGAAGCGAGCATCAAACCGAAGCGCGGCCCGGTCATGCAGCAGCTCCTGGCCATGCAGCAGCTCGACCTGATCGGGTGACTTCGCGATCCCTTGCTTGAAGGCATCGAGCTCGCCCAGGTGATGTGAAAAGCCGTTGCGGATCTTCGATGCGTACGGGGCTTTGTGCCAGCGTTTCCGAAGCTCGTTGATCGGCTTCCACACGTTCTCGTCCTTGATCTTGAGCGCGGCCTTCGCCGATCTGACCTGCTGAAGCGCGTCGCCGAGCTCGTGCATGGTGCCGGCCATCAGCAAAAACAGAAGGCGCATGTTGCGCTTCGCCGATGGTGTGTCGCGTCCGCCGTTGCGACTCGCGTAATCGATTTGACTAATAAAGACGAGGTGCTGAAGCGTCGCAATGCGATCGACGCCGACGAAGCACTTATACAGCGCGGCGAGCAGGTCGATGCCGATCACGTCCGCCATCGCCCGAGGATTCTCGATTCGTATTCCCCAGTCGGCGCGGGTTCCGTAGAATACGAGACGTGGAGGCGCGGTGGGCATAGGTGCCTTGTCTAGCATGCTCATATGCGACGCGGAACGCATTCAGGTCGGTGCGCGTCGCCGGCCCCACCGCCGACCTTGTTCGAGCGCGCGGCGACGAGTTCGAAGCACGGACGGCGGGGGCCGGCGACCTACGTCCGTTGCTCTACCTCGTCGGCTTCTCTCATCGACACGATGTGCGCTTGCGCCAGGTATGCAACGGATGGATCGAATGGCTCTCCAATTGCGGAGGAACCTTCAGCTCGCCACAGTTTGATGATTTCAGCACCGGCGACTTGTTCGTCGGGAACATCCAAGGTGACGACGTACTCGCGGCTCTGAGCCAGGGGACTATATGGCTGGACGGCACCCTGGCGGTGAATATGGACGCGGCCTCGGCATCGGAACATGGCGGTGTCCATCTTGTCATCCCGGTCTGACGCTCGCGGTCGACGAGGTCGCCGGAGCTGCCACGACGCTGGCATCGACCAGGGTCGCCAGCGCCGAGCTCCCGCTCGACCAAGTCCCCGAGCGTATCTACCTGAAATCGTCGTGGATGGTTCGTCGCATGGTGCACGGCGCGCGCAGCGTCCCACACCGCCGCCTGCCGCTCGCGAGCGCGCACGTCATCCCGAGCGGAACCTATCGATTTCCCAAGGCTGCGCGGTCCTTGGAGTAACATTTCGCTCGTCGGGGGCTGGGACCCCATCTCGTGCAAACGCGCGCGCGCCACGAGATCGCCGAGCTACTCGCGTAGGAGATGACGGTTGGCCCGCGGATGCCCGCGGATGCTAGACCTCGTGCATGCCGGGACTCGCCGCAACCGAGACCGTCGACGTCGTCGCCCAGGATGGCGATGGCCAGTACGTTTAGTTGACGTCCTCCAGCGATCGGCGCCGGCTGGCACCCAACGGGGTCTTGGCGTCCGCGGTCGACTGCAAGGAGACGCAGCCGGAGACTGGAAGAAGCTGGCACCCACTGGGGACGCCCACGGTCGGCTGCGCGGGCCGGGGCGATTCCGCGGAATCGTGGTTGGCACAGGCTGGCGCCCACGTGCGGGGGCCTTGGCGTCCGCGTCGACTGCAAGGAAACGCAGCCGGAGACTGGCATAAGCTGGCACCCACGTGGGCGCCCACCGTCGGGCCGGGGCGATTCCGCGGAATCGTGGTCGACACCTCGGCGGCTGGGCAGCACGGGGAGCGCGGTGCTGCTGGCAGGCCGCGCCAGCAGTGGCAGCCATGACGCTGGGTAGGCAGTGGTTCGCACCATGTGGAGTGCAGCTGGAGATCGGCGCCGGCTGGCACCCACGTGGGGGCCTTGGCGTCCGCGGTCGACTGCAAGGCGACGCAGCCGGAGACTGGCATAAACTGGCACCCACGTGGGCGCCCACCGTCGGGCCGGGGCGATTCCGCGGAATCGTGGTTGGCACAGGCTGGCACCCACGTGGGGGGCCTTGGCGTCCGCGGTCGACTGCAAGGAAACGCAACCGGAGGCTGGCATAAGCTGGCACCCACGTGGGCGCCCAGGCCGAGCCGGGGCGATTCCGCGGAATCGTGGTCGACACCTCGGCGTCTGGCAGCACGGCGTGCGCGGTGCAGTTGGAAGGCCGCGCCTGCCGTGGCGGCCATGACGCT
>JBGQCL010000074.1:0-32240 GCA_041495365.1 Kofleriaceae bacterium | reverse complement strand
CCGCTCGGCCCCGGCGATCACGAGGCCGCCGATCGCGCCGGCGACGACCAGCGTGCGGTGCAGCGGGTGCAGGTGGTCGAGCCCGTACTGCAGGAGCTCGGCGATCGCGCGGAACAGGTGGGCGGCCGGCGCGGCGAACTGCGGGGCGCCGCCGCGGCCGGTCAGCGCGAACGCGTCGGGGATCAAGAGGAAGTAGGCAAGCACCGAGGCGGTGGTCCCGGCTGCGATCCCGGCTGCCTGCGCGAACAGCTGGCGGCGCGGATCGGCGCCCAGCAGGTAGCCGCTCTTGAGGTCGTTGAGCAGATCGGCGGCCGCGACCGACGACGCGTGGGTCATCGCGGCGGTCATCAGGTTGGTCGACGGGTGCTGCGGCCGAAGGATGCCGAAGCCGAGCTGGGTCAGCTTGCCCATCGCGCCGCCCGGGTTGATGTCGGTCTCGCCGCAGATCCGCGACGCGACCATGCCGAACACCAGGCTGGCGGCGACCGCCAGGCAGCCGAGCGGGATCGGGATGTCGAACAGCGCGTGGCCGAGCGCGACCACGGTGCTGCCGCACAGCGCGAACCCGCACCAGAACCACGACGGCGGGATCTCGATCGCGGCGATCGCGCGATCCGACGCATCGCTGCCGGGCGCCGGGCGGCGGGCGGCGAACGTGCGGACGAACGCGCGCCACTGGCCGGCGAGGGCGACCAGCGCATAGCCGATCAGGAGCGGAGCGCCGAGCCAGATCCCGAGCTCGAACCAGGCGGTGCCGAGCTTGCCGGTCGCGGCGACCGTGTGGCCGAGCGGATCGGTCCACATCGACGTGAGGCCGATCGGTCCGAGCACGAAGCCGGTGATCAGGCCGCCCGCGAGCATCCACGCCGTGGTGCGCAGGCCGACGAACACGCCGGCGCCGATCAGCAGCACGCTGTGATCGAGCACCAGCCCGGCGTCGCTCGCCGCGTAGCGCACGCCGCCCGCGGTGATCCGCGGCAGCCAGTCGAACAGCTTCGAGCTCTGGCCGATCACCGCCATGCCGCGGAGGTCGCGCAGCACGGGCAGGATCGCGCCGGCCGCGATCGCGGCGACCAGCACGCGCGCCCGCGATCGCATGCCGGTGGCGCTGCGGTGCAGGCTGTCGAGCATGATCGCAGCCGCCATGCCCGACGGGAACGGCAGCCGCTCGCGGTTGATCAGCTGGCGCTTGAGCGGGATCGCGAGGGTGACGCCGAGCGCGGCGACGCAGGCGATCCACGCCGCGAGCGCGGCCCAGTGGGGCTGGACGCCCGCGGGCGCGGCCGGCGTCACCGAGAGCAGCAGCATCGCCGGGAACACGCCGACCACCATGTTGCCGGTCGCGTACGCCGCGGACGACGCGGTCGACTGCATGCAGTTGGCCTCGAGGACGCTGAGCGGGCTTCGCGCGACGCCGAGCGACGTGAGCAGCTGCCACAGCGCGAACGACGCCAGGCACGCCGCGAGCGCCATGCTGAAGAACCATCCGGTCTTGAGGCCGATGTAGACGTTGGCGAACGACATGACGAAGCCGAGCGCCAGCCCGGTCGCCACCGCGCGCAGGGTCAGCTGCGGCACGCCGCGGCGATACGCGCGGCGGACCCAGGCCGCCTCGCTGTCGAGCTGCGAGACCGCGCGCGGATCGAGCGCTTGCTCGATCTCCGGCTCGTCGGCCGTGTGTGCGTCGTCGGCCATACAACCCGCGAGCGTACTGCAGCGGCCGCGAGCTCACGTGTTCCATTGCTGCACCAGCATCATGATTTCGCGTCATGACGCATTTATTAAGCCTGAATTACTGAGCTATCGACGAATCGCATCATTTCCTCCGGACAAGTAAGATCGTGTTACTCGCCTCGCCACACGCAACTTCTATATCGTGCGCGCGCGCACGAGCGCTGCCCCCGCCGCGCTCAAGGCCCGCAACATCGGAGTCAGCATGCGGATCACTCTGTTTGGACTCGCCCTGTCATTCACCGGCTGTGCACTCGACACTCCCGCGCCCTCGGAATCACTTCAACAATCCAGCGTAACGTCGCAAACCATCCCGACGACCACTGGAAGCTTCATCGGCTCGTATGTCGTGCCGACGTCCGCGGATCTGGCTTCCGCGGCGATCTTCTCGGTGCCCGAGGTCGACTGGACGGTCAGCAGCGGCGTCGTCACGCTGCACTACGACCTGCCGGTCGGCCTGGTCGGCGGCGATATCCCGGTCACGTTCACCGGCCCGCTTGCGTCAGGCGCGACCCACGCCACGTTGACCGGCGCGAACGGCACCAGCGGGTGCACCGCGAGCGGCACCGTGGTGTCGTGCAGCGAGGCGTTCACCAACCTCGGTACGCTGCCGATCAGCATGACGGTCGTCCAGCAGACGGCGACCACCACGTTCAGCGGCCCGGTCGCGAGCCGGGTCGCGGTCGCCGACGTGTTCTCGTCGGATCCGATCGGCACGGTCAGCTTCGACATCTCCAGGCCCGCGGCCGACGGCGGCGGTGGCCACGGTGGGGGCGGCGGTGGCGGCGGCGGCGGCGGCGGTGGCCCGCACTGAGCACGCCGTCATCGCCGCGCCGGGTGGTGGATCAGGTGGACGCTGACCACCAGCGGCGGCACGCCGCCGAGGAAGCCGCCGACCACGTCGGACGGCCAGTGCACGCCGAGGTAGATGACGCCGCTGTTCTCGACCACCTTGAGCCCCGGGGTCAGCGCGAGCTGGGCCCTGCGGAGCACCACGATCTGCTCGCAGCTCGTGTAATAGCCCAGCGCGTGGTAGATCGCCGCGCCGATCACGCTCGCGGCGCTCGCGCGCTCGGGCTTGCCCTGGTCGTCGGCCTTGAGCATGTAGATGCCCTTCTCCGGGACCTGGACGCGGAACCCCAGCGTCGAGCCGTTGTCCTTGCCGTGATCGATCCGCCACGCACCGTCGTGCACCCGATCCGGAGCCGGCAGCACGTCGTCGGCGGTGCACGCGCCGGGCGCCTCGGCGTCGGCCTCGGCGTCGACCTCGTGCGCGCGCGGCCGGTTGGTGAACCACGCCGAGTCCGGGACCTCGTCGAGGCTGTTGGCGTTGACCGCCTCGCCGGCGACCTCGATCGACAGCGCGCGCGACAGCGGCGCGAACCACAGGTTGTCGACCTGGTCCCACACGAACGGCGAGACGTACTCGCGCGGCGCGCAGATCCAGGGGGAGTCATCCTGCTTGGCGCCCGGATCGAGCCGGCACGGCACCGACACCGGCAGCAGATCGGTGTCGACCCGCAGCGGCGCGCGCAGCGGGAACGGGCGCGGCGCGGCGCACGCGGCGAGCATCGCGATCAGCGCGGCGCCGGACGCCGCCGAGGTCGGGAACGAGGCTGGGAGCGAGGTCGGTGGTGGAATGGCGAGAGCTGGTGCAAGGCGCCCGCCAGTCGAATCTCCCACAGACCCTGACTTGGCCCACCGCAGCATGCGTGCGCCGCCGCCACAACGCGCCGGGCAGCCGAGCGCGTCGGCGCGCGGCAGCGACCGACGCTGGAATGGGCATCGAGCGTCATGCCGCGGGCGGACCCATGCATGTCATTCACTACGCGGTCACTCTGGGTTTTCGAATCTTACCGCGCGGAGTGGTTCGACTCCACCGCTTCGACGATGATGGGGCCGGTCATGGTCATGAGGCATTCCGATCCCCGCGCCGCGCTCACCGATGTGGTCGCGCAGTTTCAAGCCGAGATCCGGCGGCTGGCGCTCGCCACCGCGCACGAGATTCTCCGACAGGAGCTCGATCGCCGGCTCGCCCGACTTGCCGCCCCCGCGCGCCGCCGCGCACTGCTCGCCCACGTCGAGCCGGTTGTGCCGCGGCCTCCGGCGCGCGAGCCGCCGCGCGAGGCGTCCGCGGCCCCGGCCGAGCCCGCCGCGCGCGAGCCGGTGGCGGCCCCGACCGCAGTCCATGGACCGGGCAACGGCCGGGGCGAAGGCCGGGGCGAGGGCCGGGTGGAAAGCAAGAAGCGCTCGCCGTGGACGCGGGAGGCGATCATCGAGGAGCTCGCGAGCTGGATGGCGAGCGGCACGGCGATCGACGCCGCGTTCGTTGCGCGCCACGGGCCACCCGGCCTGGTCGCCGCGACCCGCCGGATCTTCGGCCGGTTCGATGCCGCGCTCAACGTCGCCGGACTGCACTTCTCCAAGCTGTACCCCGACGGTCCGCCGTCGCGCGGCACGCCCTGAGGCGTGTCCGGCGGGCGGTCGTCGGGTCCACCCCGAAGACCGGAGCTGGCCGGCTGACCGGTCGGTGCCGGCAGGCCGAAAGGAGAGTTCACCATGGGAGTCGTCAAGAACCCTACGCCCGCGGAGCTGCACGACATCGCCAGGGCGCTCGGGATGAACCTGACCGACGCCGACGTCGCGTCGTACCTCGAGCTGATGGCCGGCGCGATCGATGGCTACAACGCGCTGGCCGAGATGCCCAATCAGCTGCCGCCGATCAAGTATCCGCGCACGCCGGGCTACTTCCCCGAGGGGGAGGACAACCCCCACAACGCCTGGTACGTCAAGACCACGATCCAGGGCGCGGCGAGCGGCAAGCTCGCAGGCAAGACCGTCGCGGTCAAGGACAACGTGTGCATCGCCGGCGTGCCGATGATGAACGGCGCCTCGACGCTCGAGGGCTACGTGCCCGACGTCGACGCGACGATCGTCACCCGCATGCTCGACGCCGGCGCGACGATCGCGGGCAAGGTCCACTGCGAGTGCTTCTGCTTCTCCGGCGGCAGCCACACCGGCGCGTACGGTCCGGTCCATAACCCGCTCAAGCGCGGCTACTCGGCCGGCGGCTCGTCGTCGGGCAGCGCCGCCGTGGTCGCCAACCGCGAGGTCGCCATGGCGATCGGCGGCGACCAGGGCGGCTCGATCCGCATGCCGTCGTCGTACTGCGGGATCTACGGCCTCAAGCCGACCTGGGGCCTGGTCCCTTACACCGGCGTCATGCCGATCGAGACCACGCTCGACCACGTCGGGCCGATGACCGCGACGGTCGCCGACAACGCGCTGCTGCTCGAGGTGCTGGCGGGCCCCGACGGCCTCGATCCTCGCCAGGGCAAGGCGCCGCCACCCGCGCGCTACACCGAGGCGCTCGGCCAGAAGATCACCGGCATGCGGATCGGCGTGCTCAAGGAGGGCTTCGAGGCGCCCAACGCCGAGCCCGACGTGCTGTCCATGGTCCGCAAGGGCGCGCAGGCGTTCGCGCGGCTGGGCGCGACCATCGAGGACGTCTCGGTGCCGATGCACCCCGCCGCGATGGCGATCTGGTCGGCGATCGCCCACGAGGGCGCGACCGCGCAGATGATGCTGGGCAACGGCTTTGGCCTCAACTGGAAGGGCCTGTACGTCACCAGCCTGCTCGACGCCCACGCGGCGTGGCGGCAGCGCGCCGACGAGCTGTCCGACACGCTCAAGATCACGATGCTCGCCGGCTACTACGTGCTGAACAAGTACCGCGGCCACTACTACGCCAAGGCCCAGAACCTCGCGCGCAAGGTCACCGCGGCGTACGACGCCGCGCTGGCGCGCTACGACGCCCTGCTGCTACCGACCACGCCGATCAAGGCGACCCGGCTGCCCGCGCCCGGCGCGCCGCGCGCCGAGGTCCTGGCCCGCGGCTTCGAGATGATCACCAACTGCGCGCCGTTCGACGTCAGCGGCCACCCGGCGCTGACCATGCCGTGCGGCGTGAGCGACGGCCTGCCGGCGGGCCTGATGCTGGTCGGCAAGCAGTTCGACGAGATGACGCTGTACCGGCTGGCCAGCGCGTGGGAATCCGGCGCCGACGGCAAGTCGATCCGGCCGTGACCGGCGACTCCGCGGCTCAGCGCGTGCGCACGTCGAGGTTGCTCTGCTGGCACCGGTGCTCGATCCCGGACTGCAGGTTCGCCGGGACCTTCGGGAAATAGTGGCGCGCGCTCGCGGCGTCGTGCGCCGCGCATGCGTACATCACCGCGAGCCAGTACATCCGATCGGTCTGCTTGCAGCCCAGCGCGACGCGCGCGAGTGACAGCGCTGCGGACGCCGATCCGGCGTCGTACTCGGTCGCGGCGCGGGTCATGAGCTCGGGCACGTCGACGCCATCGCAGCTGCCCTTGCGCGGCCGAGCCGCGTGATCGGAGGGCGTCGCGGCCGGCCGGGCGGCGCGCTCCGCCGGCGGCGCGGCGGCGTGGGTGGCGTGCTCGGGCGGCGCGTCCTCCCGGCAGGTCACGTCCTGTGCGGCGGCGACCACGCGCTCGGTGCCCGACGCGGTGAGCTGCGCGATCAGCCGCCGCAGCGCCGCGCAATCGTGGGCGGCGGCGAGCTGCTGGGCGCGGCGGCGAGCTTCGTCGGTCCGCTGCTGCTCGGCGGCGCCGAACGCGTCGCGCAGCGGGCCCAGGTACACCGATCCGGGGTCGAGCTGCTGCAGCGCCGCCCGCGCCTGATAGAGGTTGCCGCTGCGCAGCGCGTCCCGGGCCTGGCCGTCGAGCAGCTCGTTCTGGAGCTCCTGCCGCGCGGTGGCGCAGAGCTGCTCGGCCTTGCCAGACGCGCCGAGCTTCACCAGCTCCGCTGCGCAGCCGTCGAGGTCCTGCCAGCGCTGCGCGCGCTGCAGCTCGGCGCATGCGGCGACCTTGCCGGCGCGCTCGTCGTCGCTCGCGGGGGTCGGCGCGGCGGCCGCCGGCTTCGGCGCGACGGCGGTCGGGTCCGGCGGCGCGGTCGGGCCCGGCGCGACGCTCGCGCTCCCGGCGATCGGCTTGGCGGCGATCACCGGGCTCGGCGCCTGCGATCGTCCGGACCGGACCAGCGCTGCGGTGGCGATGCCGCCGATCGACACGCCGAGCGCGACCACGGCGATCGTCCCGTAGCGGCGCCGCGTTCCGCCCGGCGCAACCCCGGGCATCAGCATCGCCCGCGCCGCCGGGAATCGATCGAGCCCCGGCGCGGCAGGGGGATCGCCGGCGTCGTACACGCCCTGCGCGAACCGGTTGGCGCGCTCGACCAGGAAGCCCGCCATCCGGTGGTCGTGCGCATACGGCGCGATCGCGGCGGCGAGCGCGGCGATCGACGGAAACCGCGCCTCGCGATCGGGCTCGAGGCAGCGCAGCACGGCCGCCTGCAGGCC
Organism: Kofleriaceae bacterium; assembly: GCA_041495365.1. GTDB lineage: Bacteria > Myxococcota_A > Polyangia > Haliangiales > Haliangiaceae > JABFXX01. The sequence continues at coordinate 25,129 of JBGQCL010000074.1, read as the reverse complement.
CGGCGGGATCTGCGGATCCATCGGCCGCGGCGGGCCGCTCGCCGCGATCCGGCCGCTGGCGGACGCCGGCTCGGGGAACGGCCGCTGGCCGGTGAGGCACTCGTGGAGCACCGCGCCGACCGACCAGATGTCGGCGCGTCCGTCGACGTCGTCGGGCCACCGGATCTGCTCCGGGGCCATGCAGGCGGTCTCGGCGATGGCCTCCGCCCCGGGCACCGGCCGGGGCACCGGATCGACCGCGCGGCCCGGCGGGTTTGCGGCGGACGGCCGGACGACCCCGAACTCGAGCAGCTTGACCAGCAGCGAGCCGTCGGGCCGCGCGGTGAGCAGCACGCTGGCCGGCCGCACCCGGCGGTGCACGATCCCGTGGGCGTGGGCCTCGGCGAGCGCGTCGCAGATCTGGAGCACGTAGTCGACGGCCTCGGCCGGGATCAGCGCGCCGCGCCGGGCGAGCTCGGCGCCGAGCTCCACGCCGCGCACGGCCTCGGTCACGAGGTACGGAACCCCGTCCGACGAGATCCCCACGTCGATCAGCCGCTGCACGTGCTCGCTGCGCAGCCGCAGCGCCGCTTGCGCCTCGCGCACGAACCGGGCATGCACCGACAGGCTGATCGCGGTCTCCGGGAGCAGCATCCTGAGCACGAGCTCGCCGAGCTGCGGGTGGCTGACCCGCAGCGCCATGTACATCCCCTCGCGGCCCAGCGCGCCCTCGATCCGGTACTTTCCGAGCACGATCGTGCCCGGGCGGAAGGTCAGCTCCATCCGAACTGGAGCCTAGAGGAAGCCCACCACTCGCTGCAAGGGCGGCCCGCACCGCGCGCGACGAGCGCGACTCATCGGGCTTGCCGCCCTGCAGCACTCGGTGATGTCCGGATACGCAATCGCCCGCGGTCGCACCCCGTTCAATGGGTGAGCCGGGCGCCCTCGCCGCCGCGCGCGCCGGCCGCGAGGTGGCCGTCGCGCAGCGTGGCATCGTGCAGGGTGATCGCGAGGGCCTCGGACAGCGACTCGACCGGCGACACGGTCAGGCGATCTCGGACGTCGGCCGGCAGGTCCTCGAGGTCGGCCTCGTTGTCGCGCGGGATCACGATGTGCGTGATGCCGGCGCGCACGGCGCCGAGCACCTTCTCCTTGAGCCCGCCGATCGGCAGCACGCGGCCGGACAGCGTGATCTCGCCGGTCATCGCGATCTCGTGGCTGGCCGGGCGGCCGGACAGCGCGGAGATGATCGCGGTGGCCATCGCGATGCCGGCGGACGGACCGTCCTTGGGGATCGCGCCGGCCGGGACGTGGACGTGGAGGTCGCGCTCGAACACGCGGCCCTCGATCGACAGCCACGCGGCGTGGGCGCGGGCGAACGTCCACGCCGCGCGCGCCGACTCCTTCATCACGTCGCCGAGCTGGCCGGTCAGGATCAGCTCGCCCTTGCCCGGCATCACCGAGGCCTCGACGAACATGATGTCGCCGCCGGCCGGCGTGTAGTACATGCCGGTCGCGATGCCGATCTGGTCCTCATCGGCGGCCTTCTCGGGGTGCACGCGCGGCCGCCCGAGCAGGGGGCGGACGTCGGCGCGGTCGATCGCGGCGCGGTCGATCTCGTGCGCGGCGATCCGGCGGGCGACCTTGCGGCCCAGCCGGCCGAGCTCGCGCTCGAGCTGGCGGACGCCGGCCTCGCGGGTGTAGCCGCTGATCACCTCGCGCAGCGCGTCGTCGGTGGTCTGCAGCTGCTCGGCGGTCAGGCCGTTCTCGTCGCGCTGGCGCGGCACCAGGTAGTCCTTGGCGATCGCCAGCTTCTCGGCCTCGGTGTAGCCGGCGAACTCGACGACCTCCATGCGGTCGAGCAGCGGGGCGGGGATGTTCTGCAGGAAGTTCGCGGTGGCGATGAACATCACCTCGGACAGGTCGAACGGCACGCCGAGGTAGTGATCGACGAACGCGTTGTTCTGCGCGGGGTCGAGCACCTCGAGCAGCGCGCTCGCGGGATCGCCCTGGAACGACACGCCGAGCTTGTCGACCTCGTCGAGCAGGAACACCGGGTTCGTGCTGCCGGCCTGCCGCATGCCCTGGAGGATCCGGCCGGGCATCGCGCCGATGTACGTGCGGCGGTGGCCGCGGATGTCGGCCTCGTCGCGCGCGCCGCCGAGGGAGATCCGGATGTACTTGCGGCCCATCGCGCGGGCGATCGACTTTGCGATCGAGGTCTTGCCGACGCCGGGCGGGCCGGCGAACAGCAGGATCCGGCCCTTGCGCGCCCTGGCGGCGGCGAGCTGGTGGACGGCGAGGAACTCGAGCACGCGGTCCTTGACGTCGCGCAGGCCGTGGTGGTCCTCGTCGAGGATCTTGGCGGCCTCCTGGATGTCGAGGTGATCGTCGGTGCGCGTGCCCCACGGCAGCTCGGCGATGGTCTCGAGGTAGGTCCGGATCACCTGCGACTCCATCGACTCGCGGCCGATCCGCGTCAGGCGCGCCCATTCGCGGTCGACGTCGCGGCGCGCGTCCTCCGGCAGCGGCAGCTTGTCGAGCTTGACCTTGAGCTCCTTCAGCGAGCTGTCGGCGGCGTCGTCGCCCTCGCCGAGCTCCTTCTGGATCGCGCGCAGCTGCTCGCGCAGGTAGACCTCGCGCTGGCGCTCGCCGAGCTCCTCCTTGACCTTGGAGTGGATCACCTCCTGGGCGTTCAGCACGTCGATCTGGCGCTGGACGAGGATCAGCACGCGGCGCAGCCGGTCCTCGATCGCGAGCGCCTCGAGCAGGCCCTGGCGATCGGCGAGCGGCGCCTCGAGGTAGCCGGCGACGAGGTCGGCGAGCTGGCCGGGCTCGGAGATCTGGTTCAGCATCTGGCCGACCGCCTCGGCGGGCAGGCCGCGCTTGGTCGCGAGCTCGGCGGCGCGGTCGCGGACCTCGCGATGGAGCGCCAGGAACGTCGCGTCCTTGGGGTCGAGCGGCTGGAGCTCGGTGGCGTCGGACACGGTCGCCACCAGGTAGCCTTCGTTCGGGGTGACCCGCATGATGATGCCGCGCTCGCGGCCCTCGAGGGCGACGCGCACGCCGCCCAGGCCGCGCTCGAGCGAGGAGATCGTGGCGATGGTCCCGATCGTGAACAGGCCGTCGCCCACCACCTCGTCGGTGTCGGTGCGCTGAGCCACGGCGAGAACGCGGTGCTCCGGGTCGCGCACCGCCGCCTCGATGGCGCGCAGCGTCTGCGGGCGCGCGGCCGTGATCGGCAGGCTGACGCCCGGGAACAGCACGGCGCCGCGCATCGGTACGATCGGCAGGATTTTGGGCATGATAGATGGGTGGCCACGCCGGTGCGCCCGTGCAACCTCCCCGATGGCCCGGGCGGCGGACGCGTGCCCGGCCGCGCCGGGCGTGGCACGCGCGCGGGGTGCACCGCGGTGCGCGACGAGGGCTCGCGCGGCGCGACCCGAAACACCTGGAGGCAACGCATGCGGATCGATCTGCGAATCGCCCCGGCCGGGCTGGCCCTGATCGCGCTGGCCGGCCTCGCCACGACGGCGCGCGGGGCGCCGGGCGACGATCAGCCCCCCGCGTGGGCCAATGACTTCACCGCCCGGCTGGAGGCGCTCGCGCTGCTCCAGACGCTGAACGCGGAGCTGCTCGGCCACGACAGCGCCACGCTGACGCTCGATCGCTGGTGCGATGCCCATCACCTCGCGTCGCCGGCCAAGGTCGTCGCGGTGCGCGACCGCGGCGCGACCCGGCCGGCGACCGCGGAGCTGCGCCGCGCGCTCGGGGTCGGCGAGGCCGAGCCGATCCGCTACCGGCGAGTCCAGCTGGTGTGCGGCCGCCACGTGCTGTCGGAGGCCGACAACTGGTACGTGCCGTCGCGGCTGTCCCCCGAGATGAATCACCAGCTCGACACCAGCGACATCGCGTTTGGCCGCGCGGTGCAGGCGCTCCACTTCCAGCGCCGGACGCTGTCGGCCCAGCTGTTGTGGTCGCCGCTTCCCGACGGCTGGGACATCGCGGGCGGCGCGCTGCCCGACGCGGGCGCACGGACGCTGGCGATCCCGCACGCCGTGCTGCAACATCGGGCCGTGCTGACGCTGCCCGACGGCACGCCGTTCAGCGCGGTGATCGAGACCTACACCGAGCAGGTGCTCGCGTTCCCGCAGCCCCGGCCGCTCCATTGAAGGCCCGGTGAAGGCCCGGTGACGTCCCGGCCGCGGTCGGGACTCGCGCTCTGCGCTCTGCGCGACGGGGAATTTTATACCACGTAGGTCATCCGCCGCCTCAGGAATCTGAGGCAGGAGTGGGTCGTTGCCCCGGGCTCGCCCACGAGAATCATCGCTGCGACAGGGGCGCGACCGTCCGCACGTCTCATTCCAGATCCGGGATCCGCAGCGCGTAGATCCGAGTTTTTGAACGAGCGCAAGACGAAACGACGCAGCGGTGGCGCCGTGGTGCCGGGCCAGCTCCGGGGCGAGCCGCCCCGCGAGCGAATTTCCGTCGGAGATCAAGGCGATAGCGAGCAGCTTCCGGCTCGCGCCGGGCGCCAAATCCGTGTGGTCGGATATGGGACAGCACAGGGTCGTGTCGCGGGTCCGGTCACCGACTGACACCTCGTGGAATGGCCAGGTTAGCAGATCTCAGGCCGGCTCACCTCGAGCTCCCGATGAGTGGTGACGGATAGGTTTATGTTTACGCTTACGGTGAAAGTCGGAGGGACCAGCGACCGTTCGGAGACGCAGCCTGTCGCGCCGCCATCTGGCTTGGCGCAGGACAGCCAGCGTACGGTCGAGAGCGCCGACTCCTCGACCGAGATCGATGCTCGCGACATCGTCGGTCCGCAGATCCACAATCGCGACCGCTACCACATCATGGGCGAGCACGGGCGCGGTGGCCTCGGCCGTGTGTCGCGGGCGCACGACCGCGAGCTCGGGCGCGACGTGGCGATCAAGGAGCTGATCTCGCGCAACCCGGTCGACGAGGTCCGGTTCCTGCGCGAGGCGTGGATCACAGCGCGGCTGGAGCACCCCGGGATCGTGCCGGTCCACGAGGCCGGGAGTTGGCCCGATGGCACGCCGTTCTATGCGATGAAGCTGGTCTCGGGCCGGTCGCTGCGCGATCTGATCGCCGAGCGTCCCACGGTCGACCAGCGGATCGGTCTGCTCCACCACGTGATCGCGGTGGCCGACGCGATCGCGTACGCGCACGGCCGCGGGTTCATCCATCGCGATCTCAAGCCCGGCAACGTGATCGTCGGGGACTTCGGCGAGACGATCGTGATCGACTGGGGGCTGGCCAAGGACATCAAGGCCCCCGACGACTCGAACAGCGGAACCGCGACCGGCTCGGCGCCGGAGCGCACCACCGCCGACGAGCTCACCGCGGCGGGCAGCGTGCTCGGCACGCCGGCCTACATGGCTCCCGAGCAGAAGCGCGGTGAGCACGTCGACCAGCGCGCCGACGTGTTCGCGATCGGCGTGATGCTGTGGGAGCTGTGCTCGCCGCGCAAGACCTTGCCGACCAACCCGGCGCAGCGCCACCGCATGCTGCGGCGCTCCGGGATCGACCGCGACCTCGTCGCGATCATCGACAAGGCGCTCGATCCCGACCCGGCGGCGCGCTACCGCGACGCCGGCGCGCTCGCCGCCGATCTCAAGGCGTTCAAGTCCGGCGCGCGGGTCGGCGCACGCAGCTACTCGCTGTACGCGACGCTCGCGCACTGGACGCGCCGGCACCGCGCGCTCGCGCTGTCGGTGACCACCGCGATCGTGCTCGCCGCGACCGGCATCGTCATGTACGTCCGCAACATCGCCGCGGAGCGCGATCGCGCCGACGCCGCGCTGCACGATGCGCGCCACGAGCGCGACCGCGCGAAGCTGTCCGAGGCGGCGCAGCTGCTCGAGAGCGACCCGAACCGCGCCAAGGCCCTGCTCGCGACGCTGACCCTGCGCTCGCCGCAGTACGCGCTGCTGACCAGCCGCATGCAGCAGCTGTCGGCGGACAAGGTGGTCACGGCGCCCGGTGTCGTCGACGCGCTGCTCCGCGCGCCCGGCAGCGCGACGGTCGAGCTGGTGACGCGCGCCGGTGGCTTCCATCGCCTGGAGCCGAGCAGCGCCCAGATCGAGACCATCGACCACGACCTGACCGGCGCGGTGAGCTACCGGGCCGGGCAGTGGCTGTACGCCCGGCGGACGTTCGGCGCGGGCTCGGTCCGGATCGCGAACCCGACGCAGTCCAACATGTTCGACATCGACCTGCCGAGCGTGTCGCGGCTGGTCGCGCTCAACGACGCGGTCTATGCGCTCGATGGCGCGAGCGACCTGCACCGGTTCGACGGCAAGACCGCGACCGTGGTCGACCACGACGTGCGCAACATCGCCGGCGACGGCGACACGCGGCTGGTGTGCAAGGTCACCGGCGAGCTGGTGATCACGCGCAAGGACGCGGTGGTGTACCGCGGCCGGTGCCCGCCGACCGCGAGCCCGAACGCCATGGCGGCGATCCATGACGACTACGCAGCGCTGACCGCCGATCACGCGCTGATCGTCTCGCGCAACGGCCGGCAGATCGAGATCCCGACGCCGATCCGCGGCGAGTACGAGCTCGCGCTGTCGAGCACCGGCATGGTCGCGATCAGCGACTACCGGTCTCCGGGGACGTCGTACTTCGTCAAGCCCGACGGCAACGCGCTGGAGGCCGGGCCGTCGCACAACGCCGCGCCGTACAGCGTCGCGGTCGACGGCAACCTCGCCGCATGGGGGTACGCCGACGGCACCGTGATCGTGCTCGACACGGCGACCGGCACGGTGTGGCCGCTGCGCGGGCAGTCCGGCGCGGTCAACGCGATCGTGATCGACGCGGCCAATGCACGGGTCGTGACTTCGGGCCCGCGCGATCTCCGGGTGTGGGAGCTCAAGCAGCCGGCCGGTGTGCTGATCAAGGCGATGCCGTGCTCGATCTCCCACGTCCAGCCCTCGCCGGACAACCGGTACCTGGCGCTCGACTGCAAGGATGGCCGCGTGCGGGTGTGGACGCGCGATACCACGTCGGTCACCCCCGTCCATGCGCACGCCGGGAACGCGTTCGGCGTGCAGTGGGTCAAGGGGATGATCTGCTCGGGCGGGATGTTCGACGGCCACGTCGTGTGCTCGAACCCCGACGGTACCGACCTCCGGACGCTGGACTCGGGCACCAGCCGGATCACATGGCTGACCGCCAGCCCCGATCACGACTTCCTGGTGTTCGCGGACGGCGACGGCAGGGTGTGGCGGTACGACGACCGGCTGCAGGAGCTGTACGCACACAGCTCGGTGTATCGCCTGGCGATCTCGCCGGACGGGCAGCTGCTCGGCTCGTGTGCGTTCGACGGCACGCTCACGGTCTACGACCTCGCAAATCACAAGCTGATCGCGCACGTCCACGATCATGTCGGGCCCGCCAACAACATCGCGTGGGTCGACGGCGAGCTGTGGACGTTCGGCAGCATCGACGGCGCGGTGAAGCGCTGGGTGGTGCGCGGCGGATCGGTGTCGCTGCGCCACACGATCGACGTGAACGGGTCGATGCACAACGTGAGGGCGATGCGCACCCGGTGGGCGGCGAACGCCGGTGACAGCGTCCTGGTGATCGGCGGGAGCGATGACTCCCCCATGCTGCACCTCGACCTCGGCCGGGGGATCGACGCGCTCGACGTATCGCCCGATGAGCGCTACGTCGCCGCCGGCGTCAACGGCGAGATCGTCGTGGTCGATCTGCAGCGCAACGCGATCGCGACCATGACGGTCGGCTCACCCAGACCCAGGCATCTCAGCTTCCTCGACGGGGCGACGCTGGCATTCAGCGAGGTCGCCGCGCTCAAGACCGTGGAAGTCGACCACCTCGAATACGTCACGTTCCAGGCCACGACCGAACTCTAGAACGATCACATCTCGCGGTTTCGTCAGTTCACCCCAGCGCTAGGAGGGCCTCTCGACGCACAACTGTCCGTCGCTGTACTACCCGTGTTGCCAAAAACGTCCGGTAGTTACTACTCAAAAGGATCGATCTATGAAGGGAAAAACTAAGCGACGTATTACAAATCCGGAACCTCGAAATCGGCGCAGGCTGGAGCTGTCACGGCAGACGGTGCGGGTGCTCGGTGCGAACGATCTATCGCAGGCGGTCGGGGGATCGGGCTGCGAAACGACTTCATGGACCACCTGGGTGACCAAGAATCCAGGGATCTGATGCTCGCGAATCCGGCTCGGTAGCCATCACAAACAGGAGTGCCTCCATGAAGAAGCAGAGCAGACAGCGGACGATGAACCCGGAGCGGACCCGGCAGCGCAGGCTGGAGCTGGCGCGCGAGACCGTGAGGACGCTCGGCGCGAGCGAGCTGGCCCAGGCGGTCGGCGGCTCCGCCTGCGAGACGACGTCGTACACCACGGAGAAGAAGCAGACCAGTCACCGCTAGGTCGGGCGGCGGGCCCGGTATTCCTCGAATTCATCGGTACTACATTTTTGCACAAAGGATGCTGCTATGAAGAGAACTCCACGCAGTATTACAAATCCGGAACGTAATGAGCGACGGGTGTTGCGGCTGACGGTGGAGACGGTGCGGGTGCTGCGCTCCGAGGCGCTGGCCCAGGCGTTGTCGGGCTGCGAGACGACGTCGTACACCACGGAGAAACCGCAGGGGGGCAGCGGCAACGTGTGCTAGCGCGGCCCCGGCGCAGGCGCCGACGAACGAACCTGCGCTGCCACGGAAGTTGACACCAGGTGCAAGGGCCGGCGGGTTCGCAGTACTCCGAATGCTGGACAACTACTCATTTCACAAGGGATCCTTTCATGAAGAAGAACACGCGAGCCCAGGTTGCAAATCCGGGACGGAAGCAGCGCAGGCTGCAGCTGTCGCGGGAGACCGTGAGGACGCTCGGCGCCGACGAGCTGGCACGGGCGGCCGGCGGCTCCGGCTGCGAGACCACGTCGTATACCACCGAACAGCACCCCGACAGCGGTGGTGGCGGCATCGGCGTCGGAAAGTGAGCCGCCATCATGAAGAAGACCTCACGTAATATTACGCATGCGGAATCGGTCGGGCCGCGCAGGTTACGGCTCTCGAAGGAGGCGATCCGGGTGCTGCGGATCGACGACCTGTCGGCCGTGATCGGCGGCGGGGGCTGCGAGACGACCTCGTACACCACCGAGAAGCAGAAACAGGGCGCGACGAACGACGGGTGCTGACACCGTCCGAGCGGTCCGGGATCGCGGTGCGGGGTCGCGATCGCATCCGGTCAGACGCCGGGAGCCGGGTCACTCGCCGGTAGATCGCGCCGGTCCGGCGGGCGGGGGGCGCTCGCCGGACCCGAGCGATGTCGCGGATGTCGGGCTCGGGGCAGGTCTCCCCGACCCGGGGGGCACCGCGTGGCTAGCGGTTTTTCTGCGGGATATATGGTACTCCCCCGGAAGGCCGACCTTGCTGTGCCTTGATCCCACGGGCCGACGATCGATGCAGCCGCGTCCCGGCCGCGCGTCGGCGGCGCTGTGCGCGCTGATGTTCGTGCTCAGCGGCGTGCTCGGCATGGTGCATGAGGCCACCACCGCGCACGTCCGCTGCGCCGTGCACGGCGAGCTGGTCGACAGCGACGCACCCGCCGCGGCTGTGGTCGGACCGGCGTGCGGGACGATCGTGAGCACGATCGCGGGCGCGCCGCTGCTGGCGCACGGCCACGGCGATGAGCACTGCCTGCTCGCGTCGGCGGTCCGCGCGTCCCGGATCGCGCCGCGGCCCCCGACCGTGATCGCGGCGATCGCCACCATCGAGCCGCGCGCAACGCCCCCGCTGGACCGCGCTGCCCCGCGCGCGGCCGGGCTCTACCACATCGCTCCCAAGACCTCTCCGCCCGCCTAGCTCGCAACGTCCGTGTTAGCTGGTGGCGCACCGTGCGTGCGCCCGGACCCCCGTCCCACAGGAGCGAGCGTGCGAGCGATTCTGAGACTGCTTCCCTGCCTCGGCATGGCGATGCCGGCGGCTGCCCACTCACAACCGGCCCCACCGGGGCCGCCCGGCGGACCTGCACCCGGCCCACCGGCGACGCTCGATCCCACGGGGGGCGCTGGCCCCCGCCCCGCCGGCGGAGCCGTCGGGGTCCCCACCCCCCGTCTCCCTCCGGTCGAGGCGCGGATCAAGGCGCTCGAGGCCGCCCTGGAGGACGTCAAGGACCAGAACACCGACCTCAAGTCGGAGCTCGACGACCTCAAGGCGCGGGTGGCGGCGAGCAAGCCGCCGACGTCGCTCAACGCGCTCAACCCGCAGATCACCGCGTTCATCAACGGTGCGATGCGGGTCGACGACCATCCGGTGCTCACCCCCAAGGGCGTGGCGATCGACGACCGGCCGTTCCTGCGCACCGCCGAGCTCGACCTCCGCGCGGCCGTCGATCCCTACGCCGACGCCGTGGCGATCCTGTCGCTGGAGAACGAGGCGGGCGAGGGCTTCGGGGTCGATGCCGAGGAGGCGTACGTGGTGATCAAGCGGCTGCCGGTGCTGGAGTCCGCGCCGCTCGGCCTCAAGCTCAAGCTCGGGCGGTTCCGCGCGCCGATCGGCAGCGGCAACCGGATCCACATGCACGACCTGCCGTGGACGACCCGGCCGCTGCCGATCGCGCGGATGCTCGGCACCGAGAACGGCGAGTTCTTCGAGTCCGGGTTCAACCCGGTCGGCGCCGAGGCCGAGGTGATCCTGCCGACCGTGATCGAGGGCGCGGTGCAGGAGCTGACCGCCGATGTCGTCGACGGCGGCAGCATCGCGATCGCCGACGGCCTGCACGACCACCCGGGCTTCATCGGCCACTACAATTTGTTTTTTACCGTGCGCGACGCCCACGACTTCAACTTCGGGCTGTCGGGCTACTACCAGGGCGGCGCCCAGCGCGCCGGGCTGTGGGTGGTCGACGCGCTGTACAAGTGGAAGCCGCTGGCCGCCGGCGAGTTCCACAGCGTGGTGATCGGCGGCGAGCTGTTCGGCGCGGACCGCCGGTTCGCGGTCCCGAGCAGCGCCGGCCCGATCCTGCAGCGCGCGACGCCGTGGGCCGGCTACGGCTTCGCGCAGGTCCAGCTCGACTGGCACACCTACCTCGGCGCCCGCTACGACTACGCGCAGGACATCGCCAACCCGCAGCTCGCGACCCAGGTCGCCGCCGGCTACCTCAGCTACTACACGTCGGAGTTCCTGCGGTTCCGCGCCGGCTACGAGCACCGCTGGAGCGATGTCGCGGCGGACAGCGGCGTCAACTCGTTCATCGCCGAGGTCAACGTGGTCTTCGGCTCACATCCCACCGAACCCTACTGGGTCAATCGCTGATCCGGAGCATTGCCATGCGCATGATCCCTTCCCCGATCCTCACCACCATCGTCACCGCGCTCGCGCTCGGGCTGGCCGCGGGCAGCGCCGCGCCGGCCGCGCCGGCCAAGAAGGTCTCGGTCGTCACCACGCTCAACGTCCTCGCCGGGGTCGCCCGCGAGGTCGGCGGCGACCGGGTCGACGTCACATCGCTGGCCAAGCCCAACCAGGATCCCCACACGCTGGTCGCCAAGCCGACGTTCAAGGTGCTCGCCAAGAACGCCAGCCTGTTCGTCGAGCTCGGCCTCGGGCTCGACATCTGGGGTTCGGCGGTCACCGACGCATCGGGCAACCCGGACATCCAGACCGGCCAGAAGGGCCGGGTGATCGCGTCGGAGGGCATCGAGACCAAGGAGCTGCCGGCGACGCTGTCCAAGGCGTGGGGCGACATCCACCCCTACGGCAACCCGCACGTCTGGCTCGATCCGGTCAATGCCAAGCAGATCGCCGCCAACATCGCGGCCGGGCTGACCCGGGTCGACCCCGCCGGCAAGGACGCCTACGCCGCGAACCTCAAGGCGTTCAGCGCCCGGATCGACGACGCGCTGTACGGCCACGCGCTGGTCGAGGAGTACGGCGCGAGCAAGCTCGAGCGGCTGTCGCGGCGCAACGAGCTGATCGACTACCTCAAGACCAAGGGCACGTACGGCAAGCTCGGCGGCTGGCTCAAGCAGGCCGAAGCCCTGCGCGGGCTCAAGATCATCACCTACCACAAGACCTGGGTGTACTTCTGCGACCGGTTCGGCATCCAGATCCGCGGCGAGGTCGAGGAGAAGCCCGGGATCCCGCCGTCGCAGGACTACCTCGCGTCGCTGACCGACAAGATCAAGAGCGAGGGCATCAAGGTGATCTTCATCGACACGATCTACCCGACCAAGGACGGCGAGTTCCTCGCCGGCAAGACCGACGCGAAGATCGTGTCGAGCCCGATCGATCTCGGCGGTGTGCCCGGCACCGACACCTACTTCGCGCTGATCGGCACGCTGCTCGATCGCATCATTGCCTCCGCCGCAGGCGCTGCCCCCGCCGCAGGCGCTGCCCCCGCCGCAGGCGCTGCCCCCGCCGCAGGCGCTGCCCCGGCCGCAGGCGCTGCCCCCGCCGCAGGCGCTGCCCCGGCCGCAGGCGCTGCCCCCGCCGCAGGCGCTGCCCCGGCCGCAGGCGCTGCCCGGGCCGCAGGCGCTGCCCCGGCCGCAGGCGCCCCCGCGGCGAGATAACGGACGGCCATGGGGTACCTCGCACAACTCGTCGACATCAACGGTCTGCCGCTGCTGTCCTGCCTCGCGGTGTCGGGCGTGCTGGTCTACCTCGGGATGCACGTGGTCGAGCGCAAGGTGATCTTCGTCGACCTCGCGCTCGCCCAGATCGCCGCGTTCGGCGTGATGTGGGCGATCCTGATGGGCTACGACCACGAGACCGACACGCTGCCGGTCAGCCTGTACTCGCTCGCGTTCACCGCGCTCGGCGCGGTGGTGTTCTCGATCACGCGGACCCGCCACGAGCGCGTGCCGCACGAGGCGCTGATCGGCATCATCTACGTCGCGGCCAGCGCGGGCGGGCTGGTGCTCGCCGACCGGTTCGCGCTCGGCACCGAGGCGCTCAAGGAGCTGATCGCCGGGCGGGTCGCGCTGGTGACCCCGGAGATCGTCGGCAAGCTCGCGGTGACCTGCGCGGTGGTCGCCGCGGTGTTCGTGGCGCTGCACCGGCGGCTGATGCGGATCAGCACCGATCCGGCCGGCGCCGAGGCCGCCGGGATGTTCCTGCGCGGCTGGGACTTCCTGTTCTACCTGCTGTTCGGCGTGCTGATCACGCAGTGCGTGTCGGTGCTCGGGGTGCTGCCGGTGTTCGCCTACCTGGTGATCCCGGCGGTCGCCGCGGCGTTCCTGTTCCAGTCCGTGCGCGCCCGGCTGATCTTCGGCTGGGTGTTCGCGGGCGCGATCAGCCTGGTCGGCCTGGAGACCGCGCGGCTGTCGCAGCTCGACCCCGGGCCGACGATCGTGTGCCTGTTCGCCGCGGCGCTGGTCGTGCTCGGCGTCGGGCTGTTCCTGCGCGCTCACCGCTTCGCGCCGCGCATGCTCGGCCGGGTCGCGGGGTTCGGGGTGCTGTTCGCGGTGTTCCTCGCCGGGACGCTGGCGTTCCGCAAGACCGCGCCGACCGACGAGCTCGCCACCGCGCTCGGGTTCGCGCGCACCGGCGTTCCGACCCGGCAGCGCCAGGCGCTCGTCAGCTTCCGCAAGTTCCCCGACGCGCAGGCGCGCTGGCTGCCGCTGGTCCTGCCGATGCTGCAGGATCCGGACCGGGTGGCGCGCAGCGAGGCGGTCGGCCTGCTCGGCGAGATCCGCGCGCGCGGCGCGGTGGCGGCGCTCGCCGCCCGGCTCGCGGTCGAGACCGACGAGGAGATCCGCGAGGGCGTGGTCCGGGCGCTGCGCGCGATCGGCGATCCCGGCGCGGTCCCTGCGCTGGCCGACGCCGCGGCGCGCGAGCGCGAGCCCGACCTGGTGGTCGCGATCGGCGCCGCGGCGTTCGAGCTCGCCGGGCCGGGCCAGGACGGCGAGCTCCGGCGGATCGCCGACGCGCTGGTCCAGGTGATCGCCGACGACGGGGCGCCCCGCGCGGCCCGGCGCGACGCCTCCGATGCGCTGCGCGCCCACGTCGAGATCGATCCGGCGGTCCGCGACGACCCGGCGGCCGCCGCGTGGTGGCACGATCACCGCGCGCAGCTGGTCTGGCAGGCCGCCGGCCACCGGTTCGCGGCGCCGGCCGGCGGGTAGGCGCGGCGCGCCCGGGTCAGGTGCCGCCCCAGTCGGACGGCGAGATCGCGTAGCGCTTGACCTTGGTGACGAACGTGCGCAGCGGCATCTCGATCAGCGCGGCGGCGCGGTTCTGCACCCCGGCGGTCGCGCGCAGGGCGGCGACCATCCGCGCGCGCTCCAGCTCGCGGACCTCGTCGGCGATCGGCCGGAACCCGCCATCGATCTCACGGGGGGCTTCCCCCCCCGCGCCGCCGGCAAGGCCGCCAGGGTCCCCACCCCCCACCGGCTCGCTTTGCTCGTCGGACCCCGGTGCGGGCCGGGCATGTGAAACGTCGCGCGGGTCGGGCGCGCCCCCCGGCGCGGCCGGCGCCGCGAGCTCGGCGTCGCGGGTCCGGCGCGCCGCGGCGGCCAGCGTCGCCGGCAGGTGCCAGATCTCGATCTCGCGCGCGCCGTCCGGGGCCGCGGCGGCGGCGTAGTCGATCGCGTGGCGGAGCTCGCGGATGTTGCCGGGCCAGTCGTGGCGGAGCAGCGCGACCGCCGCGGCGGCGGACAGCGCGAGCGGCGGCCGGCCGAGCTGCCGGCACGCGTCGTCGAGCAGGGTCCGGGCGAGCAGCGCGAGGTCGCGCGGCCGGTCGCGCAGCGGCGGCAGCTCGAGCCGCGCCGCGCCGAGCCGGAAGAACAGGTCGCGGCGGAACCGGCCATCGTCGACGTCGCGCTGCAGATCGCGGTGGGTCGCCGCGACGATCCGCAGGTCGGCGATCCGCGGCGCGGTCTCGCCGACGCGGGTCAGCTCGCCGCTCTCCAGCGCGCGCAGCAGCTTGGCCTGGATCGCCGGCGACAGCTCGCCGATCTCGTCGAGGAACAGCGTGCCGCCCGACGCCGTCTCGAGGTGGCCGACCCGCGCGGTCGCCGCGCCCGAGAACGCGCCGCGGGCGTGGCCGAACAGCTCGCTCTCGGCCAGCGACTCGGGGATCGCGGCGCAGTTGACCGACACGAACGGCCCGGCCGCGCGCGCCGAGAACGCGTGGATCGCAGCGGCGGCGAGCTCCTTGCCGGAGCCGGTCTCGCCGTGGATCAGGATCGGGATCGCCGAGCGCGCCAGCCGCCGCGCCAGCTCGTAGAGCCGCGCCATCGCAGGGTCTGCGACCAGGATCCGCTGCGGCCCGGCCGTGATGACCTCGACCGCCTCGCATGCGCGACGCACCGTGCCCGGCTCGGCGGCCGCGCACGCCGCGCGGGCCGCGCCGAGCACCGCGTCGGGATCGATCCCGTCGTGCGGCGCGGTCGCGACCCCGACCGCGACCCGACCGCCGTCGAGCTCCGCCAGCGCGCGAGCGAGCCCGAGCGCCTCGTCGCCGCCGCGCTCGGGCAGCAGCGCGGCGACGAACCCGCCGCCGAGCGGCGCGGCGGCGTCGATCACGCGCAGCCGGTCGACGACCGCCGCGAGCAGCAGCCCGGGGTCGCGGCCGGCGCCGCGCGCGACGACCAGCGACAGCTCGCGCTCGTACTCGACGATCCGTGACAGCTCCTCGGTCAGCCGCTGGACCAGCACCGGCTGCTCGGTGGCGCGTGCGCCGGTCGCGGTCCGCGCCGGTCGCCGCACGACGAGCACGGCGTTGCCGATCCCGATCACGTCGCCCGAGCCGACCAGCCGGGGCTCGGTCAGGCGCTCGCCGTTGAGCAGCGTGCCGTGCCGGCTGCCGAGGTCGCTCAGCCGCAGCCCGTCGGGGACGGCCAGCAGCAGCGCGTGCGCCCGCGATACCAGCGGATCGTCGACCGACAGCCCGGCGTCGGGGCCGCGCCCGATCACCAGCTCGCCCGAGTCCGGCATCGTCAAGGTGAACGAGCGGTCGCCGTCGATGCACAGCAGCTGCTCGGTGCGGCCCAGGCCGGGCACACCACCGGACACCGCGGTCGATGCCACCGGGTCCGCGGTGCACACGACGTCGCCCCGTGGTCCGCCTGACATCATCGCTGCCTATTATCCGCGACCCTCCACAGAGGGCAAGTTGCCCCGGCGCGGGAGGTGCCCCGCCGGCAGGCAAAGCGCGACGGGCAGTCCTTGCTCGCCGTCGCCGCCCGCCGCGGGTTCAGCCACGCTGCGCGACCGGCGCCGCCGAGGCCGCGGGCACGGCGATCGGCGCGGCGGCGAGCGCGCGGGTCGCCGCGTCGCGCAGCGCGTCGAGCTCCGCCACCAGGTCATCGCGCAGCCGATCGACGTCGGGCACGACGCGGCGGTCGGCCTGCAGCCCGAACACCAGCTCTCCGGCATAGCTCGCGACCGCGATCCCCACCGCCTGGTGCGGCCACAGGTTCACGATCGGGGTGACGCGGAGCAGCCGCGCGCCGAGCACGTAGAGCGGGGCGGTCGGCCCGGGGATGTTGGTGACGATCAGGTTGAACCCGCGGAGCCGCAGGGCGAGCCGCAGCACGCCGGCCAGGATCGCCGGCGTCGTGATCTCGCTGAGCGCGAGCAGCAGGTCGCCACCGCCCACGCTGTGCCCGGTCTTGAGCGCGTGGGTCGCCGCGGTGACCCGCCGCAGGCGCGCGGCCGGATCGGGCTCGTCGACCGGCAGCGGGACCAGCAGCATCACGACGCGGTTGCCCTCGGCCTCGCGCGAGCCCTTGGCGTGGCGCGCGATCGGGACCATCGCGCGCACGTCGCGCAGCGCCGCCGGATCGAGATCGCGGCGGGCGACGAACCGGCGCAGCGCCCCGGCCACCGCGGCCAGCACGACGTCGTTGCTGGTCGCGCCGAGCGCGTGGGCCGTCGCCTGGATCGCCACCAGGTCGACCGCGTGGCTCGCGATGACCCGCACGGGACCGACCCGCGATGGGTTGAGCCCGATCTGCGAGGCCGGCCGCAGGCCGTCGCGGAGCAGCCGTCCGAGCGCGACGACGTTGCGCCGCGCGACGAGCCGGCGCAGCACGGCGAGCTTGCCGGCGCGGGCGGCCCGCGGCGGCGCGGCGGACGAGCCGGCGGGCGCGGGCGGGCCGAACGCGTGCTCCAGCAGCCGGAACCCGGCGACGCCGTCGATCAGCGCGTGATGAAACGCCGCGATGATCGCGCCGCGACCGTCGGCGAGTCCGGTCACCGTCCAGACCCGCCACGGCGAGTGCTCGGGCGGCAGCTCGCTCGCGATCAGGTGGGCGGCCAGCTCCTCGAGCTCGCGCGCGCCGCCGGGCGCTGCGACGCACGCGGTCTGCACGTGATGCTCGATCCGGTCGTCGGGGTCGTCGATCCAGTCGGCCGCGCCGAACCGGCGGTGCGCGATGCGCTGGCGGTAGCGCGGGATCGGCGCGAACGCGGCCGCGAGGTGGGCGCGCAACGCCTCGACGCCGACCGGCCGGTCGAGCGACAGGACGCTGACGTGCACGAACGGCACGTCGTGCGACTCCAGGCCGAGAAATGCTGCTTCGAGTGCGGACAGGTGGTGGCGGGACGCCATGGCGGACATGCCGTGCGTCGCAGCACGTTTCGCGCCACCCGGTGCTGCCGGCGCCGGGCGTGCCGTGCGAATCGTTTGCAGCGCGCGGTCGCGGCCGCGCGCGGTTTGCGCGTCGCTCACGGCGGCGCGGGGCATGTGCGATGCACTCGACCTCGTCATGCCGACCCTTCGCAAGTCGATCTCGATCCGCGCGCCGGTCGATCGGGTGTTCGAGTATGTCGGCGATCCGACGAACCTCCCCGAGATCTGGCCGTCGCTGGTCGCGGTCCGCAACGTCGAGCTCCACCCGACCGGCAACAGCTTCGACTGGGACTACAAGCTGCTGGGGCTGCGGATCCACGGTCATTCCGAGCCGGTCGAGCGGGTCCCGAACGCGCGCCTGGTGACGCGCAGTGTGTCCGGGATCCCGAACACGTTCCGCTGGACCTACGGCGCGCGGGGCGACGAGACCGAGGTCACGCTGGAGGTCGAGTACGAGCTTCCCGTGCTCGGCCGGCTCGCCCAGGGCATCGTGGGACGGGTCAACGAGCGCGCGGCCCATAGGCTGCTCGTCAACCTGAAGCGCAGGCTGGAAGCGCCGGCCGCGCATTGAGCGCCGGCCCGGACGGCATGCCGCTTGCCTGCGTCTGTCCGCATGTGGAACGAAGTCCATGAGTGGCTGGCGCGGGCGCGCCGGCTGGTCCCGCGCCACGATCGCAAGGTGCTGCTCAGCCCGCCGCGGCTGGCGGCGCGGTTCGCGTCCTATGCCGTGCGCCGGATGGCGGGGCTCGCGGGCCGGACGCACGCCGACGACCTCGACGCGCGCGATCCCGAGCTGATCCGGCTGCTGTACGACGCCGGCAGCCTGATCGCCCGCCACTACTTCCGGCTGCGCGTCGAGGGCATCGACCACGTGCCGGCGCGCGGCCCGGTGCTGCTGGTCGGCAACCACAGCGGCGGTCTGGTCCCGAGCGAGGGCTTCTTCATGTCGGGCGCGATCATCGATCGGTTCGGGCCCGAGCGCGCGCTCTACGCGCTGGGCCACGACTTCCTGTTCGAGGATCCGACGCTGCGGCGCTACGCGACGCGGCTCGGCATCCTGCGCGCCGGTCACGCCAGCGCGCACCGCGCGCTCGCCGCGGGCGCCTGCGTGCTGGTGTTCCCGGGCTCGGACATGGACACGTTCCGCCCGTTCCGCGACCGCAACAAGGTCGTGCTCGGCGGCCGCACCGGGTTCATCAAGCTCGCGCTGCGCGAGGGCGTGCCGATCGTGCCGGTGGTCACCGCCGGCACCCACGAGCAGCTCGTCGTGCTGGCGCGCGGCGACCGGCTCGCCCGCCTGGTCCGCGCGCACCGCTGGGCGCGCACCGAGGTGCTGCCGATCGTGCTCGCGCTGCCGTGGGGCCTGACCACCGGGTTCCTGCCCTACCTGCCGCTGCCCGCGCAGACCACGCTGTCGTTCCTCCCCGCGATGCGGTGGCCCGAGCTCGGCCCCGACGCCGCGGAGCGCCCCGACGCGGTCGCGCGCTGCTACCGCGAGGTCGAGGCGGCGATGCAGGCCGAGCTCGACCGGATCACGCGCGGCCGGCGCCTGCTGCGCGGCCAGCCGGTCACGCCGCCACCCGCTGAGGCCGCCACACGTCGTCGAGAAACGCCAGCAGTGCGCGATCCAGCCGGGCCGGCCGCGTCCGCCACTCCAGCATCGAGCTCGCCGTGACCAGCTGCGCGTTCGGCAGCTCGTGGGCGAGCCGGTCGGCATCGCTGAACGGGTGGATCGGGTCGGACGGGTGGCCGATCACCAGCGCCGGATGAGCCAGCGCGCGGCGGTCATCGACGGGCGGGGCGACGCGCCCGAACAGCAGGCCGTTCAGCACCGCGAGCGACGCCGCCGGATCGCGGCGCACGAAGTCGATCAAGATGTCGACCAGGAAGTGGCTGCGCGGGATCTTCCGGGTCAGCGCGGCGACGACCGCCATCAGCCGCTGGCTGACCCGCAGCACCAGCGCGAGCGGGACGAACGCCGCGGCCGCCGCCGGCAGCGCGTTCTCGAGCACCGGCATCTCGATCACCAGCCCGCGGACCCGGGCGGGCGCCGCGACCGCGACCTCCAGCGCGATGTTGGCGCCGAGCGACGTCCCCGCGATCACCGCCTGCGGCAGCTCGAGGTGATCGAGCAGCGCGATCACGTCGCGGCCGAACTGCGGCATCGAGTACGCGGTCATCTCGTGCGGCTGGTCCGACGTGCCGTGGCCGAGCATGTCCGCGATGATCACCCGGTGGCCGTGGGTCGCCAGCGTCGGCGCCAGCTTGGTGTACATCCGGCTGTCCATGAGCAGGCCGTGGATCAGCACGATCGCGCGCGGTCCGCTGCCGTGCGCGCAATAGCCGATCCGGCGGCCGCGGTAGGTGAAGCTCGAGCACGAGACCTCGGACCCGCGAGACGGCGACATCGCCGCATCTTAGCAGCGGGGTTCGCCGCCGCGCGAGCGCCGGCGGGTCGCGCCGGCGGCGAACCGGTCGGCGCAGATCCTGCGCGAATCGCCGTCGCTGACCGCGAACCCGGCGGGCGTGGTTATTGCTGCCTCCGGGGTCAACCAAGGAGCAAGCGATGCGACGAACGATTCTCGGCCTGGCGATCGCGGCGGCCGTGACGGCGGGATCGGGACCGGCGGCGGCCGGCAAGCTCGCCGACGTCACCCTGCCCGACACCGTCACCGTCGCCGGCGCGCCGCTGATCCTCAACGGGATGGGGCTGCGCGAGGCCACGTTCCTCAAGATCGACGTCCACGTCGCCGGCCTGTACCTGCCGCGGGTGTCGTCGGACCCGGCCGCGATCTTGGGCAGCGACGGCGCCAAGCAGCTCGTGCTGCGGTTCGTGCGCGACGTCGACCGCGACGACATCGTCGAGGCGTGGACCAGCGGCTTCGCCGGCAACGCCGGCGTGCCGGTCGCCGCGCTGCGGCCGCAGATCGCCCGGCTCAATGCCTGGATGCCGAAGTTCGCCGACGGCGACACCCTCGTGTTCCGCTACGTACCGGGCGACGGGGTGACCGTCGAGATCAACGGCCTGCGCAAGGGCGTGATCCAGGGCGCGGACTTCGCGCGCTCGCTGTTCGCCATCTGGCTCGGCCCCAGGCCGCCGGCGTCGGATCTCAAGCGAGGCTTGCTCGGCAACCATCCCACGGTCGCCGGAAAGGACCGATCATGATCGAGATCATCGCGAGCTGCGACATCGACGCGCCGGCCGAGGCCGTGTGGTCGGTGCTCACCGATCTGGACCAGTTCCAGACCTGGAACCCGTTCATCCGCAGCGCCGCCGGCAGCACGGAGGTCGGCGGCCATGTCCGCGTCCGGGTCCGCCCGTCGCTCGGCGTGCCGCTGGTGTTCCACGCGACGGTGTACGAACGCGAGGACCACCGCGCGCTGCGCTGGCGCGGCCACGTCGGCGCGCCGTGGCTGGCGTGCGGCGATCACACGTTCACGATCGAGCCGCTCGGCGACGGTCGGTCGCGGCTGGTCCAGCGCGAGGCGTTCACCGGCATCGTGCCGTGGCTCGCCGACCGGCTGCTCGCGCGCGAGGCCCGGCGCGGGTTCGACGCGATGAACCGGGCGCTCGCCACCCGGGTCGCGGCCACCCGGCCGGTCCCGGCGCCGGCCGGCAAGGCGGCGTCATGACGGCGGGCGCGGCCACGCAGCCGTGGATGCTGTGCGAGACCCGGCCCGGCCCGGCGGCGCCGTACGCGGCGCGGTTCGAGAGCATCGGCGCGTACCTGCCCGAGCACCGGGTCACCAGCCGCGAGCTGATGGCCAGCACGCGGCACCGCACCGGGATCGATCTCGAGCGCCTGACCGGGATCCGCGAGCACCGCATGTGCGCCCCCGACGAGACCGCGCTCGACCTGGCGATCGCCGCGGCGCGCGACTGCATGACGCGCTCGCGCTACACCGGCGCGGACCTCGACATGGTGATCAGCGCGAGCATCACGCGCGACGCCGACGG
This sequence comes from Kofleriaceae bacterium, assembly GCA_041495365.1. Lineage (GTDB taxonomy): Bacteria > Myxococcota_A > Polyangia > Haliangiales > Haliangiaceae > JABFXX01. The sequence goes on along the minus strand of JBGQCL010000074.1, from coordinate 3,604 downwards.
CACGACCCACCGCTTCGAGCCACCGCTCAGCCTCTCGATCAAGTGCGCGATCGGCGCGCCCGATGCGACCAGCTTCGACATCTCGAACGCGTGCGCCGGCATGCTCACCGGCGTGTTCATGCTCAACGACCTCATCCGGCGCGGCGCGATCCGCCGCGGCATCGTGGTGAGCGGCGAGCACATCACCGGCCTCGGCACCAACGCCGCGCAGGACATCCGCAGCATCTTCAGTCTGCAGCTCGCGTCGCTCACCCTGGGCGACGGCGGCGCGGCGGTGATCGTCGATCGCGCGCCCGACGGCTGCCAGGGCATCGTGCTCGCCGGGTTCACCACGCTCGCGGCCCACAGCCGGCTGTGCATCGGGCTGCCGGCGCTGCACCGGCCGGGCGCCAAGATGTACACCCGCGCGCGCAAGATTCACGAGGTCGCGATGGCCGGCGCCCCGATCTTGCTGGGCGACGTGCTCGGCCACGCCGGCGCGCACCTCGGCGAGATCGACTGGCTGATCCCGCACCAGACCTCGGTCCGCGCGATCCGCACCGCCGAGCGCGTGCTCGCCCAGCGGCTCGGCGAGCATCCCGGCCACGTCGGGGTCACGGTCGACGAGTACGGCAACACCGCGTCGACCACGCTGTTCCTCGCGCTCCACCGTTACCTGACCGAGGGCACGTTTCACGCCGGCGAGAAGATCCTGTTGCTGTCGGTCGCCTCCGGCCTCCAGGTCGGGGTCGTGCTGTTCGTCATGGACGAGCTGGAGGTCAGCCATGGGCACCCGCATTGAAGCCGCCGCCACCGCGCAGCCACGCAGCCGACTGATCGGCCGCGGCGCGCTCCACCTGAGCGATACCGCCGCGACCCGCTGCCTGCGCCGCGCCCACCACCGCCCCGACGACCTCGACCTGCTGATCAACGCCGGGCTGTACAAGGACTACAACGCCGCCGAGCCGGCGCTCGCCGCGATCATCCAGGACGACCTCGGGGCCAATCGCGGCGATCCGCCGCGGACCGGCCACCACGGCACGTTCTCGTTCGACGTGCTCAACGGCGGCTGCGGGGTGATCACCGCCGCGCAGCTGATCGACGCGTTCGTCGGCCACGGCGACGCCCGGTTCGGCCTGATCGTCGCGGCCGATGCCGACCCGTCGCCGCGGACCTCGCGGGGCTTTCCGTTCTCGCCCGCCGGCGGCGCCATGCTGATCGCGCACACCGACGACACGAGCGGGTTCCAGCGGTTCGCGCTGCGCACGTTCCCGGAGCACGCGCCGCTGTTCGAGGCCGAGCTGCGCTGGGATCCGCGCGCCGGCCTCACCCGCCGCGGCCGCAACGTGCTCCAGTTCCACGAGGCCCCGGGGTTCGCCGCGTGCTGCGTCGACCGCGCCGCCGAGGTCGCCACCGGCTTCCTCGACGACGCCGGGCTCACCGCGGCGGACATCGACCTCGTGATCGCGAGCCAGTATCCGCGCGGCTTCGGCCTCCTGGTCACCCGCCGGCTCGGCATCCCGACGGTCCGGCTGCCCGAGGTGCCGCCCGCGTTCGCCGCCGCCCACACCGCCGGCCCGATCGCGGCGCTGGAGGCCGCGATCACCACCGGCCGGTTCGCCCGCGCCCGCCACACCCTGTTCATCACCGCCGGCGCCGGCCTCACCATCGGCCTGGCGCTCTACCGCGGCTGAGCCGGCTCCGGCCTCACGATCGGCGTGGCGCGCTATCGCCGCTGAGCCGGCTTTCGCCGTCGCCGCTGCTGGAGTGCGGACACGTCGGTCTCGAGCCGCTTCACGCGGTCGGGGAGCCCGGCGTACTTCTCATCGATCACCGAGACCTGCGCGGACATCGACTCGGCGTTCGCTCGGCTGTGACGCTCGAGCTCGGCAAGCAGGCGTTGCTCCATGCCGATCATGCGCTGGTCCATGGCAAGCAATCGTTGATCCGTGGCGTTCATGCGGAACAGCAGTGCGCCTGTCAGGTTCTCGAGGTCCGCCTTGGTCGCCAGGTTCTCGAGCTCCGCCTTCGTAGCCAGGTTCTCGAGGTCCGCCTTGGTCGCCAGGTGCACGAGCTCCGCCTTGGTCGCCAGGTGCACGAGCTTCTGCTCGAGTCGGGTCTCGAACTCCGCGAGCTCTGCCCGCAGCTCGCCGCGTGTCACTGGGGTCGACATATCAGGTGCGTCGAACATCACCCTACCTCCGTGGAAGCGGGAGCGAGAAGCTGCTCCCGCGGAGATTCGAACGGCGCCGCGGGGGTCGTGCATGCGGCTCTCGCAAGAGCGATTGCTTCGCCCGCAGTGGTGGAACGCTCCGGGTGGGTATGTGGAACGAGATCGAACAGGATCTTGCAAATGGGTCATTCCCGCAGACGCAGCAATCTGCTTGCCGACGCACGCCAGCGTGATGTTGCAGAGTTGGCGGATCGCGTGGCCGGCATCCGGCCGGTGCGACCTCGAGCTCGCCGATCGCGGTGCACGATGCCGCGGCGATGCGCGCAGTCGAGCGCTCGCGCGATCAGGTCAATGCGTCGACGATCACTCGTGCGCGTTCTCGTGCGTCCTCGTCTACATCTTGTCGCGCGATTTGCTCCACGACATCGCGCAGCTCGCTCCATGGGTGATAGGAGTACGCGGTGAGCGCCGCGGAGCGCACTTCGGGGGCTGCGTCCAAGAGCCCCGCGCGTATCCGCCCGAGGTACGACGGCGATGGGGTGGGGTTCGCTGCAAGCCCAACACGGAGGACGGCGTCGATCTTGTCGTCAACGGAAGAAGCGGAGTCCCATGCCGCTAGCACCTCATCGGCGCTGTACACGGGCAAGTTGGCCTCGACGAGGCGCGCGAAGTGCTCGGCTTGGGGTCCGACGACCTGGATGTAGGGCATCTCCGCCAGCCCGTCCTCAATGTAGTGCACGCCAACGGTTCGATCAGCGTTGCCGAAGACCTCTTGGAGTGCGATCGGGTTGCGAGCTTCTCGTTCCACCTTGTCGACGATCCGAAGCCCGTGCTGCCGAGCGAACTCCCGGAACGCCGTGTAGGCGCCCGGTGGCTTGATGATGTACCGGATGCGTTGCGACATGGCGTTCATTGATCAGCCGCGTGACCGAAGATGCGGGTTCGTATCGCGGCCGGCTGGATCACCGCGGCTGATCGCGCTCAGTCAGGCCGCGACGTCCACGCCTCAAGCAGGAGACGCGCTCGTTGCTGGACGCCTGGATCAGGATCGCGGTCGCGCAGCTGCTCGATTCGTGACCGCATCTGCGTCCATAAGCTATGGCTGAAGGCCACCAGCCCAGCGTCTCTTACAGCCGGATCGGCATCATCGAGCGCTTGGGCGATGCGGCTCATGTAGGGTTCGGGGGGCTGATCGAAGGACGCAACCCCCAGCCGGACAATCGCCTCGATCTTCTCGTCGGTCGAGCTCGCGCCATCCCAACTCGAAAGCATCTCCTCCTCGGTGAACAGCGCAAGCTTCTCCTTGAACAGCTTCACGTAGGGTTCGCTCTTGGGTGCTCTTGGGTCCCGAGATCTGAAGGTACGACAATCTCGCGAGCCCGTCCTCAATGTAGTGCACGTGGACGGTCTCGTCGATGTTCGCCCGGACCTGCTGAAACGCTAGCTAGGGGG
>JBGQCL010000073.1:0-32345 GCA_041495365.1 Kofleriaceae bacterium | reverse complement strand
GACGGCGATGGCGGTCGGGACGGCGATGGCGATGGCGATGGCGATGGCGGTCGGGACGGCGATGGCGATGGCGATGGCGATGGCGATGGCGATGGCGATGGCGGTCGGGACGGCGATGGCGATGGCGATGGCGGCGTCGATGTCGATGTCGACGTCGAGGTCGAGCTGGATCTCGACGGCGAGGGCGACGCGGATCGCGAGCCCGCCGGGCTGCTCGCGGCCGAGCCATTCGCTCAGGCCGCACTGCGCGAGCTCGAGAGCGCCCGGCGGCTCGGCCACCCGCTCGCGGTCGCGATGTTCAAGGTCGACGTCCCGCCGCCGCCGCCACCGCCCGGGCTGCGCGGCATCCTGCGCGCGCGCGCCGGCAACGCGCTGGTCCACGCGCTGCGCGCACCCGATCTGGCGACCGAGCTCGACCACGACCGCTTCCTGGTCGTGATGCCGCACACCGAGCGCGCGGCCGGCGCCGAGCACGCGCGCCGGATCATCAGCGCGGTCGCGGCCGGCGATCCGGTGACCGCGGTGGGCCGCACCTTCCCGCCCCGCGTGATCGGCGCCGTCGTGGGCGCGGCCGGGGCCGAGCTCGACCTGCCGCGCATGGTGCAGGACGCGACCCAGCTGCTGGAGCAGGCGCTGGTCACCGGCGCGTCGCTCGCGGTCGAGTCATGATCCGCGGCACGACCCGCGTCGCGGCGGTGATCGGCTGGCCGGTCGAGCACTCGCGCAGCCCGCAGATGTTCGAGGCCGCGTTCGCCGCGGCCGGGCTCGACGCCGTGATGATCCCGATCGGCGTGCCCCCCGAGGCGTTCGCCGAGGTGATCGGCGCGCTGCGCGCGATGCGGGCGCTCGGCGCGTGCGTGACCCTGCCGCACAAGGTCGCCGCGGCGGCGCTGTGCGACGAGCTGACCGGCGCCGCGCGCGCGATCGGCGCGGTCAACTGCCTCCACATCGCCGGCGACCGCCTGGTCGGCCACAACACCGACTGCCACGGCTTCAGCGATGCCCTCGCGGCGGCGGGCCTCGCACCCCGCGGCCTGGGCTGCGTCCTGCTCGGGGCAGGCGGCGCCGCCCGCGCGGTCGCCCACGGCCTGGAGCTCGCCGGCGCCGGCCCGATCGACGTCATCGCCCGCGCCCCCGATCGCGTCACCTGGACCGCCGCGCGGCGGTGGACGGCCGACGCGCTGCGCGCCGCGTTCGCTCGCGCCGACCTCGTGGTCGACACGACCCCGGTCGGCCTGGCCGACAGCGCGGCCGACCTCGCCGTGGTCGATGCGCTACCGCTCGACGCGCTGCGCCCCGGCGCGTGGGTCGCGACGCTGGTCTACCACCGCCGCACCCGCCTGCTCGAGCGCGCCGCGGCGCACGGCCACCCCACGCTCGACGGCCGCGGCATGCTCGTCCACCAGGGCGCACGGGCGTACGCGATCTTCACCGGCGCGCCGCCGCCGGTCGAGGCGATGCAGCGCGCGCTCGACGCGGCGCTTGCGGGCGCCTGATCGGAGGGAGGCTTTTGATCGCGGGGCTGTCGGTGGACGGATCGCGGATCGCAACCGTGCGGATATGTCGACGGTGGCGCGGCGGTGGCGTGGAACCACTGGTACCAGCCGACCGAGAGGCAGGCGCCGCGGGTCGTGCCGGACGACACCCGGCGCGTCGAGGGCCAGGTCGGGTTCGGGATCGAGCTCGACCACCGGCTGCAGCAGCCGATCGGCTTTCCGCACCGGATCGGCTGGTTCCTCGGCTGGCGGCTCGCGCTGTCACCCGTGTCCGGCCCCGACACCGCGTGCCGGACCGTCGATACCAGCTGCCGGACGGTGTCCTCGCCGATGCCGCCGGCGTCGTCGCCGAGCGTCGTCGAGCGCTCGATGGTGTTCCAGTCGAGCCTGTCGGTGACCTGGTGACGGTCAGTTGCCGGAGCCAGGGCCGGCGCCGGACTCCACGTGGCACTGCACGTCGTTGACGCACGTGCCCTGCCGGGCCGAGCACTCCATCCGCGGCGCCATCTCGTACACCGGCTTGCCGTCCTCGCTGGTCAGCGGGAACGACTTGCAGCAGCAGGTCTCGGGGGTGTCGGAGCCCTCGTTGACGAGCGGCGTCTCCGGCTTGGCCTGCGGCCCGCCACAGGCGGCGAGCAACAGCATGGCGACCAGCGGTAGCTTCATGGTCCGGTCGTAACACGAGACGCTGGCGCGCTACGGGATGTACTCGATGCCGATCGCCGGGAACACCGGCAGGCGGTGGTGCAGCTGCGCTGGCTGTAGTCCTTGTTGTACGTGACGCCCTCGGGGTTGTCGCGGTTGGTCGCGTTCTGGACGTCGATGTAGAGGCCGAGCGTGCCCCAGCTGCGCCGCCACGCGTGGTCGAGCCGCAGGTCGATCTGGACGAACGCCGGCAGCCGCTGGGACAGCAGCGGACCGTCGATCGCGACGTACTGGCTGCCCATCATCGCGTGGTCGACCACGACTGCTCGAGGACACAGTCCCTCCGAGAGCTCGCCGCCTGCGCCGCGACGGATCGGCGGGATCCCGGACATCGCGCCGCAGGTGCACGAGCCTCCGCCGTCTCAGACGGCGCGCCAGCTCGCGGTCATCACGCCGATCACGGCGCCGCACCACAGCGTCGCGGCGACGATCACGGCGAGCCCGAGGATCACCGGCGCGAGCTCGCGGCCACCGCTGCGCGGGTCCCAGAACCCGAGCACGAGCACGAGGCCGAGCGCGGCGAGCAGGCCGAGCGCGATCCAGTGCTCCTTGACGTCGAACCAGCGCGCGGCGGCGGTGGTCCGGCGTACGAGCTCTCCGATGGCGGTGGGCGCAGGCGCACGCGCCCCGTCGCGCGCCGCAACACGCTCCAGCGCGCGCTGGTGGCCCTCCTGGTCGGCCACGACCGCCGTGGTGTTCTCGAGGTACGCCGCGCGGACCTCGACCTTGTACGTCGGATACATCGCGTTGCCGGCGGCAAACGCGGCCAGCTGCAGCACGACCACGAGCCACGCGAACCGGCGCACCGCGCGCAGCCGGCCGAGCTCGCCGCGCAGGACGCGGCGCAGCCACAGCACCAGGTGGGTCGCCGCGCCGACCGCCGCGACCCCGAGCGCGGTGTGGAGCACGAGCAACCAGCGCGCCGCGACCTCGGTGAGCACGGCGGCGAGTTAACCACCGGCCGGGCGCCGGTGCACCACCGAAGCGCGGACGCGCGATGCCGTGGGGCGGATCACCGGTGGTCGTCCAGGTGCCCGCGGCCCGGTACCATTTCGGTTCGCGGCGGTCAGGCGCGACGGCGGAAGCCGCCATCGGGCGCACGATCGGCCAGGACGATCGTGCGGGCATCGACGCCGGGGCGCACCAGGAGCTGGGGGCGATCGGCGAGCCCTTTCAAGCGCAGCGCCGCAACGCCTTGATGGAAGGCGCGCGCGATCGAGGCGCCTCCGGCGATCGAGTGGGATCGAGTCCCGGCGCCAGGGTGATCGACGGTCGGTGGCGCGCTCACCCGGTGCGAGATTCCTCGCCTGCCTGACCCGCGGGCGGCTTGCGCGCGGCCCAGAACAGCCAGCCGAGCGGGCCGCCGGCGGCGCTCAGCGCGGCGAGCGCCTCGAGGTCGCGCTTCATGCGCAGCAGGAACGCGCGCTCGTACGGCGAGCGCGGCCGGCCTCGCTCGTCCTCCAGCCGGCGCAGCTCGTCGAGCCGGCTCTGGGCCCAGCGGTGCATCGCCGGCGCGCCGGCGCCGGGCTCGATCGCCGAGTCCCAGCTGACGAAGTCGATGAAGCGCTGCTCGCTGCACAGCCGGCGGTAGCCGGGCTCGGTCTCGAGGTCGACGAACCGCCCGGCGCCGACGATGCGCGCCCACGTGGTCCGGTCGGTGACCCGGGTCTGGACCCAGTCCGTCGCGACCACCAGCCCGCCCGGCCGGAGCAGCTGGTGTGCGGCCTGGAGCACCAGCGCGCGCTGGCTGATCCGGCACAGCGAGCAGCGAAACAGCACGAGGTCGAGCTGTGCTGGGCAGTCGTCGAGCGGCCGGCCGTCGCAGATCCGGCGGGCGAGCTCGACCGGATCGAGCTCGATGAAGCGCGGCGCCGCGGCGTCGGCCGGCCGGTCGTCGCGCGCCGCGGCGAACCGCAGGGGAGAGTCCACCGCCCAGACCTGGTGGCGGCGCGCCAGGTAGCGGGCATCGTCCCCGGCGCCACACCCGAAGTCGAGGATCCGGTCCATCGCCGGCTGTCCGTAGTGCTGGCCGACCAGCTCGAGCAGCCGATCGACCGCCCGGACCGGCCTCGCGGGGTCGCCGTCGAGCTCGATCGACAGGCTGCTCGACAGCGCGCTCGACCGGAACAGCTGCCGGACCCCGGGCAGGTAGCGCGAGAAGAAGCCGAGGGCCACGACCGTGCCGGGGTCGTCCGAGACCTGGCTCCGGCCGGCCGCGGTCAGCCAGACCCGGTAGGCCTCGTCGGACAGCAGCCGCTCGCGCCGGGTCCGGCCGGGCTCGCCGTCCTCGCCCAGCGGGTAGCGTTCGAACCGGGGCGCCGGGTCGGCGGCCTGGTCATCGCGCGGCCGCTGCGCCCGGTACAGCACGCGGTTGTTGCGCGCGAGCGACACCAGCTGGAACGCCTGGATCAGGCGCTCGGGAAACGCGCTGGCTTGCAGCAGCGAGGCGGCCTCGAGCAACGCTCCCCAGTGGTGAACCTCGGCGTCGAGCCACTGGTAGGCGTCGGCGGCGAGCAGCGCGCACTCCGCGGCCTGGACGCGGACGCTCTCCTCGTCGACGCCCTGCGACGAGAACCCGGCGCGGAGCTCGGGGGTCGCCAGCGCCAGCCCGGTCAGCGCCGCCGCCGTCAGCAGCGTGGCCGCCATCTCGAACGGCAGCTTGCGCGACGAGGCGACGCCGGCGGCGACCACCAGCGCGCGCATCGCCTTGTCCCAGGCGGGCTCGTCGTCCCCGGTCTCCACCCGGGCGCCGTGGGCCGCGGCCGCCGCCCAGGCGCGGGCCAGCAGGGCGTGCCAGAACGCGATCTCCGGGGCGCTCCGCGCCTGGAGCGTACGCTCGAGCGCCCGGATGTCCTTCTCGGCGGGCGGGGCGGTCCGGCTCTGCAGCTGCTGCATCAGCGCGCCCGCCCGCAGCCAGGACCGCAGCCGGTCGTACTCGCGCGCCACGGCGGGGTTGGCGGCGGCCGTGCGCTCGGCCGCTGCGGACGCCTCCCGGCGCTCCTCGATCGCGCCGCGGTAGCGCGGGCCCAGCAGCCTGAGCACGTCGATCCAGTCGACGAGCAGCTGGCGGTCCGGCTGGGCCGCCCAGCGCTGGCGGAGCGCCGCGAGCTCGTCGCCCATGCCGCGCGACACGGCGCGCCCGTCCGGCGACGGCCCGGGCTCGAACGCATGCGCGATGTCGTACCGGCCCTCGCGGGTCCAGTGGGTCGCGTAGTTGCGCAGCACGCGCGCCAGCTTGTCGGCCGGCTCGTCGGGACCGGCGGTCCACAGGGTGCGCCACATCTCGCCGGCCGCCGAGCGACCGAAGCCCTCGCGCAGCATCTGCAGGCAGTCCTCGGCGGACAGCGTCGCGGGCGACTCGCCGGGGGGCGTGTCGCGGCGCGCCGCGATGCTGAGATGCCAGCGATGGTTCGTCACGTACCGCTCGCACCACCGGCGCAGCGTGGACGGGTCGACGAGGTGCGAGATCGTGACCAGCCGGGTCGCGACCGGATCGGCGGCGGATCGCTCCCAGATCTCGCGCGGCGGCAGCGCGCTCTGGGGCCCGGCCGGGGTCGCCCCGGCCAGCGAGACCCGGCGCTCCGGCACGCCGCGCGCGCGGGCCCAGTGCAGCATGTCGATGTGCTCGATGTCCTCGAGGAAGTGGTCGAGCAGCGCCACCGTGGGGAGGTCGTCGGGGCGCTCGGCATCGCCGCCGGGCGAGGCCTCGAGCAGGTAGCGGCTCACGCTGGACAGCAGCCGCCCGACCGTCTCGCCCTCGCCGATCACGGCGCGCGTGATCAGCCGGCGCCCGGGGAACTCGGGCGGCTGGAAGTTCTGGCGCTCCCGGCTGAGCGCGGCCCCGGTGATGACGTGGGCGAGCACCCGGCCGAGGTCGAACAGGTCGCGAACCAGCAGGTCGTCGGAGCCCCGCGGGGTCTGGACCGACGCCGCGAGATCGGGTGCCAGGATCGCCTCGAAGATCCCGAGCTCGTAGCGCACGATGATCGAGTCGACCGACACGTGGCGGTGCGCCCGGCGCTCGCGGTGCATCATGCGCAGCAGCCGCGCGAGCCGCTCGGCCAGCTTGAGCACGTTGTGGAGGTCGCGCCGGTGGAGCCGGCGCATCGGGCTCGCGGTCTCGTCGAGGATGCTGCGCAGCACGCGCGGCTCGGCCTCGCTGGTCCGCAGCTGGCCGAGCGGGAGGACCAGCGCGTCCATCGCCAGCGCATCGTCGTGGACGTGGACGCGGTGCTGGCGGCGCAGCACATCGCCCAGCGCGCGCAGATCGATGCGGTGCTGCTCGACGCGCGCCGGCAGTCCGGGCCACCCGGCCAGCGCGGTGAGCAGCCTGCGCTCGTGGTCGAGCGCCCGCGCGTTCACGGCGAGCTTGCCGCCGGTGATCCCGAGCGGCGCCTTGACCAGCACCGCCGCGGCGGCGGGCTGGCCCGGCGAGGATCCCAGGCCGCGCACGGCCAGGCCGCGGAACACCAGGGAGCTGCGACCGCCCTGGTAGGCCGGGCGGACCTGCAAGGTCAGATCGGGGCTGGCGTTGCGCAGCGCCTCGGCGACGGCGGTCGCGAGCTCGCGATCGACGATCGGCTGCGGCAGCAGATCGTCGACCGGCACCGAGGTCGACGGCTCGCGGTCGAACAGCTGGCGCACCGTGTCCGGGAGCTCGCCGACCTGGATCTCCGCGATCGGCAGGCGGAGCCGGAGCTGCGCGTCGCCGCCCCGACCGAGCTGCTGGATGATGCCGGCTCCGAACTCGAACTCGTTGGCGAGCAGCTTCGCCACCGACGCCTCGCTCGCCCAGCCGTCGAGCGTTCCGATCTCGTCGACCGACAGGCAGCCGTCGCTGCGGTGCACGCGGGCGGCTGCGAGCGCGCAGAACGCCACATGAATACGACTCGTGAGGGTCTTGGCACGACCTCTGCGAAGGCCCAGGCGCTCCCGTGCGTCCTCGTCGATGCGCTCGCCGCGACGGAGCACGAGGTCGTCGAGCTGAAGCAGATCGACATCTACGCGAAATAACATGCAGTGTGGAGGTCGTGAGCAGGAGTGGCGGCGACGCGATCCATGGGGTGGGTGCGACCCTGCAGCGAATTACCGCAGGGACGTGAATATCCATTGTGACCGAATTTTTGGTAGATCCGCAAGAGGACTTCTGACAGGCTCACGCTACACGATGTCCCGGATGTTCTGAATGTACATCTCGTAGATGAACCATCGGAAAACACGGTGAATTGAGGTGGGTTATGCTGTACTGGCACACATGCAGCGCGGCGTTTTTTGGGGAACAATCGCCGCACGGTGGAGAGTATTCTGAGCAGAATCTGAGATGTCCCGAGAATTCTGGCGGCACAATATCTCATGCGGGCCGTCGCGCGGTTCGGGGGGGGCGGCTGTGAGGCGCAAGGCGCTCTACCTCGGTGCGAACCCGCCCGGAACAGTGAGTCTCGGGCTGGACGATGAGGTGCGCGCGATCAGGCAGGAGCTCCGGAGCGCCCGGTACCGCTGCTTCGATCTCGTGGCCTACTGGACGAGCGAGGCCAGTGACCTCATCCGCGAGCTGCGCGAGTCCATGCCGACGATCGTCCATCTCAGTGGCCACGCGTGCAAGGCGGGGGGGCGCGCGGGGGCCGCGGGGACCCCGTATCGCGACGTGGGCGTCGATCACGCGTCCGGCATCGCGGGCGGAGGCGGGCTGGTGCTCCATGAACGGGACGGCTCCGTGCACGTGGTGCCGTACGACGTGGTGAAGAAGATGTTCGAGCTCGCCGGATCGTCGGTGAGGCTGGTCGTGCTGACCGCATGCAACACCGAGCCGCTCGCGTCGCTGCTGCTCGAGCACGTCGATTGCGTGATCGGCATCGACGGCCCGATCAGCGATCGCGCCGCCCTGGAGTTCTCCAGGGGCCTGTACGCGGCGCTCGGCGATGGCGCGGCGGTCGCCCACGCGTTCGAGGCCGGATGCCTGGCGATCCAGTGTGCCGGCCTGCCCGAGGTCGGGCGTCCGACGCTGAAGGTGCGCCCCGGGGTCGACGCGCGCCACGTCGTGCTCGCCGTGGTCCCGCGGCGGCGTGCGCCGCGCGGACGCCGCCCGCCGTGGTCGGTCGCGCGGCGTCCCGACGCGCCCGGGGCGCCGCGCGGCAGCAGGACGGCGCGGCGGCGCGGCAAGCTCGAGGGCGCCCGCATCGCGAGCTCCGCGCTGCAGCGCACGCGCGGCCGCAGCCCGTAGCCGGCGTCCGCCGCGCGCGATCAGCCCCGCGCGATCAGCGCGCGCTCGGCGAGCGACAGCTCGTAGGCGTCGAGCACGGCCGTGGCGAGGGCGCTGTCGAGCTCGCGGGCAGCGGCGAGGGCGTCGGGCGCACCGGCGCGGCGGGCGGACTCGAGCTCCAGGCGGCGGCCGACGAGGGCCTCGATCGCAGCGCGGTGATCCGCCGGCGGGGTCGCGACCGGGAGCGTCCGGACGTACTCCAGCTTGGGGCGCACCGAGCCGTTGAGCGCGGGCGGGAACCGGCGGCGCGCGTACCAGGCGTAGAGCGGCGAGCTCAGGATCGCGAGCAGGGTGAGGTCGGCGGTGGGCAGCATCCAGACCGTGGTGTCGGGGACGAGCTCGCCGGCGAGGTCGAGGGCGCAGACCGCGCCGGTCTGGATGTCCTGGTAGAGCAGCCGGGGCGTGCGGGCCTTGACCAGCGGGCCGACCGGATCCTGGAGCTCGTACCAGCGGTAGGGGCCGGACTTGCGGCCGCGCCAGGGGCCCTGCCAGTCGTGCGGGCGGGGCTCCAGCGCGGCGCGGAACCGGGCGAGGTGGGCCTCGATCGCGGGGAGCTGAGCGAGCTGGATGCCGCGATCGACGAGCAGGATCCAGCGCTCGGGTTCGGCGGGGAGCCAGCGCCGGAGATCGCGGCCCTTGATGAACGGACGGATCAGCGACGCGGCGCCGGGCTCGGCATCGAGCAGGCGCTCGCGGGTCGTGCCGTCGAGCACGAACGCGCGGTTGTAGCCGGTGACCACGCCGCGCGACGGGCGGCCGGGCACGACGTCGGCGAGCGGCGGCCAGCGCTGCTCGAGCCGCTCGAGCAGGGCGCGATCGCCGGGGGCGTCGATGTGCCAGGGGTCGGCGCGCCAGCGATCGCGGGGATGCGGCGCGCCGACGCCGGCGAGCTCGATCGGCGCGCCGCGGGCGCGGCTCCCGGCGGCGGGCTCGGGGCGCGCGGCCTCGATCGGCGTGTCGCGCGGCGCGCCGGCGGTGCCCCACACGATGCACGGGAACGCGTCGGCGGTGCCGAACAGCGCGGCGCGGCCGAGGTCGACCACGCCCTCCACGCTCTGCTGGGTGGCGAGGTAGGCGCGCAGGCCGCGCGCGTAGCCGGCGGTCAGCCACTTGTTCGGGGTGATCAGGCAGAACCGGCCGCCGGGCCGGGCGAGCCGGTGGGCGAGCTCGACGAAGTAGACGTAGAGATCGGCCGCGCCGTCGTAGCACGCGAACCCGCGGAGCAGCGGCTTGTGGGCGGCGAGGTGCTCCTGGCGGACGTAGGGCGGGTTGCCGATCACGGCGTCGAACCCGCCGCGCGCGAACACCGCGGGGAACGCGGCGGCCCAGTCGAGCGCGAGCGCGTCGCCGACCTGCAGCTGGGTGCCGCCGTCGCAGAGGCCGTCCCCGGGGCCGTCCCCGAGGGCGGCGCGCGCGGCCGCGACCGCCTGCGGATCGACGTCGACGCCGTGCACGCAGCCGGTGGCGGCGCGGCGGGCGTCGTCGCCGGCCATGCCCGCGGCGACCAGGTGCTCGGCGATCAGCTCGACCGCGGCGATCAGGAACGCGCCCTCGCCGATCGCGGGGTCGCAGACCCGGAGCGCGCGGATCTCGTCGGCGGTCCGGCCGCGCAGCAGCGGCTCGAGCGCCACGCCGGTCATCGGTGCGGTGACCTCGGGCGGGGTATAGACGACGCCCAGCGGGCGGGGGTCGCCGTGGAGCACGGGCACGGCCCCAGCCTACCGCGCGCCGATGCCCAGGGGGCGGCGCGCGGGAGCGCAGGGTGCAGCGCGCCCCAGGGGCGGCGCGCGGGAGCGCAGGGTGCAGCGATGCCCAGGCGCGCGGGAGCGCAGGGTGCAGCGCGATGCTCAGGCGGCGCCCGGGAGCGCAGGGGTCCGCCGCCCGGCGGTCCGGTCAGGCGGCGAGCCGCGAGGCGATCGGGTGCCGCGGCTGGTAGCCGAGCGCCCCCCGCGCGCGCGCACCGTCGAGGATGCCGCCGATGTGGAACCGGGGCGCGTTGAGGTCGTAGCGGAACTCGAACCCGACGGTGCGGGTGCGCAGCCGGTACAGCGGGGCGAGCAGCGGCCCGGGGACCGGCACGTCGCGGCGGCCGGCGAGCGCGATCAGGCTCGACAGCGGCAGGGTGTCGAAGCCGGGGATGTTGAACACGCCGCGCGCGTCCGAGCCCAGGGCGAGGGCGACCGCGTCGAGCGCATCGTCGACCGACAGCACGTTGATCATCGGATCGAAGCCGAGCGGGCGCAGGCAGATCCGCGAGCCGAGGTAATCCCACAGCTGGCTGCCGGTGCCGGGGGCGAGGATCTCGGCGCAGCGCAGGACGGCGATCGCGAGGCCGGAGGTCCCCAGACCCGAGGTCCCGATCTGCGCGCAGGTGACCAGGTCGGCCTCGACCCGGTCGCGCAGCCACTGCGGGGCGCCGGCGTCGAACGCCAGCGGGTGGTCCTCGTCGAGCAGGTTGGGCTCGTCGGCGCGCAGCGCGTAGACCTCGCTGCCGCTGCGCAGCACGAACCGCCGGATCCCCGGCTGGTGCGCGCAGGCATGGACCAGCAGCCGGGTCGCGTCGACGTTGATCGCGTGGACCCGCTGGCCGCGATCGCCGACCGCGCGGTGCAGGACGCCGTGCAGCACGGTGTCGATCCCGCAGCTCCGCGCCGGGCCGTAGAGCAGGTCGTGGACCGAGCGCGGCCGGGTCAGATCGACCTGCTCGTAGTGGAAGCGCGCGCCGTCGGACGGCAGGCCGGGGCCCCAGTGCTCGGCGCCGACCGCGAGCACGTGGCCGACCTCGCGCGCGGCGAGCAGGCGGTCGACGATCGCACGGCCGAGCGGGGTGGTCGCGCCGGTGACCAGGACGTTCATGCCAGCCTCCCTGCGCGGGCGTCGCGCGCGTCGCGGAGCAGCGTTGCCAGCGCCAGCCGGACCCGGGTCGCGGCGTGCGCGACCACGCACGGGTCGTCGGCCGCCGCGGGGTCGAGCCCGTCGTGCAGCGCGATCGGCGCGCCGTAGTGGATCTGGTGGCGGAACGGCAGCGGGAACGGCAGGGCCGGCACCGGGAGGAACGGTGCGCCGAACCGGTGGAACCGCTCGATCCGGCCGAGCACCGGCCACGCCTCCTCGGAGCCGAGGATCGCGACCGGGATGATCGGCGCGCGGTGGCGGATCGCGAGCTCGGCGTGGCCGACCTGCCAGGTCCGGACCTGGTAGCGTTCGCGCACCGGCTTGGCGATCCCGGCCGAGCCCTCGGGCCAGATCGCGATCAGCTCGCCGCGCGACAGCAGGTGCGCGACGTTGGCGTGGGTGCCGACCACCGCGCCCGACCGCGCGAACCACGTGCTGATCAGCGGCAGCGCCGGGATGAAGCGGTCGGCGATCGGCCGCACGATCCGGCCGGTCGCGCGGTCGACGTCGAGCAGGACCAGCGCGGCGTCGATCGGCAGCGCGCCGCCGTGGTTGGCGACCAGGATCGCGGGGCCCTCGCCGGGGACGTTCTCGACGCCGTACGACCGGGTGCGAAAGTATCGGTCGCACAGCCGGCCGCCGAGCGCCAGGGTGCGGCGCAGGGTCGGCAGGTGGAGTCCGAACACGTCGAAGCCGTGGCCCTCGTCGTGGAAGCCGCGGAGTCGGGCCTCGGCGCGGTGGATCGGCATGGTCGACATCGGAGCCCTCCTCGTGCGGAAACGCTGCACACCACGCGCCAGCGCTGCGCGCAGCCGGGCGCGCCGAGGTCCGCAGGACCTGCGCGGACGGTCGCGGCGGGCGCGCGGCTTGCGGTAGAGGCGCAAGCGCGGGCCGCGCGGGTCATGGAACGGGCGATGCAAGCAGCGCTGCACATGACGACCGCGCGGAGGACCGATTCCGATCTGCAGAACTCCGTGATCCAGGCTCTCGCCCTGGATCCGCGGATCGACGAGGCCGCGATCGGCGTATCGGTGCACCACGGGGTCGTGACCCTCAACGGCGTGGTCGGCAGCTGGACGGAGAAGCACGCCGCCGTGGATGCCGCGCACGGGGTGTCCGGAGTCCTCGACGTCGCCAACGACATCGAGATCAAGCCGCCGTGGATCGCGCGGCGCAGCGACGCCGACATCGCCGAGGCGGTGCGCCACGCGCTGGCGTGCGACGCGTCCGTACCCCAGCGCGCGATCCTGTCGACGGTGTGCGACGCCGGCCACGTCACCCTGACCGGCACGGTGGCGACGCTGCAGCAGCGCGACGATGCCGAGCGCGTGGTCGCGAACCTCGACGGCGTCCGGCTGGTGACCAACCAGCTCGCCGTCGATGCGCCCGGCGTCGCACCGGGCCAGCTGCGGTCATCGATCCGGGCGGCGCTGGAGCGCCACGTCGCCCGCGAGGCCGATCGCATCGCGATCGACGTCGAAGGTCAGACGGTGGTGCTGTCGGGCCGCGTCGCGTCGTGGCGCGAGCGCCAGGCCGTGATCGGCGCGGCCCGGGGGACACCGGGAGTTCAGCGGATCGAGGATCGCCTCGTGATCGCCTCGTGACTCGACAAACGCGCAACGGCTGCGGCCGGACCGGCGGATCGACGGCGATCTGCGGGCGGTGTACGCGGATCTGAGCGGCGCGCGCGGCACCGCGCTGGCCCGCGGCTTGCTCGATCTTCCGGTGGAGGAGCCCAATGGTGTCCACGACGAGTTCGCCGCCGACCCAGCACGTGTTCCGCGGCCGGGGCAATGAGACCGTGCGCGTGCCGATCTGCGAGACCGAGGGGGAGGGGCTGCCGCAGGTCCCGACGATCGCCGACGTGATCCCGGTGCGCCGGATCATGAGCCGCGAGGTGGTGTGCGCTCGCGAGGATCTCGACGCCGGCGCGCTGGTCGACCTGATGGTGCGCCGCCGGATCGGCTGCGTGCCGGTGGTCGACGAGCGCGGCCGGCCGATCGGCATGGTCACCAAGACCGACGTCGTCGAGCAGCAGCTCGCGGCGACCCTGCACGGCACGCCGGGCGCGGCGACCGCCGGGGAGCTGATGATGCCGCTGGCGATCACGCTCGACGAGCACGCCACGGTCGCGCACGCGGCGGCGATGATGGCGGTCGAGGACTTCCACCACGTCGCGATCGTGTCCGACGGCGGCGCGCTGATCGGCGTGGTCTCGACGATGGACATCGTGCGCTGGCTGGCCGCCAACGACGGGATCATCGCCGGCGACCTCGAGACGGTCGCGGTGCTGCCCTCGGAGTGACGGCCGATCCGTTCAGGCGCGGCTCGCGCGCGGCTCGCCGTTCAGGATCGGGCGGGCCGGGATCGAGTCCGGGATCGGACCGAAGTGGGCGAGCGGGTCCTCGATCCACGCGCGCAGCGTGTCGGCCATCGCGGCGGCGTGGGCGCCGTCGAGCACCCGGTGGTCGAACGTCGCGCACACCTTCATGGTGCGCTCGACCGCGACCCGGCCGTCGCGCGCGACCGGGGTCTCGCGGACCGCGCCGAGCGCGAGCAGCACCGGCACCCGGCTGTACGGCACCAGCGGCACGTAGGCCTCCTCGAGGCCGAGCGAGCCGATGTTGGTGATCATCACCGAGCCGAACGCGTCGCGCGGCACACCGGCCCAGCGCAGGTCGAGGTTGAGCGTGTAGCTGGCGAACGCGGTGAGCTCGAGCACCGCCGGGATCAGGCGCAGCGGCAGGCGATCGAACATCCGCCGCACCGCGGACAGCGCGCGGTCGCGGTCGCCGCGGACCTCGGCGAACCGGAGCTCGAGCTCGTCGCAGATCTCCGCCAGCGACTTGCGCTCGGGGTCGTGGATCGTCGCGCCCGACAGGTCGAGCTTGCCGGTCGCCGGATCGACCATCGCGACCTGGAAGCACACGCCGATCCGCTTGCGCCGGTAGATCCGGCCGCGTCGCAGCATCGCGTTGGCGTCGGGCACGCGCTGGAACACCGCCGCGGCCGCGCGCGCCGTGAGGTGGGTGATCGTCAGCCGCTTGCCGGTCGCGGCGCGGAACGCGTCGATGTACGCCAGTGCCGGTTCCATCCGCAGGGTCAGGCTGCCGTACACGCTGGGGTCGTACGCGGTGCGCCACGTGCCGAGCGCGAGCCGGCGGAACGTCGACAGCCCGCGGAGCGGCTCGAGCTCGAGGTTGGCCATCCTCGCGCTCGATGCACCGCGCGTGCCTCGGGCGGACCCCGTCGATCGCGCAGCGCGTGCGGCGTCGACCCGGTGCAGCGCAACCGTTGCGGGCGTCCGGCGGCCCGGCCATCCCACCCCCGGGCACGCCGCATGCTGCCCAGGGAGTCATGAGGACGACGTCCGTTCCCTGGCGGGTCTCCAAGCACGAGTGGCGCACGTTCCGGGGCTGGCCGAGCTGGCTGCGGTTCGCGTGCGTGATCAGCCCCGTCGCCGTCGCCGCGGCGCTGGCGCTGGCGCTGGCGTCCTGTCAGGTCGAGGCGCGGGATCCCGGCGTCGGCGTCGGCCCGGGCCAGAACCTGGCGGACGCCGTCGTGGCCGCGAACCAACGCATGCACCAGCGGTTCACCGCGGCGCAGCGGCTGGAGCTCGGCGTCGTCCACGGCGATCTCGCCGGCGCGCACGCCGACGCGCGCGAGCTGGCCGAGATCGACCAGCCCGACGCGCTGGCGAGGTGGCAGCCGTACTTCGCCTCGATCCGCGACGCCGCCCGCCAGATCGAGGACAGCCCCGGCATCGTCGGCGCCGCCCGGTTGACCGCCGCGCTCGGCCGGCGCTGCGCGCGCTGCCACGAAGCGATCGGCGCCCGGATCGTGTTCCCCGTCGAGCGCGCGCCGACCGGCGATCCCAGGCTCGTGGTCCAGATGGTCGGCCACCAGTGGGCGGCCGAGCAGATGTGGCAGGGGCTGATCGGTCCGTCCGACGCGCGCTGGCTCGCCGGTGCACGCGCACTCAGCCAGGCGCCGCTCCACATCGTCGCCCAGGCCGTGACGCCGAGCTCGGAGCTCGACGTCGACGACGTGGCGCGGATCCGGCTGTACGCGCGGCGCGCCGAGGCCGCCGGCTCGCAGGACGCCCGCGCGGACCTGTTCGGCGCGATGCTCGGCACCT
Source organism: Kofleriaceae bacterium (assembly GCA_041495365.1). GTDB lineage: Bacteria > Myxococcota_A > Polyangia > Haliangiales > Haliangiaceae > JABFXX01. The sequence goes on along the minus strand of JBGQCL010000073.1, from coordinate 16,852 downwards.
GCGCCCACTGCCACGCGGTGCTGCGCGATCGCTGATCGCACCGCGCGGCGGCGCAGATCTGGCGCGCCGGACCGGGCGCGGCGCGGACCTTGCGCGATCGCCGAGCGCCGGGCCGCCGGGTTGCGCAGCGTTGGCCGCCGCCGGCTCCGGCGCGATTCGTGAAATCAGGGAGAGTATGAACCTACCCAAGACCCTCCTGGTTGCGACCGACTTCAGCGAGTGCGCCGAGCAGGCGCTCGACTACGCGGTCGCGCTCGCCGGCAAGCTCGACGCGAAGCTCCACCTGCTCAACGTGATCGGCGTCCCGTCGATGGGGATCCCCGAGGTCGGCGTCGCGGTCACCAACACGCTGATCGAGTCGACGGTCCGCACCCACCACGGCGAGCTCGACAAGCTCGCGAGCCGGCGCGCGTCGGCGAACATCGAGATCGTGCTGCGGACCGGCGATGCGCGCGACGTGATCGTCGACGTCGCGCGCGAGGTCGGCGCCGATCTGATCGTCATGGGGACCCACGGCCGCCGCGGGGTCCGCCGGGCGTTGATCGGCAGCATCGCGGAGAGCGTGGTGCGCACCGCGCCGTGCCCGGTCCTGACGATCCGCGCGCACAAGGATTGATCGTCGCCCCGGATCCCCCGGGCGTCACCCGGCGTCGCGCACCATCAGCACCATCGCGCCCTCGAACCGGCCGGCGCGCAGGTCGTCGAGCGCCTGGTTGGCGTCGGCCAGCGGGTAAGGCCGGGCGGTCGGGCGCAGGCCGGCGGCGGGGGCGAGCGCGAGCAGCTCGTCACCGTCGCGCCGGGTCAGGTTCGCGACCGAGCGCACGACGCGCTCCTCCCACAGCAGGCGGTACGGGAACGCCGGGATGTCCGACATGTGGATCCCGGCGCACACCACGATGCCGCCGGGGGCGACCGCGGCGAGCGCGAGCGGGACCAGCGCGCCGACCGGCGCGAACAGGATCGCGGCGTCGAGCGGGACCGGCGGGAGCTGGTCCGAGCCGCCGGCCCACACCGCGCCGAGCGATCGCGCGAACGCCTGGCCGCGGTCGTCGCCGGGCCGGGTGAACGCGTAGACCTCGCGGCCGAGGTGGCGCGCGAGCTGGGCGACCAGGTGGCCGGCCGCGCCGAAGCCGTACAGACCGAGGCGGCGACCGTCCCCGGCGAGCCGGAACGCGCGGTAGCCGATCAGCGCGGCGCACAGCAGCGGCGCGGCCTCGAGCGCGGTGTAGCCCGGCGGCAGCGGGAACACGTAGCGCGCGTCGGCGACCGCGGCCTCGGCGTAGCCGCCGTCGCGGTGGTAGCCGGTGAACCGCGCCGAGGGGCACAGGTTCTCGCGCCCGGTCGTGCAGTACACGCAGCGGCCGCAGGTCCAGCCCAGCCACGGCACGCCGACCCGGTCGCCGAGCGCCAGCCCGGTGACGCCGGCGCCGAGCGCCGACACCGTGCCGACGATCTGGTGGCCGGGCACCAGCGGCAGCCTCGGATCGGGCAGCTCGCCGTCGACGACGTGGAGGTCGGTCCGGCACACCCCGCAGGCCTCGACGGCGAGCTGGATCTCGCCCGGCCCCGGGACCGGCGCTGCCAGCTCGCGGGGGACGAGCGGCGTACCGACGCGTTCGAGCACCATGGCACGCATGGCACGGATGGCACGGGTCGCGCGCATGGCCGCTAGGGTGCGAACGGGTGCTCGGCCTCCGCGATCGCCGCCGCGCCGCCCGGCAGCGGGTCCACCGCGGAGGTCTCGTCGAACCAGACGTACTCGTCGAACTGCATCGGCAGGATCGCCTGGAAGTAGTGGCTCTGCAGCTCGGTGTCGGGCCGGTAGACCACGCCGATCGCGCGCTCGAGCCGCGGCTCGGTGAGCTCGTCGCGCAGCGCGCGGCGCACCGGATCGCGGAGGTGGAGCAGGAACGCCGGGACCTGCGCGTCGTGGCACAGCCGCTCGTAGCTGTCGGGACGCGCCGGCCGGACCTGCATGCGCTGCATCGGCTCGTCCCAGTTGTCGGCGGCGGCGACCGTGCCGTGATCGGTGCCGAACCCGACGATGTACACCCGGTCGCCGAACGCCGTGCGGCTCAGGTGGCCGATGTTGTGCTCGCCGCGCACCGCCATCTCGGTCGCCGCGGCGTCGCCGACGTGCGAGTTGTGCTCCCACACCACGAGCCGGGTATCCGGGCCGCGGTGCGCGAGGACCGCGTTCAGGGTGTCGAACATGTGCTGATCGCGCAGGTTCCACGACGCGACCGAGCCGTAATACATCGCGCGGTAGTAGGCCTCGGCGTCGGCGACCACCCGGGCGTTCTGCGCCGCATCGAAGAACTCGTCGCCATCCTGGGCGGCGTAGTCCATCCGGCGGGCGAGCAGCTCGCGCAGCATCGCGACCACCTCGTCCTCGCACGACTTCATGCGGCCGAGCAGCGCGGCCCGGCCGTAGGCTGCCGGATCGTCCTGCCACGGCGTGAGGCGGCCATAGCGCTCGCGCGCGGCGCCCGCGGCGACCGGATCGACCCGGTCGAGGTAGTGCACGACCTCGTAGGCCGAGATGTACATGCTGTAGAGGTCGAGGCCGGAGAAGCTGACGGCGCGCCGGGCGTCCTGGTTGTAGGCGCGCAGCCACTCGATCAGCGCCTGGACCTCGCGGTTGCGCCACATCCAGGTCGGGAACCGCGTGAACGGCACCCAGCGCCGCGGCTGCGCGGGCCGGCCGCACACGTAGCGGTTGACCGCGGCGGCGTCGGGCCAGTCGGCCTCGACCGCGACGCCGGAGAAGCCGTGACGCAGGATGAGCTGCTGGGTGATCCGCGTGCGCATCCGGTAGAACTCCGACGTGCCGTGGGTCGCCTCGCCGAGCAGCACGATGCGGGCGTCGCCGATCCGCTCGAGCAGGGCGTCGATCTCGGCGTCGTCGATCCGCGCGATCGGCTCGGCGCACTCGGCGATCAGCCGGGGGACCGCGAACGACCGTGGCGCGTGATACGGTGCCACGATCCGCGCGCGCCGGGGGGCGATGCCGCGCGGGCCGGCGCTGTCCTCCGGGCCCGGCGCGGCGCTGGATGGCCCGGGGCTGCCCGGGATCGCGGCGCGCGCCGGCGACGCGTCGATCCTCTCGGCGCCGCTCTCGCCGGCGGTCGTCTCGCCGGCGGTCGTCTCGCCGGCGGTCGTCTCGCCGATGGTCCTCTCGCCGGCGGTCCTCTCGCCGGCGGTCCTCTCCCCGACGTCCTCGTCCGTCCAGCCGGCGGCGCCGATCAGCGGCACGAACACCACCGGCCCGAGATCCTCGCGCCGGTACTCGGTGTCCGAGATCCGGGTGACCCGGACGAGCTGCTGGGCGCGGCTGGTCCCGACCGGGATGACGAGCCGGCCGCCGATCACGAGCTGGTCGAGCAGCGGGCGCGGCAGGTCCGGTCCACCGGCGGCGACGACGATCGCGTGGAACGGCGCGCGGTCGCCCCAGCCGAGCGTGCCGTCGCCGTGCTGGACCTCGACGTTGGTGAAGCCGAGCCGGGACAGCCGCTCGCGCGCGAGGTCGGCGAGCTCGGCGTGGCGCTCGATCGTGTAGACCCGGTGCGCGATCCGGGCGAGCACGGCGGCCGCATAACCCGAGCCGGTGCCGATCTCCAGCACGTCCTCGTCCGGGCCGAGCTGCAGCGCCTCGGCCATCAGCGCGACGATGTACGGTTGCGAGATCGTCTGTCCGGCCTCGATCGGCAGCGGCCGGTCGTCGTAGGCGAACTCCACGAGCTCGGGGGGCAGGAACGCCTCGCGCGGCACGTCCGCGACCGCGGCGAGCACGCGGCGGTCGCGAACGCCGCGGCGGCGGATGGTGCGTTCGACCATGAGCTGGCGCCGGGTGGCGGTGTCCATGCTCCGGGGAAAAGCAAGAAGCACGCCAGGCGCGGCTACAGGCCGAACGCGCTCCGGCTGTGGATCAGCAGGCCCGCGATCACGATCGCGGCGATCAGCAAGAGCAGGGTCTTCAGCGACGGGTGCATGGCTAGCCGTGCTCCCGCTCGCGGACGACCAGCACCGGACATGGCGCGTGGCGCACGACCTTCTCGGCGACCGACCCGAGCAGGACGTGCTTGATCCCGGTCCGCCCGTGGGTGCCCATCACCACGAGGTCGATCGCCGGATCGTCCTTGAGCAGCGAGAGGATCGCGTCCCACGCCACGCCGCTCAGGAACCGGGTGCCGACCTCGCGCGCGCCGAACTGCTTCGCCGTGGTCTTCCAGTTCTCGAGCTCGGCCTCCTCGGCGTCGACCATGTCCTGGATCACCTCGGGCGCGATCATGACCTCGCCGGTCGACCACTTCGGCGGCTCCCACACGTGCGCGACCACGAGCGGCGCCGACCAGTCCCGGGCGAGCTCGGCGGCGACCCGCAGCGCTTCCCGCGAGCCCGCGGAGAAATCGACCGGACACACGATCTTGGTGAACCCCATGTCCGGACACGGAGCATGCGACGTGCCGACGTGCGACGTCGCGTGCGGGCGGTTCGCCGACGTGCGACGCGCATCACGCGCGGCTCGCTCCGCGGACGGTGCACGGGCTGCGCGCTCCACCGTCGGAGATCATGGACCGCCGCTCGGATCCCCGGGGCGCACGAGGTCTCCCGGTGGGCCGGTGGGTCAGGGCGCGATCAGGCCGACGGGACGCTGCCCAGCACGCGGGTCTTGAGCTGGACCCAGGCCGCGCTGGCGCGGTCGGGATCGCGGCGGCACAGGTCGGACAGCCCGGTCAGCTCGCGGTGCAGCGCTTCGGGGCTGCAGGTGATCAGACGCTCGGCGATGTCTCCGAGGGCGCCGAGGTCGCCGTTGGCGCACGCCCAGTCGCCACCGAGGCACAGCTTGCCGATCATCCGTGTGTGCGGATCCCGGCTGTGCCGCGCAACGCGAGCCCGGTTCTCCATACCCCCGAGACCTACAAGCGGCGTGCCCATGCGGCCGAGCGAGGCAGCCCGTCAGACCGGCATCGCGCGCGTCCGGGGCTCGCTCGCCTGCAAGCGCTGCGGGATCCCGGCGGACCTTCCGTGCTGCGATGCGAGCGCGGTCACATCGCGGCGTGGGCCTGGCAGCGGTCCGCCCACGGCATCTCCCCCAGGGCGGCGGCGCCCAGGTCGACGCCGCAGGCATCACAGCGGCCGTAGCGGTCGTCCTCGCTGTCGAGCAGCTTGCGCCGCGCCTCGACCTGATCGAGCGCGAGCCGCAGCACCTCCTCGGGGCGCATGCCCGGCCGCGCGGCGAGCAGTGCGGCGAGCGCGGGCGGCCGCTCGCCGGCGAGCACCTGCGACAGCAGGGTCGCCAGGGTCAGCCCACGGCGCATCAGGTCGCGGCGCAGCCGCTCCCGCACATCCGGATCGAAGCGCATCCGGCGATGCTAGCTGACCGCGCCCACCCCCGCCATGTCGCCGTGGATCCGGGCGACCAGGCGGGCGTGGCACGCGGTGCCGGCCAGGCTCGCGAACACGCGCTGCGGAGACCCCCAGTCGCACCACCCGGAGTCGGCGACCGGCAGGACCGCGAGCTCGTCGGCGTTCGACAGCACCGAGCGGCTGAAGTTGGCCGGCGCCATGCCGTCGTACGCGGCGTGCAGCGCCTCGGCCTCGTCGCCGCCGTCGATCGCGGCCGCGTAGCGCTCGAGCCGCTCGGTGTGACCGGGCAGGTGGCGCTGCGCCAGGTTCCAGAACCGCCGCGCCGGGCCGCTGGAGATGAACGTGTTCCACAGTCCGCCGCTGCGCCACAGGTCGTCGGCGACCGCGTGGGTCGGCTTCTCCAGGAACCGGCGGACCGCGTAACCGCGGGTGCTCGCGACCCGCGCGCCGCGGACGATCCAGCCGTACTCGACCTCGGGGCCGGTCGGCGTCACGCCGAGCAGCGAGATCCGATCGTCGAGCCCGTCCTCTCCGGAGTGGCGCAGCGCCTCGGCGATCGGCACCGGGTTCGACACGTGGTGGTCCGACGGCAGGAACACGACCTGGGCCGAGCCGGTGCGGGCGAGGATCCGCACGAGCGGGAGCAGCAGACCGGGGCCGGTGTCGAGGTTCCGCGGCTGGACGACCAGCTCCACTCCCGGATAGGGCGCAAGCTGGGCCCGCGCGATCTTCTCGTGGTGCGCGGTCACGACGACCGAGATCCGGTCCAGCGTGGTCAGGGCGACCGCGCGCTCGATCGTGGTCTGCATCAGCGACCGCTCCCCCGACAGCACCGCGAACTGCTTCGGGAGGTCGGTGCCGTACAGCGCGCGGGTGAGCGGCGCGAGGCGCTGGCCTTCGCCACCGGCTAAGATGATCACGTAGGGGAGTGGCTGCATCGCGCCGAACGGGTTGCACCCGGTGCGCCAGCGTGGATGCAGGATCGCACCGGGTAGAACGCGCACGCCGTGCGCCTCGGACCCGCGTGCACCGCACGTCGTGCGCATCGGGCGCGTCGGGGCACGCGCTCGACGGTCCGATGTGCGGCGCCCTACCGATGTCCGGGGCCGCACGGACCCGGGTACCCGTCGGCGCGCTGACCCCGCCGTCTCGGGATTCCTCGCATGATCCGAGGCGGCGGACGCGCTTCACTCCCGCTCACGCGGTGTGCGCGTGGTCCCCCGGCTGCGCGGGGTCGGCCTCGAACGAGAACGGTGGATACTCTTCGACCAGCGAGGCAAGGTATGCGGCCAGCCGGGCCTGCCAGCGCAGGATGCCGCGCTGGAACCCGAGGACCCAGGCCGGGACCTGCTGGTCGATCAGGATCATCACCGCGCCGATCACGAACAGCACCGACGACACGAACCCCAGGAGCGCCAGCACGATGCCGCTCGGGAGCGACGTGATCAGCCGGATCAGCGCCGAGCTGGTGGTGGGATGGCCATCGGGCCGGATCTGGATCTGCACTCCGGTGGGCTCGCCGGCCGGGAAGCGGTCGGTGAGTAGCAGCATGTACGCCGAGAAGGCGAGCAGCCAGCTCACGACCCGCCACACCTTTGGCCCGGTGTCATCGAGGTACGCCTGCGCGCCCCGGGTCGAGATCACGACCGCCGCGATCACCGGCAGGGCCAGGAACAGCGCGCAGCCCAGCCAGCCTGCCGAGATGCCGACCCAGCCGAGCGCGATCGCGATCACCAGACGCAGCGCCAGCTGGACGCGATCGAACCGCAGCGGCGACGTGGTTTCGATCTGGACGGGGTAGGTCATGTCAGTGGATCGGTGCATCGCTCGTGCCGGGGGCGCCGCGCGGCCCGGCCCGGAGCGCGCTCTCTGCGAGGTTTCCGAGGGCGATCTCGCGCGCCACGCGGAGCGCGATCGAGCCGACCATCGCGAACGCGGCGCGCGCGAACGCGCTGCGCGGGACGTGCGGCGGCTCCAGCCCCAGCCACGCGCCGAGCAGGAACGCCGTGCCCAGCGTCCGCCACGGGTGCTCGGTCATGCGCGTCTCCAGGACGGCGATCGCCGATCGCGGCGGGGCGGTCATCGCCGGACCAGCCGCACCACGAGGTACCCGGCCCCGAACGCCACCCCGATCGCCGCGATCGGGTGGTCCTGGATCACCCGGGCCGCCCGGGAGACCAGCGAGCTCGCCTTCGACCTCGTCTGCTGCTGGATGTCGATCGTCCGGCCCTTGACCTCGGCCGCGGTCGCCGCCATCTGCTCGACCAGGTGCTTGAGGTTGGCGGCGAGCGCGTCGATCCGGTCGTCAAGCGACTTCGAGATGGAAACATGGTCGTGGAAAGGCATGGTTCGCTCCTCCCCGGAGGTGCAGCATGCCGCGTGCCGGCCGGACCGCGGGTGCAGCCGGCGATCTCTCGCAAACCGTTCGCCGGCGGTGGGCGGCGGCGACGGAGCTGCGGGGTCCCGGGCACTCGATCAGCGCGGCTCTGGCTCCGGGTTGGCCGGCTCCGGCTTGACCAGCAGCTCCTCCAGCGTCCGGGTCAGCTCGGCGACCTTCACCGGCTTGGTGAGGTAGCGGTAGAACCCGGCTTCCTTGGCGCGCGTGGTGTCCTTGAGCAGCGCCGCCGCCGACAGCCCGATCACGGGGATGCGCTGGGTCTCGGGCCACTCGCGCAGGCGCTGGACCGCATCGAACCCGCTCATCCCGGGCAGGTTGATGTCCATGATCACGACCTGGGGGCGATGCGAGCGGATCAGCTCGAGCCCGATCTCGGCGGTCGGCGCGGTGAGCAGCTCGACGCTGGGCAGGTCCTCGACCAGGTCGCGCATGAACGCGATGTTGGACGGGTTGTCCTCGATGTAGACCACCTTGTGCCGCGCGCGGACGGTCGCGAGCGGCGACACGCCGGCGTCCAGCTTGACCCGTGGGATCTCGGCGGTCACCTGGCGGTGGACCGGCATCTCGACCCAGAACGCCGAGCCGCGGTCGACCTCGCTGGTGAACCCGACCCGGCCCTTCATCATCTCGGCGAGCCGCTTGGTGATCGTGAGGCCGATGCCGGTGCCCTCGATCGGCCCGGTCTCCTGGCCGGCGCGCTGGAACGGCTCGAACACCTTGTCGCGCTTGTCGGCCGGGATGCCGATCCCGTCGTCGATCACGGTGATCCGGACGGTCATGGGGTCGGGCTCGTCCGCGGCGAACTGGACGTGGCCGCCTTGCTTGCCGTACTTGATCGCGTTCGAGCCGAAGTTCATCAGGATCTGCGCGAGCCGGGTGCGGTCGGCGACCACGCGCGGGACCGCGGGCAGCTCGCCGCGCCGGATCGCGATCCCGGCGCGGCTCGCCAACGGCTCCAGCGTGGTGACCGCCTCCTCGACGACCTCGCGCACGTCGACCGGCTCGGACGACACCATGATCCGGCCGGCCTCGATCCGCGACAGGTCGAGCACGTCGTCGATCAGCCGCAGCAGGTGCTCGCCGCCGCGCAGGACGTGGCGGAGCCGCTCGATCTGGCGCTCGCTGAGCGGCTGCTTGCGGTCGCGCTCGAGCAGCTGGGCGAACCCGAGGATCGCGTTGAGCGGCGTGCGCAGCTCGTGGCTCATCGACGACAGGAACTCGCTCTTGGCCGCGCTCGCGGCCTCCGCGGTCTCGCGCGAGTGGCGCAGCTCCTCGGCGCGCTGCTCGTCGTCGGTGACGTCGGCGATCGTCGACACCGTGCCGTGCTCGGCGGTCCGGCTCTCGGTCACCCGCAGGTAGCGGCCGGCGCCGGTGCGGACCTCGAGCGCGCCGGCCGGCGCGCGGTGGTACGTCATCCAGCGCTGGAACAGCACCTCGCGGCTCTCGTTGCTGAAGTCGAACACGCCGGCGCGCAGCGACTTGTCGAGCAGCTCGTCGAACGGCAGCCCGACGATGCCGCCGCCCGCCGCGCTGAACAGCTGGCGCGCCGCGCTGTTGACCATGATCACCCGATCGTGCTCGTCGAACAGCGCGAACGCGTCGCGCACCGAGTCGACCGCCGACACCAGGTAGGCGTTGGCGCGCCGGTTATCGCGCTCGAGCTGGCGCCGCTCGGTGACGTCGCGGATCCCGGCGGTGACCAGCAGGCCGTGCGACGTCCGGATCGGCGACAGGCTGATCTCGACCGGGATCTCGCGGCCGTCCTTGCGCCGCCCGGTCAGCTCCATCCCGATCCCCATCGGCCGCAGCCGCGGCGCGCCGGTGTAGCCGGCGACGTGCTGGCCGTGCTGGGCGCGCACCCGATCCGGGACCAGGGCATCGATCGGCTGGCCGATCAGCTCGTCGCGGCTGTACCCGAACATCCGCTCGGTCTCGGCGTTGACCAGCACGATCAGCCCGGCCTGGTTGCACACGATCACGCCGTCGGGAGCGGCATCGATCAGGTCGCGGAACGGCAGCTCCGGTGCGTCGACTGGCATGTCTATCCGTGCTCAGCCTCCCCGGTGCGCGGGGCGAACGCAAGCCGGTGACTGCCGGGAGCTACCCGGAACCCCGACCGATTCCCCGCGGAACTCACTCCACTCCGAGCTGTCGGTGGCGCAGGTTGCCGAGCGTCACCTGGACGCGGCGCCCGTGTCGAAACAGCAGGACGGACCCGGTCCATGGTCGGTTTTCGCGGTCATTTAGGTGAGGGCCCATCGTATTCGTCGTCCGCGCGACGCGGGGCCAGGTCCTGCAATTTCAATAACTTGTGCGACGTCTTGACATTAATGCGTCCTGTCTTATGATCATTGTCATAAATGTCTGATGTTCAGACGGAAGCGATGAGGGCACAGGTTGCCCGACGGATTCGCGAGGCCCGCGAGGCACTGAACCTCGGTCAGGAGACCCTCGCGGAGCGCGTCGGCATGCCGCGCACCGCGCTGTCTGCCGTCGAGAACTGCAAACGAGACGTGTCTTCGACCGAGCTGGTCCAGTTTGCCCAGGCGCTCGGGCGCCCGTTCGACTACTTCCTGCGACCGGATTCCCCGGACAGCTTCGACTTTCAGCCGCTCTTGCGTGTGGGCAACGTGGACGACGGCGTCGGCGAGCCACGCCGCGGCCGTCCGCTGAAGGGCAACGGTCGCTCACCCGTCCGCGAGGCGCTGATCAAGTTCGAGGAGCTCTGCCGGATGTACCTCGAGCTCGAGGACCTGAACGGCTTGCCGGTCCCGGAGCTGATGAAGTTCCCGTTCGAACCCGGCCGGTCCATGTACCGCGACGCCGAGCGCATGGCCGAGCTCATGCGGACGAAGCTCGGTCTTGGCCCCACGCTTCCGGCGACTCAGCTCCGGGAACTGCTCGAGGAACGCCTCGCCATCAAGACGTTCGTGCTCCGCTCGAACAGCAAGCTGTCCGGTGCCTGCATCTACCACGAGCGCGTCGGCGGCTGCGTGCTGGTGATCGCCAAGACGACCCCGCACATGCTCTACACGCTCGCCCACGAGCTCGGACACCTCCTCGCCCATCGCGACACGCCGATTGTCGACGAGGATCTATGGGCCAAGACGCCCAAGGAGCAGTTCGCCAACGCCTTTGCTGCGTCATTGCTCATGTCGCGCGCCGGGGTCCAGGAGTTGTTCGCCTCGATCTATCGCTCACGCGCGACGTTCTCGGACCTCGACGTCATCCACATGTCGCGGCACTTCGGCGTCAGCTTCCGCGCCATGCTGTACCGTCTCCAGAGCCTGCGTCTGATCGCGCCCGGGACTGCGCAGCAGCTCCTCGACGCCTACAGCAAGGCCGGCACCGGGCCGACCAAGCGCGCCGAACAAGCAGGTCTGGCCGGGGAACGCCACGCATTCTGGCGGCCGCTCCCCGAGCGGTACGTCTTTCTCGCGCTGCGCGCGTACCGCAACGCAGACATCTCCATCGGCCGCCTGGCCGAGGTTCTGTGCGACGCCGACGGCCGCCGCCGCTCGATCGAAGCCGCGCAGGCGTTCGTGGAGAGCTACCAGGCCCTTTCGCTCGACGATGACGGCGCAGGGTTGATCGAGGACGGTGGTGACGAGTAGGCGCCTCGATGACCAAGACCATCTTGGACACGACCGCGTGGCTCAACTTTGCCCGCGCCGAGGCGATCTCGCTGCTGATCGATGCGATGCCGGGACGTTGGGCGGTAGGCCTCCTCGTCGAGCAGCAGGAGATGCTGCGCTGGCCGAAGGGCACGGCGCGTGCCTCGCAGCCGTTCTCCTTCAAGCCGTTCCTCGAATCCGGGACCCTCGAGCTGGCCACCACGACGCCGTCCGAGGTCGCGGCGTTCCACGAGACCAAGACGAAGTATCACCTCGGCGATGGCGAGACCGAGGCGGTCGTCATCGCGATCGCTCGCGGCTGGAGGGTGGCAACCGACGACGGCGCCGCGAGGAAGCGGTTTCTCTCGCACAACCCGCCCGTCGATGTCACCGGAACGATCGGGCTGCTCAGACAGCTCGTGCAGGCCAGCGTCGTCAGCAAGGTCGAGGCTGTGGCGATGCTCGAGACCATGCGTCGCCGCGGAGGCCGGCACGAACCGCTCTAGATCCCGGGATAGTTCGAGCTTGCCGGCGACGCTCTCGAGAATCGGAAGATCCTGTGGAACGCCGCGCGCTGCCAGGTGACACGGCCTGACCGTTCCGCGGCTGATCGGCGGGCGGCGTAGAAGCGCCGAAGGGCCTCGCATTGCTGCGAGACCCTTTGGTTTCCCGGTGGAGCCAAGGGGGATCGAACCCCTGACCTCTAGAGTGCGATGAAAGACCGGTCGTTGGATTTCACGCGGTTACGGATGCACCCGTTCCGGCGCTCGGCGGTCGTCGTCGGTGCGGCGTGCGGAACGGTCGTTTTCAGTCGATCGCCAGAGAACGTGTGTGCTGAGGATGAGGGCTGGCGCACATGGCATGCTCCGGCAATTCCTGCACCCTTGTGACAGGAATTGTCGCGGCCTGGAGCCCGGTTACGCCAACGTGATCACCGGAAGCTTGCGCTACCCGATCGCTCCTGATCAAATCGCTCCGTGCCTGCCGCCACCGCATGCCCTCGTGCCATGGTGAGGATGTGCAGCCGTTGAAGAAAGCTCCTCTACGTGAGGCGATCTTCGAGCTGTTCGCCGACTCGAATGGGGTTACCCAGTGGTCTCCGGACTCGGAGACCCGCGTGTTCTCTCGGCTCCCGGACTACGCGTACCACCAGGAGGAGCTACAAGACTTCGGTCTGATGTTCGAGGTCGGCCCTGACGGACCGATCGCGAAGCCGTTCGGACCACGAGGGCGCATCCGTCGATGGGATGAGCGGAAGCAGAGGGCCGTCCAGTTCGGCCCCAACATGTGCGCCTACAACATCCTCGGGGCGGCGTATTCTGCCTTCGAGGACCACATCGACGCCGTTGCGGAGGTAATTCGCTGCTATCTCGACGAGGCCAAGCCGACCAAGATCGGTTGGGTGGGACAACGGTACGTCAATTCGGTAAGCGTACCCGACGTCGAGGTCTCTGAATACTTCTCCATCTACCCGAAGCTCCCAGGGAGTTTGAGCGGTCATCGTCCCTTCGCGCTTCAGGTTCAGGTCGCGGAGGCAAGGAACGCGACGGTCGTCGTCAACCTCAGCCTTGAAAAGGCAGATGGTGGTCCGGACGCAACCTACATGCTCGATATCTACGCGCGCTCTGTGAACGAGGCGCCGAACGATGTGGACGCGCTCAAGGCCTGGCATGTGTCGACTCATCAAGCGGTACGTCGAACTTTCGAGATCACCACATCGGAGCGACTACGGGCGCTGTTTCAGGGGGAACCATGATGGAATTACAACCGTCGCCAAACACATCATTGACGGCCCGGCGACCCGAGATCCGTCAGCGGTTTGATGACGAGGGTGCCGCTCGGGCTTCCGTAGTGCTGGAAGTATGGCGTGCACAGAACGCCGCCTCGCACTCGGCTGAAGGTGCTGTTCCGGTCAAGGTCCCGCAAACACCGCAGGTCCCTGCGTCGCGCGGTTGGACGGGAACACCATTCAACACACTCGCGAAGTCTGAACCGCTGCGACTCGTGAAGCTGGTGGCGACCGGCGAGCTGGCCGAGCACGATCTTACATACGCGGCGGAGGCGCTCGGGCTCATCGACGACGCTAACACACCGATGGTCGTCAAGGTGCTCGCATGGCTCTCGCATCACCACTCACCGATTGTTCGAGAGGGCGTTGTGTATGGACTGGGTCGCCTCCTGGCGCGTTCCAGGTTCGCAGGCCAAGTGCTCGCGCGGCTAGCCAAAGATCCAAGTCCCGAAGTCCGAACCGCCGCTGTTGAGGCCCTCGAAGTCTAGGCGATGCTGCTACTGCGGGTGGGGCGCCGCGCCACAGACTGGGCCTCGGGCGATCTGGACAAAGTCATCAATGGCGAGTTCCTGATGCGCGGCCTAGTGGAACTGCAAGCTTCAGTCTATCAGATTGAGGAGACGGGCTTGGTGAGGGCGGTCGCAGAGCATGGTGCCTCCAACAAGCTCGGCCTGCGCGGTTTCGCCAACATCGACTTGAGCTCGGACCGGGCGTTCGTCGAAGCACCCGGCGACAGCATGTTCGAGTTCACCAGAGTGGCTCATCGCGAGCTCCACTTTGCACACGAGGATGACCTCCGAACATTCCTCCGAACTCAGATCCTTCCGACGATAGGCAGGCGACGTCACGTGGTGCCAAGGGCGAAGCTCAAGGAATACGTGGCGAGCCGGCTCACTTCGCGAGATGCCGAGTGGCTCGCGTATGTCGAGGCGCATGGTCAATACCCATGAGCACCATGAGCGCCGACGCTGGTTCGCTCCTGTCGCGTATCCGTCTGCGCCTGAACCCTCGGCCGCGCAGCGCGAACATGACCGATGGTGGCCGCGGATCTCCCGGGCGGAACGCTGAAGACGGTGCAGTGCGCCATCGCGAGCGGCCGGCTGTCGAACTCGCTCACGAGAGATCGGAATCAGATCGATCGCGGATGCCGCGCGTGCCGATGCCGAGTGGGCGGCCGCCACTTACGCCGACCGTGTGCCGCCCACCGGGCCCACACGGTTGAGTCGACGCTGCCGCCCGACGTGCCGCCGCTCGCGGTGTCCAGGGCACGCCGCGAGGCAGCGCAGGCGGAGCTCGCCGAGCTCGAGCTCGCCGAGGGCAAGGGCCAGGTGGTCGACGTCGACCAGGTGCGGGCCGACGTGATCGCCAAGTTCTCGGTGGTCAAGACCCGCCTGCTCGGGGGGGGCGTCGCCGCTGGTGCACCGCGACCGTTCCGCCGCCGATCTGCGCACGGCGTAGAAGCGCCGAAGGGCCTCGCATCGCTGCGAGACCCTTTGGTTTCCCGGTGGAGCCAAGGGGGATCGAACCCCTGACCTCTAGAGTGCGATTCTAGCGCTCTCCCAGCTGAGCTATGACCCCGGGCAGGCGGTATGGGTATCAGCGAGGGCGGGGTCTGTCAAGCCGCGGCGGCCGCCCGGTAGCGCGGCGGTGCGTCCGGCGTTCACGTGTAGATTTCATGAGTTACGAGGTGTGACTCCGGGGCGCGCCGCGCCGCGCGATCTGGTAGTCCTGGCGGCGATGGCGCGCGAGCGGCTCGACAAGCTGGTGCAGGGCCGCGGCCTGGCCGCGAGCCGGGAGCGGGCGCGCGCGCTGATCATGGCCGGCGACGTGCGGGTGGCCGGCCGGCCCGAGACCAAGCCAGGGACGCTGGTCGACCCGGCCGCCGAGATCTCCCTGCGCGCTGCGGAACACCCCTACGTGTCGCGCGGCGCGCTCAAGCTGGTGAAGGGGCTCGACCAGTTCGCGATCGACCCGTGCGGCGCGGTCGCGCTCGACATCGGCGCGTCGACCGGCGGGTTCACCGACGTGCTGCTGCGGCGCGGTGCGGCGCGGGTCTACGCGATCGACGTCGGCTACGGCCAGCTCGCGTGGTCGATCCGCCAGGACCCGCGGGTCGTGGTGCTGGAGCGCGAGAACGCGCGGACGATCGACCCGGCGCGCGTGCCCGAGCCGTGCGATCTTGCGGTGATCGACGTGTCGTTCATCTCGCTCACCCTGGTGCTGCCGCGGGTCCGCGAGCTGCTGCGCCCGCCGCCGGGCAAGCCGATCGTCGCGCTGGTCAAGCCGCAGTTCGAGGTCGGCCGCGAGCGGGTGGGCAAGGGCGGCGTGGTCCGCGACCCGGAGGCGCGGCGCGGCGCGGTCGACAAGGTGCGGAGCTGGGCCGCTGCGCACGGCTTCACCACAGGCGGCCCAGATCCGGACGTTGTCGAGTCGCCGATCACCGGTCCGGCCGGCAACGTCGAGTACCTGCTGCTGCTGCGCACGGCGCCGGGGCCGGGGCTCGGACCGGGGCCCGGTCCGGGGGATGAGGCGGCTGCGGCTGCGCCGGAGGTGGCGGCCGACGCGACCGGGGCGGGTCCGGAGCCAGCGGGCGGGACCTTGGCCGATGCGCCAGCCGGTGCGCTGGCGCGCGCGCCGCGGTAAGAACCGCCGATGCTGTCCGGACCGGGTGCCGCAACGCCGCGGGTGGTCTGCGGCCGGTGCCGCCGGCCGGCGAGCGTGTGCTACTGCCACGCGCTGCCGCGGATCGACACCGCGACCCGCGTCGTGATCCTCCAGCACCCGCGCGAGCGCGACATGCCGATCGGCACCGCGCGGATGGCGAGCCTGTGCCTGCCGCGCGCCGAGCTCCGGGTCGGGATCCGGTGGACCGGCGAGCTGCTCGCCGGCGCGATCGACGACCCGGCGCGGCCTGCGATCCTGCTCTACCCGGGGCCCGGCGCGCGCGACATCCTGCGCGACCCGCCGCGCGGCCCGGTCACGCTGCTGGTCGTCGACGGCACGTGGTCGCAGGCCCGCACGGTGGTCCGCGACAACCCGGTGCTCCAGGCGCTGCCGCGCTACGCGTTCGCGACCCCCGAGCCGTCGCACTACCGGATCCGCCGCGAGCCGCGCGCCGAGTACGTCTCGACGATCGAGGCGCTGATGCACGTGCTCGGCGCGCTGGAGGGCGATCCGGCGCGGTTCCGCAGCCTGCTCGATCCGCTGCGCGCCATGGTCGACGCCCAGCTCGCCTGCCAGGCCCGCTCGCCGCGCCGGAGCGTGCGCCAGGTCCACCGGCCGCGCCCACCGCGCCGGGCGGTGCCCGATGCGATCGTCGAGCGGTTCGACGACCTGGTGTGCGTGGTCGGCGAGGCCAACGCATGGCCGTACCGCGGCCGCTGGCGGACCCGCGGGTGCGATGAGCCGGCGGCGCCGGCGGTGCCCGGCGGCGAGCCGACCGACGAGCTCGTCCACTGGGTCGCGCATCGCGTCGCGACCGGGGAGACGTTCGAGCGGATCGTCGCGCCGGCCGGGCCGCTGTCGTCGAGCACGGCGTTCCACATCGAGCTCGCGGAGGCCGCGATCCTGGGCGGGGCTCCGCGCGGCGAGCTCGGCGCGCGGTTCGCGCGGTTCGCGCGGCCGGCCGACCTGCTGTGCGCGTGGGGCCACCACGGCCTCGATCTCGGCCTCGATCTCGCG
>JBGQCL010000072.1:0-32474 GCA_041495365.1 Kofleriaceae bacterium | reverse complement strand
GCGACCCACATCTCCGAACCACGCGACTTCGCTCGGCTGGTCGAGCGAGCCGCGCCCGGCTGGATCGCTGTCGCGCTTGCACTGCAAGCAGCCACGTACCTCACGCTCGCGCAGGTCTGGCGAGCTGTCGCACGGACGGCGAAACGAGTGTTACCACTCGGCCCAGCAGTACGGATTGCATTGGCGAAGCTGTTCGTCGACCAGGCGTTGCCGTCGGGCGGCGTCAGCGGCAGCCTGTTGCTCGCATCGGCGCTCGAGCGCCGTGGTCTCGACCGGCCGCTGATCATCGCGATGGTCGTCGTCGAGCTCGCGTCGTACTATCTCGCGTACGCGATCAGCCTCGCCATCGCCGTCGTGATCGCCGCCGCCCAGGGCCGCGCCGGCGCGATCGTGGTGTGGTCGGCGTTCGCGTTCGTGGTGTTCGCGGTCGCGACGGCGATCGTCACGATCACGCTGGCCCGCACGTCGCGCGTGCCACCGAACGTCCCGGGCCTCCGCCGCGCGCAGCGCTGGCTCGGCGTCGCCGATCGGCGGCTCATACGCGATCGACGCCTCCTCGCGCGAGCGACCGGCTGGCAGCTCGCGATCGTGGCGCTCGACGGACTGACGATGTGGATGTTACTCCGGGCGCTGGGGACCGACGCGCCGCTGGCCGGCACCTTCGCGAGCTTCATGATCGCGTCGCTCGCTCGCACGATCAGCATCGTCCCCGGTGGCCTGGGGGTGTTCGAGGCCGTCGCGGTGCTCACCCTGCATCAGATCGGCGCGCCGCTTGCCGCGGCACTCTCCGCGACGTTGCTGTTCCGGGGCGTCAGCTACTGGCTGCCGATGATCCCGGGCTTCGTCGCGTCGCGCCGGCTCCGGTGAGCCGCTCGGCATGTCACCAGATCACATGGGCTGCGAATTCTGCACATGGAGCTGTCGCATCACGTGGCGCTTCACAACCTCGACGATCGCCAGGTAGGTCACGACCACGGCGATCAGAAACGCGAAGTAACCGAGCGGCAACGGGCCAAGGCCCAGTGGCGCCGCCAGGGACGAGAACGGCAGCACGGCGCCGATCGCAACGACCGCCAATGTGGTCACGATCAGCGGCGTGCTCGGTTGGTCGGTCCACGGCCGGCCGACGGTCCGGATCACGAACAGCACCAGCGTTTGCGTGGCGAGGGACTCGAGGAACCATCCGGTGTGGAACAGCGTCTCGCCGAAGCGGAACACCCGGAACAACACGAAGAACGTCAGGAAGTCGTACGCCGAGCTGATCGGGCCGATCAGGAGCATGAACCGGCGGACGAGGTGGATGTTCCAGCGTTGTGGCCTCCGGATGTAGACGGGATCGACGCGATCGGTCGGAATCGTGACCTGGGCGAGATCGTACAGGAAGTTGTTGAGCAGGATCTGCGTCGGCAACATCGGCAGGAACGGCAGGAACACCGCTGCTCCTGCCATGCTCAGCATGTTGCCGAAATTGGAGCTCGTCCCCATCAGCACGTACTTGAGGACGTTCCCGAACGACCGGCGCCCGGCGAGGATGCCCGCATGCAGCACGTCGAGCCGCCGCTCGAGCAGGATGATATCCGAGGCCTCGCGCGCGACGTCGACCGCGCCGGCCACCGAGATCCCGACATCTGCCCCGTGAAGCGAGGGCGCGTCGTTGATGCCGTCGCCGAGAAACCCGACCACGTGACGACCCAGCTTGAGGGCGCGGATGATCCGGTGCTTCTGCGCGGGTGACACGCGTGCGAACACGGTCGCATGCTCCGCGACGTGGGCGAGCGCGAGATCATCCATGCGCTCGACCTCGCTGCCGAGCACGATGCGTCCGACCTCGAGCCCGACCTGCTCGCAGATGTATCGGCTCACGAGCTCGTTGTCGCCGGTGAGGATCTTCACGACGACACCGTCGTCTCGCAAGCGCACGATCGATTCGGCCACCCCGTCGAGCAGGTGATCGGCGAACGTGACGAATTCGACGAGCGTCAGCTCGCGCTCGTCGGCCACGGTGAAGCCCGAAGCCGCCGAGACCTCGCGGTGGGCCACCGCCAGCACGCGCAATCCGCGCTGGCTCAGCGCCCGGAACGTCTCCTCGCAGCGCGTTCGCGCGGCCGCATCGAGGGTGTGCGCCGCGCCACCCTGCTCGTAGCTCGACGAGACATCGAACACGCTCTCGGGCGCGCCCTTGGTCACGAGCAGCCGACGCCCGGCGTTCTCGACCACGACCGACGTCCTCCTGCGCTCGAAGTCGAACGGGATCTCATCGGTCTTCGCGTAGCCGTCCGGCTCGACCGCCGCGCGTTCGAGGAGGGCTGCATCGAGCGGGCTCTTGATCCCGGTCTCGAACCGGCTATTGAGCTGGGCGAGCGCGAGCGGGCGCGATGACGGCTGCCCGAACGGATCGAGCGAGGCATCGAGCGACATCGTGCCGACCGTGAGGGTCCCGGTCTTGTCACTGCACAGGATGTCGATGCTGCCGAGGTTCTGGATCGAAGACAGATGCTTCACGATCACCTTCTCCCGCGCCATCCGGATCGCGCCCTGCGCGAGCGTGACCGTCGTGATCATCGGCAGGAACTCGGGTGTGAGCCCGACCGCGAGCGCGACCGAGAACAGGAGCGACTGCAGCATGTCGCCTCCGAGGCTGACGTTGACCACGAGCACGAACATCACGAGGACGATCACGGTCTCGAGGATCAAGAGCCCGAACCTGCGCGTGCCACGCTCGAACTCGGTCTCGTCGGGGCGCGCCGCGAGCCGCTCGACGATGTCGCCGAACGCGGTGTGCTCGCCGGTGGCGAAGGCGACCGCGGTCGCCGTCCCGCTCACCACCGATGTGCCGAGGTACACGAGCGCCGGCGACTCAGGTCCGATCTTCGCCAGCGCGCCGTCGCTGGGTAGCTTCTCTGCAGGGAGCGACTCTCCGGTCAACGCCGCCTGCTGCACGTGCAGATCGGTCGCCTCGAGCAGCCGCGCGTCCGCCGGCACCATGTCGCCGGCCGACAGGCGGAGGATGTCACCGGCGACGATCCTGCGCCGGGGCAGCTCGACCCACATGCCGTCGCGCAGGACCGTCGCCGTGGGCGCGATCTGCCGCTGGAGCCGGCGCACGGCGCGTGCCGAGCGCAGCGTCTGCCATGCGTTGAGCCCGGAGCTCGCGAGGACGATGACGAAGATGATCGCGGCGTCCGCGACCTCTCGCAGCAGCGCCGACGCTGTCCCTGCGACGAGCAAGATGACGACGAGCGGGTTCGCGATCAGCCGCGCGACCCCGAAGACCTTCGCTCGCCACGTGCGCGTCGTGAGCTCGTTGAACCCCCAGTCGTGGAGTCGACGATCCGCCTCGCTGGCGGATAACCCATGTCTCGAGGTTCCGAGCCGCTCGAGCACCTGCGCCAGCACGGCACCGGGCTCGATCGTGACGGGGGCTCGCTGCACGACTTGCCTTGCTCGAGCTCAGGCCCCGATGCCTGGAGGCACAGCGCGGTCACACCTCGGTCGGTCACGGCACCCAGTCAACGGCTGGACCCGGCGGCCTCAGGGTGCGGATGATGTCCTTGAAGCGCACCCAGCCGACGGCTGGCCATAGCTCTGTCGTCGCGTGTCCGTAGGTGCGAACCAGCGTCGAGATCTTGGTCGCGGTCTCGATGTCCGGGACCTGAAAGACGTCGAGGTAGTCGTAGGGCCCGAGGACGGCGAAGCTCTGCAGCCACTCCGACTCGGGGCACTCGGCGCGGATCCGCTTCACCACGTCGCGCTCGAGCGACTCGAGCTCGCGCGGGGACCGCATCGCGCCGGGCGCAAGGCGAGTCAGCATCACGAACGTCATCATGCGTCGACTTGCACGCAAGTAACGTGCCCACGATGCCGGCGCAGCTGTGGCGCCCCCACGGACTTGGCATCCTCCGTGCTTCTACTCTCCGGCGAACCCAGCAAGGAGAGTGCCATGAAGATCGAAGAACTGATGACCAAGACCCCGACGACGATCCTGGGCCAGGACACGCTGGACATCGCCGCAAAGAAGCTATGGGACAGCGACTGCGGGGTCCTGCCGGTGGTCGGAGGGGATGGCCGCCTCGTCGGGATCATCACCGACCGGGACATCTGCATGTCGGCATGGACGAAGGGGCAGCTACTCACCGCGATCCATGTCGACGAGGCGATGTCGAAGCAGGTGTTCTCGGTGAAGCCCGACCAGGACATCGATGCCGCTGAGCTGCTGATGGCCGAGAAGCAGGTACGCCGGCTTCCGGTGGTGGACGCGGATGGCAAGCCCGTCGGCATCCTGTCGATGAACGATGTCGCTCGCGAAGCCGCGCGCACCGGCGGCAGGCTCAAGGAGGGCATCGCACGGGCGATCCAGACGATTGCAGCGATCTGTCAGCCGCGTAAGCGTGCGCAAAAGGCCGCGTAGCTGCGCACGGCTTCGTGCTACCGCGCGCTGCTCGCCGGTGCGTGCGAGGACTGCGCGCCGGCGACCCACGCCACGATGTCGGTTGCCGACAGGACGCCGACCAGCTGGTTCTCGGCCGACACGACCGGCACCGCGTGAACGTTGTCGGCGAGCATGCGCCGTGCGGCCTCACCGATCGAGCTGGTCTCGGGTAACGTGAACGCGATCGGCGTCATGATGTCGCGCACGATTCCGCCGACCTCGTGCACGTGGCGGTCTCGTCCGTTGGCACCCGCCTGGCTGATGTCGGTATCGCCGCGCTCGTGCTGTGCGATCACGAGATCGGTCTTGCTGACGACACCGATCGGATGACCATCGTCATCGACGACAGGTACGCGACTGATCCCCTGGTCCAGAAACAGCTCGACGAGCTGCTCCAGGGAGAGATCGGCGCGCACGGTGATCGCGCCACGCGTCATGATCTCGGCGATGCGCGTCTGGTCCGCAGCGAGCAGCTGCGCCGCTGGTTGGAGTCTCGTGGTCATGTCGGCACCTGATGCAAACCGAGCACCACCGAAGAGGACGCTCGATGGCGGGTCACGAGCGCCGATGGTCATGGATCGCGCGGTAATGCCAGCGCGGCGGATGGGTCACGACCACGTGCGAGCGGTGATGGATGAGGAAGGGAGAATGATGGAGAAAGACCATGTCGGGATAGAACGGGTCGTACCACCAGTATGGCCCCCAGCCGCTCCACAGCACGACCTCGGCCTGCCCCGCGGGTGGCTCCTGCTCCACGCGCTGGAAGTGGGTGCGCGACGAGAATGGCCGGGTGGGGGTATTGAGCTGCCACAGGAAGTCGAACGCCGGCAGCGAAGCTTCGTCGCGGATGCTCGTGGGCAACGGATAATAAAGGTCGAGCACGCGTCGTTCATGCTGGGCGACGCTGAGCGTCGGCAGCGACTCGACGTCGGTGTTGACAAAGATCGGTCGGCTGCGACCTTCGCCGGAGATCTCGACGAGCTGATCGGAGGTGGTCACGGTCCACGGCGCGGCATCGCCGTCGTTGGCGATCGCGAGCCGAACGTGAAGCGCCGCGACCGGTCCGTCGCCATCCGGCTTGATCTCGGTGATCCCGAACGAGGTGACCTCGACCTTGCCCTGCGGGGCCTCCGGTGGCACGGCGATCGCCGTCGTGGGGTAGCCGTCGGATCAGTAGCTGGGCGATTGCGGCGAGTACAGATAGCTCGTCGTCGAGCAACCCAGAACGGCCGTGAGCACGAGTGGAATCCGCATTTGCAGCATGACCATGCCGGGATCCACAGCATGCGCCGTGCCGCGTTCGTCCAGCGAAACATCGGTGGAACACGCACACGACGTTGAGCGCTCGCCCGTGGGCGCAAATCATTCGCGATCGCGGGCGTCCCCCGCGAGCCGGTCGTGTAATCAGCGTGCGATCCTCGGCGCCTGAGAACCTGATTCGGGAAGCGGCTTGCTCACGATGCTGCGTGCGCCTGGCAGCGATCGGCCCACGCTATCTCCTCGAGCGCCGTGATACCGAGATCAACCCCCGCAGATGTCGCAGCGCCCGTAGCGATCGTCGTCGGACGCAAGCAGGACGCGGCGCCGCTCGACCTGATCGAGCGCACTGCGCAGCGCTTCTTCCGGCCGGATTCCGGGCCGCAGGACGCCCAGTGCCGCGAGCACGGCTGTCTTGTCCTTGCCAGCGAGGACGTCGGCGAGGAGCGTCGCGAGGATCGTGCCGCGTTCGAGGATGCGTCGAAGGAGCCGCTGGCGCGTGATCGACTCGAAGCGCTTCGAGATGATCAGCATACGCGATCCACAAGCACATCGCGCGCCATCGATCTCGCCGCGACATGAATTGCGCCCCACGCAATGCGATCGCGAAGGGGCGCGTCCAGGCGAGCTGCGGGCCGACTCCCGTCGTCGAGTCACGGCGAGCCGACAGGAACCAGATAGAGCGGCGTCTCGCGGGCGGTCAACCCGAGCACGTGGCGGATCGCATCGTCATCGAACGCACCGACTGGCACGGCTGCGAGACCGAGCGCCGTGGCGGTGAGCAGGATGTTCTGGGTGACGTGGCCGGCTTCGAGCGTGGCGAATCGCTCGGCGCGTTTGCCGTACTTCTGCGCGGTGATCGCAATCTCTGCGGTGATCACGAGCGTTGCGGGCGCGTTGTGGACGGATTCCTGCCCATGAGACGCCGACTGCAGCTGGTCTCGCACGGCCGCGGCCGACTCGCGAATCAGCGCATGCTCCGCGGGCACGTAGCGCCAGATGGCGCCGGTGTCGCCGGTGTGGTTGCTCGCGCTCCCGATCGGCGCGGCGATCGTGATCACGGCAGACCATCTACGTCGCGTCTTGTTCGAGCGGCTGGGCGCGTCGAGCTCCGAGCCCAGATCGAGCTGAGGCGTGGAGGGGCTGGATCGACGTGCTCAGGCTTCGTGTGCTGGACGCACGCGAGCGGCGGCTGGCTGCGTTGCCGGTGGGCGGCGATTGCGAAGCCGCACGATCAGCTTGCGCAGCTCCTCGACCCACAAGACGATGCTTGCCGCGCCGCCAATCGAGAGCGCCTCGCGGCAGCTCTCCAGAGCCCGGAACGCATCAACCTCGTGGACGCCGCAACGCTGGCCAAGTTTTCCGCGGACACGACGCTGTACTTCTACGACTACGACGCGACCCGCGGCGACGACAAGTTCAAGGTCCAGGAGGGCGGCACCCCGCCCGCCACGGCCGAGTTTGCCTACCGGCTGTTCAAGAGCGGGAACGATTACGAGGCGGAGTTTCAGAACCTGATCAACGCCGCGATCGACCCAGTCCACGATCAGGTGTTCAAGGTCGACTTTCTGTACGGTGGTCTCATCTACAAGCAGCGGTTCATCTCGCGTCTCAATACCGGTGCCACCCCTCCGACGACCAGCGGCGCCTACTTCATCTTCCCACCGGTCCAACTGCAGCCCGGAGGCACGACGGACCTGCCGCTCGGCAACGACCGCACGCGGTGGCCGTGGCTCGATGTCCGAGCGGCAGACTACTGGAACACGACCACGAAGATGTTCAAGGTCCCGGTCCTCACCGAGTCGTTCGACGCCCAGTGCTCATCCTGTCACTTCACCGGCTTCTCGATCGATCCCTCGACGCTCGAATCGACGGCGTTCGAGAGCTCTGGCGGGATCCCCTGGAAGACGCCTGACCGGCTGGTCGAGGGCAACCTGGGATGCGAGGTCTGCCATGGTCCCGGCAAGGAGCACATGCAAGCCTACGGCTCGCGCTCGGGTCAGTTCATCGTCGAGCCGGGCTATCTCGCGGCCGAGCGCATGATGGCGATCTGCGGGCAATGCCACTCACGGCCGGTCGGAAACGACTCGCTGGGCATGCACAACCAACCACCGCTCAACCAGGACAACCGCATGATGCCGCCTGGGACAAGCCGCAAGGTGTGGCGCGCAAACTATGTGACCCGCCCCGACGGCGATCCAAAGACAGCCTTCTGGGACGGCGGGATCCACTCCAAGCTCAATCGCCAGCAATACTCCGACCTCCGGAAATCGACCAAGTACGCGAACCCGCGCATCCTGGTCACGTGCACCGACTGCCACGACGTCCACGGCGGAAACACGGATCCGGTGAACAATCCGCGCGGCTTGGTCGCTTCGATCAGCGACAACTCGCTCTGCCTGCAGTGCCATGGATCCAGTCAGCTGAACAGCGGGCCGGGAGCGCAGTACCATGATCTGCATACGCAGATCGCGAGCCTTCGTTCCGATGTACCGTTCCGCTGCGTCAATTGCCACATGGATCAGATCGGCAAGACAGGCGCGGGGCAAGTCGGCGGCAGTAACGCGATGGTCCAGTACCTCCAGAACGACATCACCGATCACACGTTCATCATCCCCCGCAAGACCGACGTCGGGGTCGCCGATTACACGCTCGCCGACGCTTCCCATGGCAAGGCGATGCCGATCCCGTACACGCGCTCATGCAGCAACTGCCATGTTCTGAGCACCGTCACGTCCAAGCCGTGATCCAGCGGCCCGACGCCATGGCGGGCTCCTGGCCGGGCGGTAGCATGACGACCTGCTCGGTGTGAAACATTCGTAACACGGGCGCTACCGATGTTTCTCGTTAATTTCTGACGGGTTGCCCGGTCGACGCGCGTGCAGGCGCGGTCACGTGATGCCTGGAAGCGCGATCGTGGGCCTCGCGCATGGCAACCTTGGCGGGATCGATCATGCTCTCCACCTCTCGTCGAACACGAAAGGCCATGCCCATGATGCGAACCGCCGCCGCTGGAACCGCGTTGTTGACGATCGCCACTGTCGCGCTCGCGAGCCCGCAGATCGCGAAACCAACCAAGCTGGCCCTGCCCGGTGGCGATGCTGGGATCGGCTTCGATGACCTGATGTTCTCGCCGTCGCTGCATCGCGTGCTCGCGCCCGCCGGACGCACCGGCAAGCTGGACCTGATCGATCCGGCGACCTTGAAGATCGAGTCGATCTCGGGGTTCTCAGCGGACAGCGACAAGTTCGGCGGCGGCCACGGTGAGGGCACGACCTCTGCCGATTCCGGCGGCGGCTTCGTGTTTGCCTCCGATCGGAGCCGGACCGAGCTGGCCCTCGTCGACACCAAGGCGATGAAGATCGTGGCGCACCAGAAGCTGGCGGGTGGTCCGGACTACGTTCGCTGGGTAGCGCCACTGTCGGAGGTATGGGTGACCGAGCCGGGGAAGAAACAGATCGAGTTCTTCGCGTTCGACAAGGGCGCGCTCGTGCGCAAGGGCGCGCTCGACGTCGCGGGGGGGCCCGAGTCACTGGTAATCGACGCGACGCGCGGGCGCGCGTACACGCACACCTGGGATGACGAGAGCGTCGCGATCGAGCTCAAGTCGCACAAGGAGGTCGCGCGCTGGAAGAACGGCTGCAAGGGTTCGCGCGGGATCGCACTGGATGAGAAGCGCGGTCTGCTGTTCGTCGGCTGCGATGAGGGCAAGGCCACCGTCCTCGACGTTGCCCAGAACGGAAAGAAGGTCGGGGAGGCAGCAACCGGGAACGGCGTCGATATCATCGCCTATGCGCCGTCGCTCGGGCACCTCTACGTTCCCGGCGGTGACAGCGCGACGCTCACGATCCTGGGCGTCGACGCGGGCGGCAAGCTGGACGTGCTCGGCAGCGTCGCGGTTGCGGCCGGCTCACACTGTGTCGCGACCGACGACGCTGGCCACGCCTACGTGTGCGATTCCAAGAGCGGCGCCTTGCTCGTGGTGACTGACCCGTTTCCCGCGGCCAAGAAGTGACGCGGCCTGGTGGCCGCGAGCGCGAGTACCGGCACGCCCTGCGCCGCCGGCCGGCGCGTTTATAGCTTGTCCTCGACGTGCTTCGCCTCGGTTCCCTTGAGCAGGTTGACGTCGGCCTGCGCCACGCCACCCTCGATCTCGGCCTCGACGCTGACCGCCTTGAAGCCGGCGTTCGCCTTCTCAGCCTTGGTCACGACATCGTGCAGCGAGCGCTTGGTCTTGGCCATCGCCGCCCCCTGCTTCTTCGCCTCGGCCAGGTCGTCGCCGCCGGTGATCGCCTCGGACTTGGCGACCTTGCCGGTCTTGTGGTCGACGATGACCTCGAAGTACTTGTCGCCCTTCATCGTGTAGACCGACAGCTGCAGCTTGCCGTCCTCGAGCTCGAACTTCGCCGAGATCGGCGTACCGGACTTCTCGCTGGCCTTGAGGGCGTCGGCCAGTGATACCTTCGCGTCCTTGAGCGCCGCGGCGAGCGCCGGGGCGTTCTTGGTGCCCTCACTAGCCTCGTCCTTGTCATGTGCTCCCTTGGCCTGGGCGTGTGCCGTGGCGGCACCCAGCATCACTACGAGTGCGATATGTACGAGTTTCATGGGTCTCTCCTGTCGCGGCGAGGATGTTGCGCGGTACGGCTGCCGCCAGGCCGAGTCCGCGTCCTTGAACGATCGTGCCTGCATCATCGCGTGATGGCGTCGAAGGCGTCGTGGATGACGAGCAGGGCACCGCCGCGCGGATCGCAGACGAACGCCTGGCCCGCGTCATCGGTCGTGACGCAGTGGCCGTAGAGGGTGCCGTCGTCCTTGGCGAGCAAGCCGAGCTCGCCGCTGGTCGAGACCCCGATGATCGCCGTGTTCGCGCTGATCTGGCCAGGCGCATAGAGGTGCCGGCGAGATGGGCTGAAGTCGATCACGTCGACCCCGTCGACCTCCACAGCTCGCTGACCTTGTGGCCATCGACCGCGTCGAGCACGGTCACGCGGCCTTCGGCGCAGCCGGCGAACACGAAGCCGCGCGCCTCGTCGATCGCGATGCCGCGCGAGTCGTTGCAGCCGTTGCTCCAGCGCGGCCCTACCGTCCGCGTCCGCACGTCGACCGCCACGGTGCCGCCATCCCACAGGTGCGTGAAGGCGCACCCCCGGGTCTGATCGACCACGAGCGACTCCGGGCCGCCCGGCACCGCGATCTGTCCGGATGGCTGGACCGCGGGCGGTGTGAGCGTCACCGCGAACACCTCGATGGCTTCGCGCCCCGGCTCGGTGACCCACAGCTCGCTGGTCGCGGCGACCCACCGCACGTAGTCGGGGCTGCTACCGAGCGCCGCATCTGCTACGACGGCGGCGCGATCGACGTCGACGAGCGAGATCCGCCCCGAGGTCCGATCGGTGACCACGAGCAAGCTCCCGAGATCGTCGACCGACGTGATGCCGAAGTCATGGCCACCGCTGTCGAAGCTCGCCGTCGTCGAGAATCCGCCGATCGTGGTGATGGCGTGGGTCGATGGATCGATCAGCGCGAGGTTTCCAGACCGACCGCCGGGCACGAGGACGCGGTGCAGGCGGGCGGAGAAACGCAGATCATCGAAGCCGATGCCGGGGCTGCCGTTCGGCAGCTCGATCGCCGGCGCCGAGCTACACGCCGCGAGCAGGAGCAGTGCGATCCAGTTCGACATCACATCCTCCTCGTGACGGACATCGCGACGCCCGCTTCGTTGCGAGGGTCTCGTACGTCGCCATGAACTTCCAGCATCACATCGATGGAATGCTGCGTCGCATAGACGATCCTCGCGAGGCTGGCAAGGTGATGCCAGGGCGCCACGCCGCGATCGGTCTGTCCGACGATCGTGACCTCACCGAGCACCGCCTGTGCGGCAACCGCCCAGCGCTGCGCCAGCTGCACCGTCACGGCCGCGTCGGCGCCCACGTCGAAGGCCACCGCGGGTCGGATCGGCAACGGCAGCAGCCGCTGGCCGACGGTCACCAGGATCCACGGCGCCGCGGCGCCGCGTGCCATCGCATCCCCGCGCCGAGCACGATGGTCGAGGTGACATCGGCGCCGCTGCGAAATGACAGCGGGACGGTCAACGCAGGTGCCAGCTCCAACGAGTCGTGCTGCCAGGCGCGGTACGCCAGCGCGAATGAACCGTCGCGCGTCCAGCCAGCGTCCGGGTGCAAGGCAAAGCTCGTACCGAGCGACAGCTCCAGGCGCGAGGTCATGCCCCGTTGCAGCAACAGCCCGAGCGTGGTCGCCGACAGGACGGGAATTCCGAGCACGTGCGCGCTGTCGTAGCCGCCCGCAAGCGTCAGCGCGACCATACCGTCCGGCAGGGTCGCCGGCCGCGCCACGAGCTCCGGCGGCAGGTCCTCCGCGCGCGCCGTGGCCATCTGCCCCAGAACGAGCGCGGTCGCGAGCCGGGTCGCCGGGCGCATCGATGCCGGGAACATGTCGGCTTGATACGCCCATTTCCTCTGCGTTACAAGTATACGTAGTTCGAGCCGTAAGGTGACGTTCATCCACTCGCATGCCAGCACGCGGCCAGACCGCGGCCCGCATCGCAGGGAAGGGCGCGATGAGAGTGCTACACTGCCACGGTCATCGGAATGCTCGTGTTCATCGCATGCGGCGGTGCGGTGAACGGTGCCGTCAACGCCAGGCCATGAAAGGCGGGGAACGCCATGCTGTGGGTCACCAGGCACACGATCCGGATCAATCGCAGCGCCACCGCGTGGCTGATCCGGCGCTTCATCGATCCCGCGGCGACGTTTCGCTTCGTCCCGGCCGAGGAGGTCGCCGAGGTTCAGCGCTGCGAGGGCGCGCGCGGCTTCGATGCACCAGGCGCGACCTATCCGCATCGCGACGAACGAGGCCGCTGCTCGTTCGAGGCGCTGGTCGACGAGCACTGCGCGCGCGACCCTGCGCTCGTCGAGCTCGCGCGCATCGTCCACGGCGCCGACTTCCCGGATGAGATCCGCTGCACGCCGGAGTCCGCCGGGCTGCGCGCGATCGCGCATGGCTTCCCGCTCGTCACGCGCGACGACCACGACACGCTGGAGCGTGCGACGTTCCTCTACGACTCGCTGTACGCGCACCTACAGGCGCGGCGAGACGGTGCGCCATGACGGCTCGCCTCCTGCTCGCAGTGGCGCTGTCCACTGGGGCGTGCGCGAAGCCAACACCGACCCGGTTCACCACCGGCGGCGACGAGGTCCCCGCCGAGGCCGGGCACACCTACCGCTGGAGCTTCGACGACACGGCGGCAGGATCGCTGCCGTCCGACCTCCTCTCCGTCCTCGGCAACTGGACCACCGAGAGCGATCCGATCGCGCCGTCGGCGCCGAACGTGCTCCGCCAGACCGGTGCGTTCAAGAGTCCCGACTATCCACGGGTCATCGTCAAGAGCCTGACATTCACCGATGTGACCGTGCGCGTTCACTGCCGGCCCGAAAAGGGCGAGATTGACCGCGCCTGTGGCATCGTGTTCCGTGCCAAGGACAGCGACAACTACTACCTCGCGCGAGCCAACGCGCTGGAAGACAATGTACGCCTGTACCACGTCGTGAACGGCGATCGGCAGGAGTTCGCGAGCGCAGATCTGACCGTCACCACCGGCCAGTGGCACACGCTCGAGGTGACCGCGCGAGGCACCCAGCTCGGGGTGAGCTGGGATGGCCACCCGGTGCTCGAGGCGAGCGACGCGACGTTCACGAAGGGCAAGATCGGCCTGTGGACGAAGGCCGACTCGGTGACCGCCTTCGATGATCTGGAGGCGGTCGCACGATGACGCAGCACGTTTCGTGTCGATCGTAGCGGCGTCGCCGGCGAGTGGTCACCAGCGCATGCCGATGTTCAAGCGTGGGGCGGCCGTGATGTGGTGAACGCCGATGCCGGCGACACCGCTCACCCAGAACCGTCCGCTTGTCCAGGCGACATCGGGGCCGATGACTGCCCAGCTCGTGGTCGTGCTGTCCCCTGCGAGCTCGGCGTGGAGCTCCGCGCCCACACGAAGCTCATCGGTGATGCGCACGTTGGCGCCGACTCCCGGTCGAAGCTCCTTGTGCACGTTGCCAATGTTGACGTCGATGACGAACCCCGCGTCGACCTCGATCTGCAGCGGGCCGCGGTCGTACGACGCCGCGAGCTCGATCTCGGAGCGCACCTGCGTGAGGATTGTGACATCGCGCCAGAGCGCGAGCCGAGCGATCGGGTGCAACTCCATTGATCGCGGCGGGAGCCGGTAGCGCAGCTCGGCGCCATAGCGCGTGAACGCGAACCCCGGGCTCACGTCATCTGCGGAGCGCGAGACGAGCTCGACGGGTACCGCGAGCTCGAGGTTGTCGGTGAGGCCGACGGCCGGTGTCCATAGCAGCGCGATCGAGCGCTCGTGGAATGGTCCGAGATCGTCATGCTCGTAGATCGCGGTTCCAACCTCGAGCCCTCCCGTGGGCGTCGTGTCCGTCGCGAGCAGCCAGCCGTACGACGTGCGACCGGCGTGTGCCGGCAATGCGTACAGCAGGAAGACCAGAGCAGCGCGACGCATGGTCACCTCGTGGCAGCGAACGGGTCGGTGATGCGAAGCACGCCGCCGGTCGTCGCATCTGCAACCCAGACGTGCCCGCGATCGTCAGCGCTCGCCCCATGGCCCTCGGCCGGGATCGAGACCTTTGCGAGCACGCCGAGCTCGCCGGTGCTGCACGTTGCCAGGATATCCAGCGTGTCGCCGGGGTCGCCGCGAACATACAGGTGATGGCGCACCGGGTCATAAGCGACGATCGCCTCGCCACCGCCGGCCTCGAACCCGGCTCGCAGCTCGCCCTGCATCGTGACCACGCCGACTCCACCGTTCGAGAAGCATCCGCCGAACGCCAAGCCGTACTGATCGTCGACCTGCGGGAATCCGTGCGAGAAGCCGCAGCCGGTCTCCCATTCAGCAACGACGAGCCGCCGAGCGACGTCGATCGCGAGGACGCGGCCGTTCGCGTTCGTGTAGGCGCGCTGCCCATCGAGCGTCAGTCCCTCGGGCGGGGCCGGCACCGTGATGCTGCCGATCGCAGCGAGGCTCGTTGCATCGAGGATCTCCAGCTGGTTCGTGCCGGGCAGCGATACCCAGACCTCGTTCGTCATCGGCGAGAACCGCACGTAGTCCGGGGTACCGGGCATCGGCTGCGTCGCGACCGTCGTCGCACTCGCGATGTCGATCGCCACGATCTGGTCGCTGCCGCGATCGGCGGCGTACACGGTCGCGGCGGCCGCATCGGCGGAGTAGACGCCGCGCGGCGCTGGCACCATCTGAACCGCCAGCGAGTCCGGATCGATGAGGTAGATCTGGCCAGTTCCAGTCGGCGCGGCAACGACCTTCTTCAGCTCCGGTGAGTAGCGCATGTCATCGTACGACGCCCGTATTCCGCCGAGCACCACAGGTGTGACCGTCGCGGTTTCACCATTGGTCGCGACATCGCACATCCCTGGTGGCGGCAGATTGTTGCCGCAGGCGGCGATCACCGCGAGCAGGAGACATCTCGCGATTCGCGGTGCGACGAGATCGCGCTGCATGTAGCCGGCGAGCGCGAGTGGCCCACCGAACCCCAGCGTGCCGAGGCGCAGGAAGTAGTTCACCAGCTGGTGCAAGTTGACCGGCTCGAGTTCACGCATGCGATTCACTTACCTCCCGGTGAGGCCGGGGTCGCTACGTGCTGCATGAAAGGTTCATAACACAGGCGTTACTGGCGTTTCCGCTCCCTCCTCCAGCAAGATCGGCTGAGGTACAGGGCTACTAAGGGGAGCCCGTCGCGACGCGCACGTCCATGACGCGCAGGACGGGGCGCCCGCCCACGTTCTCCAGCGGGAAATAGACCCGGTGGGTGGCCGGATCGACCGCCACGGTGTGCGCGTTCGGGCCGAGGAAGCCGCGGCCCATTTCGGTGACGGAGCGATCAGCGGCGACGGCGAACACAGCGACCATGCCGGTCTCGGAGGCCGCGTAGAGCCTCTGAAGCCCCTGGTCGAAGGCGAGCACGTCGATGCCGCCCGGCAGCGGCAGAAGCATCGTCTGGCGCCGCGCGCGCAAGTCGACGACCGCCAGGAGCGGCGCGGCTCCGCGGCACGCGGCGAACGCGAGCCGCAGCGTCGATGCCACGAGGAGCCCATGACACGTGGTCACGTCGTGGAGCGCGATGCGTCCGGCGACCTGAGGCTTGGCCGGGTCGATGCCAACGAGAGAGGACGAGCCGTGGACCGCCGCAAGGACATGGCCCGACTCGGCGTCCCACTGCGTGTTGCCGGCGCCTCCTCCGATGTCGATACCCGGCAGCGCCCGGGCGGTCTTCACATCGACGACAGCCACGCCCCGGCCCTGGTTGTTCGAGACGAAGACCTTCTCCGACGCGGGGTCGAAGGCGAGCCCGTTCGGATACTCGCCCGCCGACACGCGCGACGTCACCTGGAAGGTCCTGTCGTCGATGAGCGCGAGGGTCTTCTCCGCCGTCGCTGTGGCGAGCACGAGGTGCTGGGCCGGGGCGGCAACGACGCCGTGGATGCTCGGGAGGTGCGGCACCTCGTGGAGCACCCGCTGGCCGTCGAGATCGAACACCAGGAGCGAGCTGTCGCCGAGGTGGGCGATGAAGAGGCGTCGATGCGCCGCGTCGACCCACTGGTAGTCGAAGCGCGAGGGGTTCCCGGGCAAGGGGAGGTCCACAACGAACGAGAGCGGAAGCGATGGCGCTATCGGGGGCGTCGCTGGCGGGGGCGCCGCTGGCGTGAGCGCCGTCCGCGTGAGGGCGGTCGCAACGAGCACGAGCGTGAGTGCAAGAACGGACGTTCTCGTCATGACGGGCTGCCGGCGGGCGGTCCGAGTCTAGCGCGTGCCCCGCTTGCGAGCGACGCATCTTGGCCGTAGAAGACACGACATGCGCGCGCTGCGACGGCTCTTGTCCGCCCTCGGGCTCGTCAGCTTCGCGTCGGCCGCTCCGTTGGCCCGTGCCACGCCGCCGCCGCTCTCCGAGGTGCAGGTGATCTCGCTGCCGGGCGTCGAGCGTCGCATCGATCACTTCGCGGTGGATCCTGCGGGGAACCGATTGTTCGTCGCGGCGCTCGGCGCTCTGCTGGACGTCGCCCAAGCGGTGCTCGCCGAGCTCTGCATCGGTGGTGGGCACCCACGATCTCGATGCCGAGCTGGACGTCACCGGCGACCTCGGCCCATTGCTGTGAATCGCGATTGAACGGCGCTCTCGTTGCCCTGCGCGCGCCGGTCGCGGTATCGCTAGGCGTGTCCCGACGCTCGTCGCGTTCGCTCACTATCGGCTCGACGGTGATCGTCCTCGCCGCGCTCGCGCTCACCGGCTGCAGCTACTCGGTGCTGATCCGCGGTGATGACACGGCCTACCGGCGCGCGATCGAGCGTTACAAGCGCACGCGCCAGCTGGTCGCCG
The DNA here is from genome assembly GCA_041495365.1 of Kofleriaceae bacterium. Classification (GTDB taxonomy): domain Bacteria; phylum Myxococcota_A; class Polyangia; order Haliangiales; family Haliangiaceae; genus JABFXX01. The sequence goes on along the minus strand of JBGQCL010000072.1, from coordinate 15,356 downwards.
AGACGCTCGCGCCCGAGGACGATCAGGTGATGTTCCTGCAGGCCGAGGGGCTGTATCGCTACCGGTTCGCGCGGCCCGGCCGCAGCATCGAATCCTACGTCGCGCAAACCGTGGCGTCGACGATCGACCTGCCGGTGCTCGATTCACTCGCGGGGGCGCTCGATCTGTACTCGCTGCGCCTGCGGACCTGCGACGGCGCGGTCCAGCTGTGGGAGAGCTTGCTGGCGCTCAGCCCGTCGACCCCGCTCCGCCCGCTCGCGCTGTACCGTCTCGGCTGGGCGTACCGCAGCTCGCTGGCGTCGGGCCTGCCCCGTAGTTCCGACGAAGCGTTCGACGAGCTGATCGCCAAGCACGCCGGCACGTCGCTCGCACAGCTCGCCGCCGAGGCCAAGCAGGTGCCGTGGAAGTCGCAGGGCTCGGCCACCGCGTGGTCGATCGTGCCCGGGCTCGGTCAGATCTACGCCGGCGAGGTCGGCAACGGCGCGGTCCGGCTCGCGGTAGCGCTCGCGGCGACGGCCATGGTCGTGGTGCCTAGCGTGATCGCGTACGAGCGGCGCAACGATCTCAGCTGGAGCCGCGACTGGCCGCTGCTCGCGACCGGGATCGGGGGCGCCATCGTGCTTACGTCCGACTATTCAAGCTCCTACCAGGACGCTCTGCGCGCGGTCGTCGAGTACAACGAGCGCCGCGAGACCGAGTTCGAGGACCGCCACGCCGCCGCGCCGTGATGACCAGGATGATCCTCGCAGGCGTTCGAGGTCCGGCCCCTTCGGCATGGTCTCGCGCGAGATGATGGGCGCGTCACGTTGGAATCGCAACGCCGTACGTCTTCGCTTCGGTACCGTCGTCACCCTCCGTCATGATCGTCAGGTCGAAGCGGCCAGCGGGCGTCGGCAGCTCGAGCGTCTGGACCATTCGGGGGCGCAGCCCCAACACCGACCTGGCCGTGTCGTTCGGTAACGCTGAAGGCGCCGTCGCGAAGATCTGGGTTGAAGATGTGCTCGTTCTTCGACAGCGAACCGGTTTCGTGCGGATCCGCCGTGCGTGGCTAGTATACCCCCCTATACTATCGGCCGATGGGTCACACGCAGCGGGATCGAGACAAGCTGCTGCTCCGGATCAAGCGCATCCGCGGGCAGGTCGATGGCATCCAGCGCACGCTCGAGGAGGGCGAGGAATGCTTCGCGGTGCTCCAGACCGTGGCCGCCTGTCGCGGTGCGCTGACCGGCCTCATGATGGAGATCATCGAAGGTCACATCCGCGACCACATCCTCGATCCTGCGCAAGACCCGACACCAGCCCAGAGGCGCGCCGCCGAGGATCTGATGGAAGTCCTCCGCGCGTTCGTGAAGTGATGCGAACGCTCTGGATCAAGCACGGCGAGGCCATCACGACCGCGATCTGCGCGCTGTCTGTGCTGGGGGGCGCACTCGCCGCGCGCGCGGGGATCGCGTCATGGCGGTCGGATGCCCTGTTCCTCGTCGGCTACGTCGCGGGCGGCTACCGCCAGGCGATCGAAGGGACGACGAAGCTTCTGCGTGAGCGCCAGCTCGATGTCGATCTGCTCATGGTGGTCGCCGCGATCGGCGCGGCCGCGATCGGATACTGGTTCGACGGCGCGCTGCTGATCTTCATCTTCGCCCTCAGCGGCACGCTCGAAGGCTACGCGAACGCTCGGACGCAACGCGATATCGAGTCGTTGATGGCACTCAACCCGGACGAAGCCGTGGTCGTGCGCGACGGCGCCGAGCGGCGCGTCCCGATCGACCGACTCGAGCTGGACGACGTGGTGATCATCAAGCCCGGCGAGCGCATTCCGGCCGATGGCGTCGTGCTCGAAGGTGCATCGCTCGTCAACCAGGCGTCGATCACCGGCGAGGCGACGCCGGTGCACAAGATCGCAGGCGCCGACGTGTTCGCCGGGACGATCAACGGCCAGGGCGGCCTGCGCGTCCGCGTGACCAGGCCCGCGGGTGAGACGATGATCGCGCGGATCATCGCTCTGGTGCAGGAGGCGCAGGAGCGCCGGCCGCCCGCGCAGCTGTTCATCGAGAAATTCGAGCTGCGCTACGCGAACGTGGTCGTACTCGGCGCAATACTGTTCGCGATCGTCCCGACGACGCTGATGGGATGGCGGTTCGCGGAGGCGTTGTACCGCGCGATGGTGTTCCTCGTCGTGGCGTCACCGTGCGCGCTCGCCGCAAGCATGATGCCCGCGCTGCTGTCGGCGCTGTCCAACGGCGCTCGCCACGGCGTGCTGTTCAAGGGCAGCACGTTCGTCGAAGCGCTCGGCAAGATCCGTGCGGTCGCGTTCGACAAGACCGGAACGCTCACGACGGGGCATCCGATCGTGATCGACCTCGTGGCGGCAGGCGAGCAAGACGCCGGCGCACTGCTGGCTCGTACGGCATCTATCGAGAGCATGTCGGAGCACCCGATCGGTGTGGCGATCGTGGCGGAAGCCCGTGCGCGGGGAATGCCGGTCGTCGCGCCGACCGAATTCCAGTCCCGGATCGGCGTCGGGGCCGAAGGACGGGTCGATGGCGTGCCGTGGCGAGTGGGGAAGCGCGAGCTCTTCGCGGACGTTCCTCCGGTGCTGCTCGTCGAGCAGACGCGCCTCGAAGCCGAGGGCAACACGGTCGTGCTCGCGGGCGGCGACCGCGCGCAGCTGGCGCTCGCACTGCGCGACACCGTGCGCCCGAACGCGCGAGCGGCGGTCGAGGCATTACGCAGGCTCGGCGTGGAACATATCGCCATCCTCACCGGCGACAGCGAGGCCACCACGCAGGCGGCGGCGAGAGAGGTCGGCGCCGACCGTGTGCACGCGGGTCTCCTGCCCGCCGACAAGGTGCGCGTCGTCGAGGAGCTACTCGCGGAATACGGCGAGGTCGCGGTGGTCGGCGATGGCGTGAACGACGCCCCCGCACTCGCGACCGCGACGGTCGGGATCGCGATGGGTGGCACCGGCACCGCCGTCGCGCTCGAGACCGCGCATGTCGTGCTGATGGCAGACGACATCAACCGGATTCCGTACGCGATCGAGTTGGGGCGCCGCGCGTTGCGTGTCGTGAAGCAGAACCTGGCGATCGCGCTCGGTGTGATCGTCTTGCTCGTCACGGCTGACGTCCTAGGGCGCATCAGCCTACCGACGGGCGTCATCGGCCACGAGGGCAGCACGCTGCTCGTTACCCTGAGCGGGCTCCGATTGTTGCAACGGATCCGGACATGAGGGAATGAGCCATGCAAGGGTACTACTCGCGCCATCAATGGTCCTGTGCTGGACCGTCGGCGAGATCGCCGCCCTGCTGGAGCTCGGGGTGAATTGACGCGTCCGCCGGCTTGTCCGGTCCAGGCCAGCGCCGCGGCCGCCGCGAGCACCGCGACGAACACGGTCGCGATCGCTCGCCGGCCGAAGCGCCCACCGCGTTTGCGCGCGCGCACGAACACCACGAATGCTGCGAGGGCGGCGATGCACACGAGCAAGCTCGCGACGCTCGCGCGCGTGTGATGCTGCGACAGCGCTCGGTTCGATGTCCGCGGCATGCCGGCGATGACGTCGACAGCCGCGTCGCCGGTGAGGAACGCGATCGCGGCGCCGGCCACGGCCGTGGCGAGTGCAAGGAGACCGGCGCGGCCCCAGGTATCACGCGCCCGCGCGACGAGCGCGATCGCGAATAGCACGGCTGAGGTGAACACCGCGATGATCGGTAGCTGGTTGACGATCAGGTGAAGGTGCGCGCCGTTCATCGTCACATTCCGTGCATGGCGTGTCGGCCCATCGCGGCGTGCCCGGTCATCTCCGGCGGGCGCAGCCGCAGGAACACCATGCCGCCCCACGGCACGCGCGTGCCATAGAACGGTTCGAGATCGGCGCCGATCGCATCGACGATCGCGGCGATGCCCACGCCCGGCACCACGTCGTCGATCCAGGTCGCGTCGTACACGTAGCCGGCGGACAAGCTTGCCATCCCGAACCTCCGATCCGCCAGAGCGGCGGGCAGCGCGAGATCGTGCCCCGACTTGGTCGCGAATTCCACGCGCGCGAAGATCGTGTGCTCGCCGTCCAGCATCAGCGCGGCTTCGCCGAGCCCAGCAGTGGTGACTGGACCCTCCGACGGGTTATTGTGCCCGACGATCCCGGTCACCGCGAGATCGCGCATGCCATCGTCCGAGGGTTGGTTCCACAGGATCGATGCGGTCGCGCGCTGGACGCTGACGCCAGGCTCAAGTTCTTCGGGGCTATCGAGGCGTGCCCACGACACCTGCGCGCTGAGGTCCGCCGTCGGGTTCACCGTGAGGCGAGCGGCGAGCGAATCCGGCGCACGCAGATCGAGGTCGTAGCGATCCTCATCGGGTTCACGGCCGTTGAACCACGACCCCTCGAGCTTGAACATCCGCGTGAACACGCCCGCGGTCACCACGCCGAACGAGATGTGCGTCGAGTCCTGCCAGTGATGGCCGATCGGTGCGAGCGGATCGGCCATCGCCGTGAACCGATGCGAGAATGCGGGTGGGCCGATCGCCGGCTCGCCGGACGGCGCGAGGTAGAGATCGAACCCGACCGAGTCACCGAGCGCGCGGCGGTAGCGAGCCGCGATCTCCATGAACAGATCGTGCGGGTGCTGACGGTCGTGCAGCGGGACGCCGCCGACACTCTCGCCGGTCTGCAGCAGCAGCGGGTAGCCGGTCTTGCCGACGGTGAGCGGCTCGAGGCTCAGCATCGCGCGGAGCTGCAGATCGCCGTCGCCCAGCGGATGGCGCGCCATCGCCATGACCCAGTTGATGCTGACGAACTTGTCATCGCCACGATCGCTGGCCATGTAGTCATAGCCGGCGAACACGTTACCGTGCAAGTGCGAGCGACCAGCCGCCGGTCATCCAGTGCCACATGAACATCGGCGTCGATTCCGGCTGCCAGCTCGTGCCCGACGCATCGCGCGTCTCCGGGATCCCGAGCGGCGTCGTCATCGTGCCCGTCTCGGTCGGTGACATCTCGTGCTCCATCGGCTGCGCCACGACGCGGGTCGCCGTGAGGTTCATGGCGATCATCGCGCCCGCTACGACGCACCGGAGGATCGTCGCGCACAGATCTGCACAGTCGTTGTCGACCCGGGTGCGACGAACGAGCAGCTTTGGATCGGCTCGCTCGTGATCGGTCGTAGCTTGCATGACATCCCTCGCCGTTGTTGCGACACTCGATCGATGCAATGCAGGTGCCCCGGCATGTGATTTCTCGGGTCACGGCTGAACGTGGTCGAGCACGCGTTCGGCGCATCCGAGATCCTCGTTGGCACCCTGCGCCGTGCTGGTGTGCGTCGCGATCGGGCCGTATGCATGGGCATCACCCGATCGCGATCTGGCTCCGCTCGGCCCGCAATGAGACCATGGCAAAGCGGCACAGTGCTCCGTCGCTCGGTGGCCGGTGATCAGATCAGCGCCTGCGCGCCCACACCTGTAGATCACGGTGCAGTGACCGAGGCGGACCGGCCCACGACGAGCCGCGCGATGCCGAGCAGGGCACTGCATTCCTCGACCATCGAGATGTCCGAGCGCGCGAGCAGGCCACGCAGGTCGGATCGCAGGAACTCGCGGTAGGAGTCGCGCTCCACCAGCGCGATCAAGTGCTCGACCGCGAATCGCCACACGCGATTGCGAGGGCGCATGAAGTCCACGATCACGATCGTGCCACCCGGCCGCGTAACACGCGCGATCTCGGAGATCACCCGTGCTCGTACGGTCTCGGGCATCTCATGAAGCGCGAACGAGATGCATGCCACGTCGAAGCTCGCGTGAGGCTCGGGCAGCATGGTCGCGTCGGCCTCGACGAACCGAATCGCCGAGGTGCGGGCCTTGCGGCGAGCGATGTTGAGCATCCTCGCCGACAGATCGATCCCGACTACGCTCGCGCCGGCCTTCGCAAACGATCGAGCCTGCGCGCCGGTGCCCGTCGCGATGTCGATCGCATGCACTCCAGGTTCGATGCGAGCCATGCGCGTGACGCGACGTCGCAGCCGACACAGGGGAGCCGTGATCACGTCGTAGATCGAGGCGAAGACCGAGCCGTACACCCGCCGGCTCTCGTCGTAGTACGATCTTTCTTGCTCGGATGAATGGTCGCGCGATCTGGGCGGGTAGTGATCATGCGTGACTCGGCCATGGTGGTGCGTGCTGCCATGCTCGTCCCGATCCGAGCGACTGATCCTTGTCCTCCGCGCGGCTTTGGATCGAATCATCGCATCATGGAAACGTGGACCCGCAGTGCCACGTACGCCATGGCCCGACGTCAGCAAATCCACCCGTGATCCGCCGGCCACAGCGAAGGACGCTCGGTTCGAACACGTGCGTCGAGCGGCGCGGGTAGATGGCACCCCGCATGCATCTTCCAACGAGAGATGACCGGGCTCGAGCGCGAGGCCGCGCGTTCCATCGAGAAGACCAACCGATCGCTGGGCATCGTCAAGAGCTTCCTGCCGAAGACGATGCCCGAGGACGCGATCCACGCCGCGACGGGCGAGCGGCTTGCCGAGGCCCAACGAGCACTGCGCGAAGCGGGCTTCAAGGGCTCGGAGGAGCCGGCCGAGTTGCCGCATTGACGGCGCACCGGCGTGCAGGATGACGAGAACTTCAAACGAGGAGATTTTTCGATGCGGATTCGATCATGGTCGTCGTGCGCGCTGCTGGTGGCGGCGATCGCGGCGTGCGGCTCACGGCAGCGGAGCACGGAGCCGGCGACGAGCGCGCCAGCTCCGGCACAGACACACCAACAGCCCGGCGGCGGTGCGATGTGCCCGATGGCGGGTACGCAGATCGTCACGTCGGACACGAGCGACGGAGTCGAGATCGTGTTCACGACGACCGGCGATGTTGCTGATCTGCGCGCGCGCGTCCGTCACATGGCCGACATGCACAACCAGATGGCCGGCGCGCAGGGCGGCGGCATGCAGGGCGGCGGCATGCAGGGCAGCGGCATGCAGGGCAGCGGCATGCAGGGCAGCGGCATGCAGGGCAGCGGCATGGGCATGAACATGGTCCCCTCGCGCGCCTCCGTCGAGGATGTGTCCGGCGGCGCCCGCCTCGTGCTCGTGCCGATGGATCCCTCGCAGCTTGCAGCGTTGCGTCAGCAGGCGCGCATGCACGCCGAGAGGATGCAGAAGGGCCAGTGCCCGATGATGAGAGGATGCAGAAGGGCCAGTGCCCGATGATGGCGCCACCTTCTCCGGCTCCCGAGCCCGAGCAGCATCATCCGGGCGGGGCCTGAGCGATTCTCGTTTACCTGCTTTGCGTCATCCCCCCGGCGCGCTCGATCGGTCGTAGCACGTCGGATGCGCCCACTTCGTTGCACAGCGGGCCGCCGCGCTCGAACGCCGGTCCGTTGTCGAGCGTGGTGGTGACGATGTGGTTGAGCGCTTCGCGCGTCAGAAATCCCTGGTGCGCCGCGAGCAGGACGTCCGGGAACGTGAGCAGGCGCGCGAGTACGTCATCCTGCAGGACGCGGTCCGACAGATCCTGGAAGAACATGCCCACTTCTTCCTCGTAGACGTCGAGCGCCGCGCCGCCGAGGTCTCTGTGATCGCGTCCGTGATCGTCGAGCGTCGGAGCTTCACGAGGGCCCCAGGAACGGCTGATCGGGCAGCTCGTTGACGTCCGTGCGCTCGTGCGGGAACGGTCCGCTCAAGGCGCACGACAGCCTGGCGATCCCGTCGACGAGCCCGGTGGTGCCATGACCGCGTGCGAACGCGGCCGCGATCCGCGCAGCGATATCGTCCCAGACCGCCGCATCGATCCGCGCGAGCGCACCGTCGTCGGCGAGCACGACCACCTGACGGCGCGACGGCACGACAAACACGAGCACGCCGTTGCGGCCACGCGTCTGTGCGACGCCGAGCCGCGCGAACGCGCGCCGTGCGGCGGGCCACACGCGGCCGAGGAAGAACGGCGAGATCGAGACCACGATCTCCGCGGACGTGTGGAGCTCGGCGGCTTCCACCGCCTCGCGCACGCGCGCGAGATCGATCTCCTTGCGCCGGGTCGTTGCACGCGCCATGGGTCACCAGCCTCCCCGTGCTCCACCGCCGCCGGAACGTCCCCCGCCGCCGCCGAAGCCACCACCGCCGCCGCTCTGCCGCCCACCGGCCATGATCGTCCACAGCAGGAGCATCGCCATCCGCGGGTGTGTGATCGCGAAGATCACGAACGCGATCAGCGCAAGGCCACCGAGGATCCAGTTGACGACGGAGGGTGTGCGCGCCCCCGGCGGTGCCGTCGCGGGCGCGCCGGCCCACAGCTTGCCTTCGATCGATGCGAGCACGGCGTCGACGCCGGCCGTCACCGCGCCGTCGCGATCGCCGGCACGCAGCCTCGGCGCCATGACCTCGCGGATGATCCGCGAGGCGATCGCGTCGGGGACTTTGTCCTCGAGCCCGTAGCCGACCTCGATGTCGATGTTTCGATCGTCGGCCAGCACGAACATCGCGATGCCGTCGTCGAGGCCCTTGCGGCCGACCTTCCACGCTGCGAAGGTGCGCACCGCCCAGTCGTCGAGCGGCGCCCCCGCGAGCGTCTTGCCGATCCACACCACGACCTGATGCCCGGTGGCACGCTCGTAGCCCTCGAGTCGCGCGTCGAGCGCCGCCCGCGCGGCGGGCGACAGGAAGCCGGCATCATCCTCGACCCACCGGGTCGGCGCCGGCGGTGGCGCCGCCGCCGCGAGGACCACCAGCGCGGTCAGAGCGAGCGCGGGCATCAGAAGTTCACTTTCGGGGGAACCTCGCTGCCAGCCTTCGCCGCGAAGTACTGCTTCTTCGCGAACTTCCCTCCGAAGATCCCCGCGACGATCGAGGTCGGGAAGCCGGCGCGCGCGGTGTCGAAGTCCCGCGCCGTTTCGTTGTAGCGCATGCGCTCGACCGCGATCCGGTTCTCTGTGCCCTCGAGCTGTGCCTGTAGATCGCGAAAGTTCTCCGTCGCCTTCAGGTTCGGGTACGCCTCCGCGACCACGAGCAGGCGCGATAGCGCCCCGCCGAGCTGGTCCTGGGCGCTCTGATACTGCTTGAACGCGTCCGGGTTCGCCGTGATGTCCTTCGGAACGGCGAGCTGGCCAACGCGACTACGTGCCTCGGTCACGTCGGTGATCGTCCCGCGCTCGAAGGCGGCGGCGCCTTTGACGGTCGCGACGAGGTTCGGCACCAGATCGGCGCGCCGCTGATACGTGTTCTCGACCTGAGCCCACTGGGCATCGGCGGCCTGATCCAGCCGGACCAGCTTGTTGTAGGTCGCAACGCAACTCCCGCCGAGCAGCACGGCCGCAGCGATGACGACGATCGTGGTGATTCCGGTCTTGCCCAAGGCCTTCATGCCTGCACGAGACAGCAACCCCGGTGCCAGCTCCTGTGATCGCCTCGCTCACACGCTGCTCGGCGGCGGTCGCCCTGCGGATCTGCCGCGCGCGCATGCATTGCGCCGGCCGGCTCGCGGTGCGCATACGCCGCGCGGAACGCGACCGCTCACCTGGGTGGGTGTTACCTCGGTCACTTGCCGGGCAACGGTAGGTGTCGCCGGCAGCACTCGGGAAGCTCGCCGCGCAAGATCTCGACCGCGTGCGCGGCCTTCGCGAGAAACTCACTCGTGGGTGCGATCTCGAACCGCCGCGGGTGGCGCGCCCACAACGCAGTGATACGCTCATCGATCACGCGCGCCTCGACCGCGCTCTCGATCCGTAGCGGGTTCGAGCGGTCGTAGCCGGTCTCGGCCGCTGGCGTGCGCAGGTGGATCACGGCGGCGTAGCGCGCGAGCTCGACCTCAAGCGTCGTGCCGACCGCGTCCCACAGCTCGCCGGGGCCGGGCCAGTATGCGCCGCCGTCGACCGTGCCCCGATCACAGAGCGCGATCCCGACGTCGGCGCTGGCGACCGTCGCCTCGAGCTCGCGCTGCACGAAGAAGTAGATCGCGCGCTGCGCGGCGCGACGGGTGTCCTGTCCATCCTTGCGCGGAAACCCGCCGCCGAACACGATGCCCGCGGCCTCGGGGAGCACGCGCAGGTGCTTGCACAGCGACTGTTGCACGAGCGCCAGCACCGCGGTCTTGCCCGCGCCGGGACCGCCAGTGAACACGATCCGCTTCGCTTCGTGCGGCGCGGTGCATCGACAGTCGATCGTCATGTCACACCGCCTCGCCTGAGTCGCAGCGCGTTGCTGACGACGGATACCGAGTTCGCGCCCATCGCCGCCGCAGCGATGATCGGCGACAGGAAGGCCGAAGTGCGCGCATGAGCCTTCCTGTTGCACTGGTCGTGCCCAGGTCGAGCGCCTACGTGAAGGGGTAGAGTGCCGAGGCGATGGCGTGAAGCTGCTCGGCATGCGCGTTGCTACGACCAACGACATGCACGTCACGACCTCGGATTCGCGGCTTCGGCTCGCAGAGCTCACCTCGGCGCTTGGCGCCGGCATTCTCGGCGTCGGCATCGGTGCGCTTGCCGCGTCGTTCTTGCGCGGATTCGGGATCCCGATCCTGATCGTGGGCATCGTACTGCACGCCTGGGGCATGACCGACAAGCATCGGCTCGAAGCAGGTGCCGCCAGGCCAGCGTGGTCCACCGCGCTCTACTGGATCTGCTGGGTGGTACTGGCCGGACTCGCCACGGTGCTTGTCGTCCGGGCGCTGACCTGAGCTTGCATTCACGCTGTATGCAAAACAACGCGGACCATGCGTCGTCTCGCTGTCATTGCGCGGTCGGTAGAGCCTCGGACTCCGGTCGCCGCGCAGCGCTAAAGCGCTGGAACCCAGCGCGGCTCGTCGCGTGATATGTCTTCTGGCCGTCGCCGTCAGTCATCGTGGTCGCGGTCGTCGCCGTCGTCATCGGCTTCACCAGCCAGCCTGCCCGCGTCGCCGAGATTGGAGTTCCCTTCGAGGAAGCCGATCCGGGAGATCTCGTGCGCGTGCCTTCCCGTGTACTGGAGGATGTAGAGACCGTTCCGGACGTCGACGACGTAGATCAGGCCATCCTTGATGATGGGAAAGCTCCAGACGACGACCTTGTTCTGGCCGCGCGACAGCGCCGGATCCTCGAGCGCCACCGAGCTCAGCGGCGACGGGGAGAACCATCCGGCCTGCTTCGGTTCATGCGGGTTGCTGACGTCGATCGCCTGCAGACCTCCCGAGTGCCACGCCTCGATGATGAGGTTCCGTACGATCGTGGGATCGTGCGACGAGTAGCTCGTGAACTGCTCCGTCGCGGGGTCGTCGCCGGGGCTGCCCTGGAACGCCGGTGAGTCCTGGAAGATCTTGTACTCGGCGATGAGCTGGGGCTGCTCCGGCGTGGCGACGTCCCACATGCGTACCCAGCCCCACGGCCAGCCGAAGGATGGCACGGTGAACGTCCCGTAGACCTCGTCGATCGTGAAGGCGAAGTGACGATTGGGGAACGGCACGGCCGAGTGGCTCTCTCCACAGGCCGCCGCGGTATGGCCGGCGCAGACCGGACCGGTTCCCCAGGTCGGGAACGGCGCCGGGGTGATCAGCTTGTCGTTGAGGCTCGCGACCGTACCCGCGGGGATCGTGTTGTTTGCGACATCGGTCGTGTCGAGGATGCCGAACCCCCCGCGAAGATGCGCGAGGTAGGTCCGCGTCCCGTCAAACGACGGCGTCATCGAATGCAGGGCGAGATCGAAGTCGTAGTTCGCGGGGTCCGCGGCGTTCGGGAACAGCTGCTCCCAGTTTCCCCGCGCGATCTCGGGGAACACCCCATCCCGCGCATGGCTGATGTCGGTGATGATCAGGTTGGGGACGTTGGGGTCGACCGAAGAGCTGGGCGTGGAGATCCAGAGCAGCGTGCGACCTGGATGGTGAGGATCGGTCCACAGGTACATCTCGTGGGGCAGGAGCGTCGGCACGTAGGTCGCGACCAGCGGTGGATTCACCGGGTTAGCGCCGATGTCGAAGAACCTGATCCGGAACGACTGAGCGCTGCGCGGGCAGTCGTGGATGACCCGGCTGCAGCGGAAGTACATCACCATCAGGAGCTTCTTCTCGGGCACCACGCGGAGCTCGCGGGACGTCTGCCCCACGTTGGCGCCGGTGACGAACTCGTTCCCGAACTCTCCCACCACCGTGGGGTGGCTCGGGTCGGCAGCGTCGACGACCAGGACACCGGGATGGATGTGCGTGCACGTGCCGTCGGGGTTGGTGGGGGTGATGACCGGAGCAACCGGCCCCGTCCCATTGAGATCCCCGCACGAGCTCGAACCGTCGCTGCGATTGCCGATGTACACGTAGCGGCCGGAGACCGCGAGCGCCGCGTTCATTCCGCGGGAGAACAGTGGCTCATGTCCGACCAGGTGGAAGTGCTCGGACGTGCCCGGCGTTCCACCTCCTTCCCCGACCGTCGTCCGCACCTGGACTTCCTCCCGCGCAGCACCCGAGGTCGCGGTTGGGCTTCGGTCGTCGCAGGCACCAGCGAGCAAGAACACGACTACTCCAAAATAACAGCGCATAAACTCCTCCAATCCGGCGTCTCTTCAACGAGCAGCCGGCTGGATGGTACAGGCCGCATTGTGCCAAGCCGCGAGCAATCGACCATGACGGAGCAACCCGGACGATTGATTCGCGAGAGGCCAGTCTGCTGCTCGCCCGGAGTCCCGGAATCACCGCTCGTCGTCTGGTTCAACGTCCCCCGACGCGTCACCCGGCAATGCATAAACTACGCCCCTGTATCTTGTGTAGCCTGGATTTCATCATCAAGTTCGACAATTTCGAACGACTCAGAATTCTTGAGCTCCCGGGAGTTACCGGCGGAGCCACACTGTGACGAGCCAGGTCACATCCGATCCAGCCATGCCTTCCCATGCTCCTGTGCTCGGCGTGTTCCGAGCGCTCGTGAGGCGCGTATGGCCTGCTCACTTCGACAGGAATGCGCGGATGTAGGCGGCGAGCGCCTTGATCTTGCTGTCGCCGAGCTTGGTGAACGAAGGCGTCAACTCCTTGCCATCGTCGCCGTTCTTGCTGGTGCGTATCTGCTCTTCGACATCCGCGTCGGACATCATGTGCCGCGTACTCGGGGTCACGCCGTCGGGGTACTACGCGTGGCGTCGCCGGCCGCCGTCGGAGCGGACGCAGCGCGACGAGGCGCTCGCGGTTCACGTCCGCGCGGCCTTCAACGCGAGCAAGTGGTGATGCGGGCTGTTCCTCATGATGTTCACCGCGTACGACGCGTTCGGTACGCCGCTGGTCGAGGTCGGCGACGTGACGCAGCTCGAGATCTACGCCGATCTGCTGTCGAGCGATGCGGCCCAGGTTCGCGTCGGCGCGTCCGCGCGCGTGACCGGATGGGGCGGCCAGCCGCTCACCGCGCGCGTGCGCAAGATCGAGCCGGCGGCGTTCACGAAGGTGTCGGCGCTCGGGCTCGAAGAGCAACGCGTGCATGTCGTGCTCGATCTCGCCGCGCCGCCTCCGCCGGAGCTCGGCCACGACTACCGGGTCGACGTCGCCATCACGGTGTGGCAAGGCAAGGACGTCGTGCGCGTCCCGGCGACGGCGTTGTTCCGCGATGGTGGGCGGTGGGCGGTATTCGTCGTGCGCGATGGCCGCGCGCGTGTCACGCCGGTCGAGGTCGGCGCATCCGATGGAACCTCGACCGCGGTGACGCGGAGCCTCGACGCCGGTGTGACCGTCATCGCGCAACCATCCGATACGATCTCCGACGGATCTCGCGTCGCGCCCGGCGTGCGCTCGCAAGCTCGGTCTGCCGCGACCACGAGCCTGTAACACGCTGAACGCTGCCGTGCCTTCCGTCCTGCGACTGAACCCACGAACACGCAGGCGATGCGCCGAGCGCGGACGCGGAACGCAAGGCGTGCGTGGCCAGCGGCGATCGGGAGGCTTTCTTGGGTAGCCGCGACGGAGAAAGTGTGATCGTTGCGGTCACACACCCGGGCATCCCGATTGCTCGATCAATCGCCATGACCACTCGAGCTCGAACGCCGAGGCTACGTGCAGCCGGTCTCCTCGTTTTCGGCGCGTTCGTTCTGATCGCTGGCTTCTTCTTGTTCGAGGAGCATCGCGCGCACGTTCTCGGTGCCCTGCCTTACATCCTCGGCATCGCCGGATTGCTGTTCTGCATCTTCGGTCATCGCCACGCTGGGACCGGGCGCACGCACGACGACGAGCACGGAGGTGCCCGATGAGCCACGACAGCGGACCCGCGTACGGCCTCTGGGGACTGGTGCTGGTCAACTCGGCCGTGTTCATCCTGTTCGCGTTCAGCTTCTTTCACCCGCGGAGCAAGCGCGACTGGCGGAGCCTCGGTGGGTTCAGCGCGTTCATCCTCGCGCTGTTCGTCGAGATGTACGGGTTCCCACTCACGATCTATCTGATGTCGGGTTGGCTCAGCCGTCGCTTCCCTCAACTCGACATCCTGTCGCACGACGCCGGTCACCTGTGGGCGACGCTGCTCGGTTACAAGGGTGATCCGCACACATTCCCGCTCCACATGGTGAGCTACGTGCTGATCTTCGGCGGGTTCTGGCTGCTCGCGTCGTCGTGGCGCGTCCTGTTCGAGGCCCAGAAGAAGCACGAACTGGCGGCGACGGGACCGTACGGCTACATCCGCCATCCGCAGTACCTCGGCTTCATCGTCATCATGGTCGGCTTCCTGCTGCAGTGGCCGACGGTGTTGACCCTGCTCATGTTCCCGGTGCTCGTCGTGATGTACGTCCGGTTGGCACACCGCGAGGAGCGCGAGGTGAAGGCGGAGCTCGGTGCCACCTGGGATGTCTACGCAGCACGCACGCCACGCTGGATCCCGCGGCTGCGGTCACGCTCACAGGTTCCGCAACCACACTGACCATGGAGATCATCACGCGTACGAGCAGCGACTGGCCAGACGACGCGCCGGTCGAGATCGTCGAGCGCAAGGGCCTCGGCCATCCCGACACGCTGTGCGACGCCATCGCCGAGCGGGTATGCACCGCGCTGTGCCGCGCCTACCGCGAACGGTTCGGGATGATCCTCCACCACAACGTCGACAAGGTGCTGCTGTGCGGTGGCGCGTCGCGACCGCGGTTTGGCGGCGGCACGATCATCCAGCCGATCGAGATCTACCTCGGCGGTCGTGCGACCGCCCAGTGGCGCGGCGTCAGCGTACCGGTCGACGAGCTTGCGATCGCTGCGTGTCGCGAGGTGCTTGCCGAGCAGCTGCCGCTGCACCCGGAGGCTCGCATCGTGTCGCGGATCCGCCCGGGCTCGAGCGACTTGACCGCGCTGTTCACGCGCAGCCGGGTTCCCCTGGCGAACGACACGTCGTGCGGCGTTGGCTTCGCGCCGCTCACCGAGCTCGAGCGGATCGTGCTCGACGTCGAGCACGCGCT
>JBGQCL010000071.1:0-32763 GCA_041495365.1 Kofleriaceae bacterium | reverse complement strand
TACTGCGAGCTCGACGGCACGTTCCCGCACCACCACCCCGATCCGACCGTGCCGGCCAACCTCGCCGACCTGATCGCCGAGGTCCAGCGCACCGGCGCCGAGCTCGGCATCGCGTTCGACGGCGACGCCGACCGGCTCGGCGTGGTCGACGCGACCGGCCGGATCCTGTGGGGCGATCAGCTGATGATCCTGCTCGGCAAGGCCGTGCTGCGCGAGGTCCCCGGGTCGCGGTTCGTCGGCGAGGTCAAGTGCTCGCAGGCGATGTTCGACGAGCTCGCCGCCGCGGGCGGCAAGGTCGAGATGTGGAAGGTCGGCCACTCGCTGATCAAGGCGCGGATGAAGCAGATCGGCGCGGCGCTCGCCGGCGAGATGTCCGGCCACCTGTTCTTCGCCCACCGCTGGCTGGGGTTCGACGACGGGATCTACGCCGGCGCCCGCGTGCTCGAGCTGCTGTCGCGCGACGACCGCACGCTGTGCGAGCTCGCCGACGAGCTGCCGGCCATGGTCAACACGCCCGAGATCCGGATCGAGTGCCCCGACGGCGACAAGTTCGCGGTGGTCGCCGACGTCACCGCGCGGCTGCGCGCCGATCCCGCGGTGACCGGCGTGGTCGACATCGACGGCGTCCGCGCCCGGTTCGACGGCGGCTGGGGCCTGCTGCGCGCGTCCAACACCCAGCCCGCCCTGGTCATGCGCTGCGAGGCCGCCACCGCCGAGCGGCTCGCCGAGATCCGCGCCGCGATCGAGGTCCACCTCGCCGCCGCCCGCGCCGCGCGCAGCTGACCGCCCTCGGCGCGGTTCCCACACGCTTCTCGACACCCGGCGTCCGGCGCGCTGACGGTTTTCGTCGATTTCGCGCCAGACCCGTCAATTCGACCCCCACGTGGGGGCCCGCGGTGGGCCCCGTCGTAGAACCAACCCGTGAGGCAGGCACTTTCCACGGGGGCGCTATCCACGCTGCGGCGGCGAACCGGGTGCGCGGTGCGCCCGCGAGGGGATGGCTAGCGGATGTCGGGCTTCGACGATCCACCGGGGCGCGGCTACCAGCCTCGCAACACTCCGTCGCTGGGCGGCGGCGGCGGTGCGCACCCCGCCGCAACGCCCGGCAAGCGCACGCGGGCGCAGGACCTCCTGGCTGCTGAGTCCCCGGCTGCGGCGCATCGCTGGGCCGTCATCGCGACTCCGCCCCGGCTGGACCTGCCCGTCACCGAGATCGGCGCCGTCAGCCCGCCCTCCAGGGCGACGCTGACCAACCAGGGCGGGGATCCCGCCGATATCACCGCCCTGGACGTGGTCCTTTACGGCGGCGCCGCGGCACCGGCGCTCCCCGGCGAGTTCGAGGTCATCGACGGCCGGCCTCGCACCCTGCACCCGCGCGAGTCGATGACGTTCGAGGTCGTGTTCCGGCCCCAGCGCGTCGTCCCCCACATCGGCGCACGCCTGCGCGCACAAGGACATGGGCACGACGACCGGACCGATATCCGCTTGCACGCGATCCCGGCCCCGCCGCGGGCCGATCATGTGGACCAGCGAGAGCTGTCCGTCGCCGAGCACGAGGCGCGACGGCTCGAGGTCACCGCCGCGCCAAGCGTCCAGCGCTACGGTGACATGGTCGCGGCGGTGCTCGCCGCCCAGCGCCTCACCGACCGCGCCCTCGATGACGCCGATGCACGCGCGCGCGTCATGCGGCTGCTCGAGCCCGTTGCTCACCGCCTGGACCAGCTCAACGATCATCAGGGCCGGCTTGCCCGGTTCGGCGCTGGCCACATCGCCGGCCAGACCGCGCTCGACATGTCGCAGGCCGCGATCCGCTCGTGGCTCCAGCGGCTACAACTCGGCGCCCGGATCACTACGAGCGAGCTGGTCACCCGGTTCCGCGCCGGCGCCGAACCCATTCGCTTTCTCACCGGCGAGCGCAACGACGCACCCACCCTGCGCGCCTTCGATCATGCCAGCCGCCTGACCGCGACCGGCGCTGCGGCGCTCGTCCTGTCTCCGGCGGTGCTCGCGATCGCCGCCGAGGAAGCGGCCCTGCTGGCGTTCGCCGGCCGTGTCGCCTCCACGCCGGTCACCCTGTGGGCGCTCGGGCACCCTGCCGCCGCGCTCGCCGCCAGCGAGGCGCTGCTCGGTCTCGGCATCCAGCTCGGCGAGGACGGCTGGGCGCGCTTCTGGGACCAGCTCCACGATCCGGTCGGCCGCTGGTTCATCGTCGCGCAGGTCCTGATGGACTACATGCACGTCAAGAGCGGCATGGGCCACGCGGCTCCGGCGGATCCACCGCCGCGCGCCCCGTCCGCCGCCGCTGGCCTCGAGCCAGCGCCGGGCGCGGTGCCCGAGGCGACGCCGGGCCCCGTCGGCGCCCGCGTGCGGCTCGCCAGGCTCCAGGCCGTCGTGCGGGCGGTCCACGACGGCGCCGCGGCATCGGATGAAGCTGCGCGTACCTCGGAGGGGAGTTCCTCCGATCCACGCGCCCCTACGGCAGGTCGCAATGCGGGCCCGCACGATGGTCGCATGGCCTCGGCGGAGGACGCGGCCGGGGCTTCGACACCACCTGCCACGTCCCGGTCGCCGGCGGTGCATCGGGACCTTGGCTTGACGCCACAGACGATCGAGGCACTACGATCGCTCGAGAACGTGAAGGCCGACCCGGTCGGCGAGGTCAACAGTCAGCCAAATCACAATCACTACGCAGCGGCCCGGTGGGAAGCCCGCGGCGAAGTGGTCGCGAGGCGACCGCAGGACGGCCACCCCTACAGCCACATTGGTGACTTGCAGCGGGCATATCGCGCACTCATGAAAATCCGCGCAGCGCTTCAACGCGAGATCGATCGGCCTGCTGCTACCATGACCGAACGCGGGCTCGAGACGCTGCTCCTCAAGGCGGCCGAGGTAGAGCGCCTCCTCAACCGACTGGGCGGATTTCTGAACGAGATTGGCTTCGGTCAATTCCCGCCGTATCATTCCTTTCCGCCAGGAGCTTGAGCCATGGTCCTCCCCCCGGTGCCTACAAGTCTGTCAGCCTCGGTCGAGCATCTCTATGACGTGTTCGCGAAGTACAAGCAGCCTGCGCAGAGCCATAGCTCACCGTTCTCGGGCATCACCGAACAGCACAAGGCACGCCTGTACTCGAAGCCATTGCGCGATCTGGCGG
Source organism: Kofleriaceae bacterium (assembly GCA_041495365.1). Taxonomy (GTDB): domain Bacteria; phylum Myxococcota_A; class Polyangia; order Haliangiales; family Haliangiaceae; genus JABFXX01. The sequence goes on along the minus strand of JBGQCL010000071.1, from coordinate 29,612 downwards.
AGGACGATCTCTGGACCTATGCGATGCACGCCATGACCACCTGGGGTGACATTTCCGAATACAAGCATTACCTGCCGCGCCTCCATGAGCTCCTCGTCGTGCACCCAGGTTGGACCGACGCTGAGCTGCTCATCGGGCGGCTGGAGACAGCCGGATGGAGCCAGTGGCCGGACGCGGAGCGGGATGCCATGATCGCGTTCCTTCACGAGCTCTGGGCATGGAGTCTGACGATCGATCCGGACGTTGCGAGCTGCGGGGGAATCCTTCAGGGCTTTGGCCATGCTGGAATCAGTGCTGCGCGAGCTCTCGCAACATGGCGGACCGATCGGTCCTGGAGCGCGACTCGACAGATCGCGGTACTGCTGATCTACGAACGAGATGCTTTCATGACCGGCGGATCGCTCGGTCGGCAGTGGATGAGCCCAGTACGAGACGAGCTCCTTGCGTTTCTGCGCGAGGACGATACCGAAGAGCGGCTCAGTTCGGCATGTCATGATAGCGGAGATCGGCCCGGTGCCGATGAGATCTGCGATGCACTTGATATCCTCGAGCTTGTCCGGCACGACTGAGTCGAGTCCACAAGGCTCGAACTATCGCTGTTGAGAACTCAAGTAGTGGGAATGTCGGGCCATCGGCTGATGACCCGGCCCACCCTGGTCATGCGCTGCCAGAGCGGCTGGCCGAGATCCGCGCGGCGATCGAGGCCCACCTCGCCGCCGCCCGCGCCGCGCGCGGCGAGTGACGCGGTCAGCGGGTGGCGATGGCCCCGGTGCTGGGGTTCGGCGAGAACAGGCCGGCTCGATGGAAGCCGCCTGGAGCGGTGTTGATGCGGATGCGTCCGACGCCACCGCCGCCGTTACCGGCAAATACGTTGCCCGCGTCGGGTGTGCTTATGCTCGTCCCTCTGCCCGCGGGCACTGTCCCGGCCCCACCGTTGCCACCGTTCGCACCCGTGCCGCTGCATCCTGTGCCTCCGCCTATTGCTGGCGCTGCATCCAGATGACCATTCTCTCCTACCTCGGGGAACAGGCAACCGCCGGCACCTGCGCCGCCGTTGGCTACCACGGTTCCAGTGACGTCCACGAGCGGCGCTTCCAGCAGGATACCCCCACCCGAACCGCCACCGATGAATGAGCTGCCATTTGCTGCGAGCACCCCACCGATGATAATCTTCGTGCGACTCACGAGCTGGATCGCACCGCCTCCGGAACCGGACTTCAAGCCGACGAAGTACGTGCCACTGTCGCAACCGCCCCGTAAGGGCGTGAGCGTCGGGTTCCCGGTGGGGCTGCCACTTGCACCACCCGCTGAAGTACCAAGCGTATTCGTAGCCGAGCCCCCAGCGCCACCGGCAGTGCCGAACCCGCCGCCCCCGGCACCGTTGAAAGCCCCACCGACACTCATCGAATTACCACCTCGGCATGTGGCCTCGTTGAATCTTCCCGGCCCGGGTACATCACTGTTAGCGGACGCTGCGAAGACGCCTGCGATTGCGATGTCTCCGTTGCTCACGAGCGCAAACGCATTGCTGCCTGTGATCGTTACGTTCTCTGCAGTGAGGCTGTGAACGATGAACACCAGGATCGTCGGAGCGCTTGCCTGGGCCATCAGCGCACTTCTTACCGTCACGGACTTGCCATCGGCCATGACCGTACCGTTGTCCGTGTTGATCGTGGACATCATTCCTAGATCAATGTCGGGTTCGCCGCTCGACACGTCGATGTACGACGCGAGGCCGTTGGACGGAGCGACATCGTTGCAGCGTTGCGCCGGATTGCTGCAACCCAGCATACAGGTCTCCGTGGTCTCGGCCGTGCCGTCGCCATTGCAGCGTACGAGGTTGTCCCCGTTGCAGCGCAACGCCTGGTTTGCCGCGCAGGCAAACGTCGGCATGCTATCGCCGCCACCGGCATCGTCTGCACCGCCGATCGGACTGGGCCGTGGAAAGCCGCATCCAGCCGTCACAACGAGCCACCACCCGAATAGCTGCCCAAGGCGCTTCATGTACAAGCCATATCACACCATTACGACGGCCTACGGCAGCAGCGTGCGATGTTTCACCGGCTCATACAGGAGTGGCGACTGCGTCTACATCACGCCGGGGAACGCGGCCTTGACGGCCTGGACCTGCACGCCAATGGACACCCCATCGGGCTTCGTGCAGGAGCTGGTCGTGCAAACGTCGGGCGCGAGTGCCCCCGAGACGGGGGGGAACGCGAGGAGCTCATCGGTCGTCAGCTGGCAGTCGAAGTTGGTATCGGCGGAGATGATGAGCCCGGCGGCGGCCCCGGTACAACTGCAGGGCTGGCTCGGGACAGGGGTGCAGCTTTGAGCCAGGAGGGTGTTCGCCTGGCTCTGGATCACCGGGATGAGGGCGGTGGTGATCTCGGATTGCGTGAGCAGCCCGCCGATCGTCGCGTTCATGATGCCGGTCGGGGAGATCGTTGCCTGGATGCGCGCGCGCAGCAGGTTCAGGGTGAGCGGCGCGCCGCCGCCGAGCGAGAGCTGCACCGTGACGTCGCCGGGACCGCCGGTGAAGGCGCCGCCGACGATCTTGCCACCTACCACCGCATCGGTTGGCGAGCTGGCGGCGACCGTGAACGAGCCATGGCCATCGAGGTGATGGCGGCAGGTCGTGTCGTTCATATCGGTGCATGGCATCGGCGTCGCCGTCGCGCCGATCTCGACGCCGAAGCCGGCCGCGCTGGAGTTCGCCAGATCCTTGGTCTGGAAGTCGATGAGCAGGAGGATGCTCCCCGTGTCGACCGCGTTGGTGACCGCGCCCTGGACGTCGACGCCCGCGGACAGCAATTCGGTCAATCCACCGAGCTTGTTGTCGACGATGCCGTCCAGCGCTTTCGATTTCAGAGCGCCGAGGTCGAGGCCGAACTGAGACCTCTCCTTCTCGGTCGTGGGCACCGAGACGCCGCTGACCACGTAGCCGTAGTGCGCGCCTTCCGGGATGACCGGGATCTCGTTGTCGCTGCTGCCGCCGCCGCACGCGGCGAGCGACAGCGGGAACGCGCAGGCGGCTGCGACGAAGTACAGGTGCTTGGACGGCATGAAGTCCTCTACGGGTAGGGCCAGGTTCGGATGGCGGCGGGTTCTAGCGGAACCTTCCGCGCACAATAGCGCTCCCGCAGCATCGGCACCGTGACGTGCGCCATGCTGGCGAGGATTGCCGGCACGTGTGTACGAAAACTGCTCAGATCGCCGCTGGTTGCAGAGACGTGTCGGCGAGGTGCACCTGCGAGCCGGAGGCGCCTCCGTCGCGGGGTCGTGTCAGCGGGGCACGCCCTCGAACTGGACTTTTGCCCCGGCTGCAATCTTGTGTGCGGCGCAGAACCCGCCGTTGACCTCGAGGACGAACAGCGATGGCTTTCCGACCTCGCGCAGGATCTCGGTCCGCGGCTCGGCGTTCTCGACGATCCCGGCGATGGTCAGGTCGCGCGTGATGTAGATCAGGTCGAGCGGGATGAGCGTGTTGCGCATCCAGAACGGCCAGTTCTTCTCCTCGGTCATCAGGAACAGCATCCCCTGGTCGGGGGGCAGGTGCTCGCGGAACATCAGCCCGCGCTCGATCTGGGCCGGGGTCGAGACGATCTCGACCTCGACGACGACATCGCCCTGGGGGGCCGACAGGTGGACCTTGGGCATGGCGGGGGTCTGGGGCTGGGAGCTCGAGCCGGTCTGCGCGGTCGGTGAAGCTGGATGCGCCTCGGGCGACTGGGCCGCCACGGCGGCGCCGTCTTCATGCTTGTTGCTCGACGAGCAGCCGCCCAGGATCGCGATCAGGATCATCCAGCGCACGGGGGCCACGCTAGCACGGGGCGGACGCCGCGCGCCGGGTCACGGTACAGTACCCGGGTGGCGTACGCGGTGATCACGCGGGAGGCCGACGCGGCGGCGCCGTATGCGGCCGCGCTCGCGGCGCTCGGGCTGGAGGCGGTGGCGCTGCCGGTGACCACGACCGCGCCGGCGGGCGACCCGGACGAGCTGGCCCGGGCGCTGGCGCGCGGCGGCCACGCGGCGATCGTGGTGGCGAGCGCGCGCGGGGCGGCGGCGCTCGATGCGGCGCGCCGGGGGACGGCCCTGCCCGCGGCGTGCGAGGTCTGGGCGGTCGGGGCGGCGACCGCGCGGGCGCTGGCGGCGGCGGGGATCGCGGCGCGGGTGCCGCCGGAGGCGCGCGACGCGGCGAGCCTGGCCCGGGCGATGCTCGCCGAGCGCGCGCTCGCCGGACGCCGCGTGCTGGTGCCGCGGGCCGAGGGCGGCCGCGACGAGGCGATCGCGCTGCTGCGCGACGCCGGCGCCGAGGTCGAGGCCGTGGTCGCGTACCGCACGGTGCCGGCGGCCGCCGACGACCCGGCGCTCGCCGCAGGGCTCGCCGCGCTGCGCGGCGGCGCGGCCGGGGTGTGCGTGGTGTTCGCACCCTCCCAGGTCGCCGCGCTCGACGCGCTGATCGGCATCCCCCGGATCTCGGCGCCGTTCGCGGCGATCGGCGAGACCACGGCGCAAGCGCTGCGCGCGGCCGGGGCCGGCGTGGTGACCGTCGCGGAGGCGCCCACACCGGAACGCTTGGCCAAGGCGGTGTCGGCGGTGTATCCCCGTAGGTCATGAACTACCCCGATTACCGCCCGCGCCGGATGCGCCGGACCGAGGGGCTGCGCCGCCTGGTCCGCGAGACGCGCCTGTCCGTCGACGACCTCGTCTATCCGCTGTTCTGCGTGCCGGGCACCGGGATCGACAAGCCGATCTCGTCGATGCCGGGGCAGTCCAACCTGTCGGTCGACAAGGCGACCGAGGCCGCGGCGCGCGCGCACGACCTCGGGATCCCGGCGGTGCTGCTGTTCGGCATCCCCGAGCACAAGGACGCGGTCGGCAGCGAGGCCTGGAAGGACACCGGGGTGGTCCAGAAGGCGATCCGCTCGATCAAGAAGCAGTGCCCGGACATGGTCGTGATGGTCGACGCCTGCTTCTGCGAGTACACCGACCACGGCCACTGCGGCGTGCTGCGCGACAAGGAGCTCGACAACGACGCGTCGCTGGAGAACCTCGCGCGCGCGGCGGTGTCGTACGCCCGGTGCGGCGCCGACGTGGTCGCGCCGAGCGGCATGCTCGACGGCTTCGTCGGTGCGTGCCGGGAGAGCCTCGACGAGGAGCACTTCGATCAGGTCGCGATCATGGCGTACTCGGCCAAGTACGCGTCGGGCTACTACGGCCCGTTCCGCGAGGCGGTCGACTCGGCGCCGCAGCACGGCGACCGCCGCGGCTACCAGATGGATCCCGCCAACGTCGCCGAGGCGGTGCGCGAGGCGTCGATGGACGTCGCCGAGGGTGCCGACATCGTGATGGTCAAGCCGGCGCTGGCCTACCTCGACGTGATCCGCGCGGTGAGCGACGAGATCAACATGCCGATCGCCGCGTACAACGTCAGCGGCGAGTACGCGATGATCGAGGCGGCGGCCGCCAACGGCTGGATCGACAAGGAGCGGATCGTGATGGAGACGCTGCTCTCGATGCGCCGGGCCGGCAGCGACATCATCATCACCTACCACGCGCCCTACGCAGCCAGGTTGCTGCAGCAGCGCCGGTAGCCGTGGCCATGCGCTACAAGTTCGTCGAGCTGTCGACCGTCACCGACCAGACGCTCGAGCACGCGGTCAACCACTGGGTCGGGCAGGGCTGGCAGCTCGACGGCATCCGGTTCGTGCTCACCGAGCACAGCCGGCGGCCGGCGATGGCGTTCGTGTCGTTCACCTGCGAGGCGGCGGCGGGGGGCAGCGACGCGCCGAGCACGCCGGCGCACGTGATCGCCGCCGACGACAACGACGTCGAGTAGCGCGGTCACGGGACGAGCTTGGTCAGGAACGCCTCGGGCGGGTTGATCGGGCCGCCCGGGCGGAGCGATGCCAGCCACAGCAGGTTGCCGCACGCGTCGACCGCGACCGCGTGGCCCGCGCCGTTCTCGTTGTTGCGCTCGAACCGCGTGGCGCCCGACGGCGTGAGCCGGGTCAGCAGCGCGAACCGGAACGGCGGCGCGGTGTCGCCGAGCTGCTTGCCGGTCACGACGATGTCGCCGCCGGCAGCGACCGCGACGTCGCGGTAGCCGTCGAACCCGTTCCGCACCGACCGGAGCTTCACGGCGCCGGCCGCGTCGAGCGCGACCACGAAGCCGCCCGACTGCAGCGACACCGACGCGATGTCGGAACGGCGATCCGTGCGCAAGCTCGTCGCTGTGACGCGCTCGCCGCGGCGGGAATGCCGCGCGCGTACGGTCGGTGATCCGCGGAGGTGAGGCGCTACCCCGCCGCGGCGTGGAACGCCGCGAGCAGGGCCGCGGCGCGCCGCTCGACGGCGTCGTCGACCGCCTGCCAGCGGATCAGCTCCGGGCCCCCGTGGGCGCGTCGGCCAAGACACAGTCCCGGAGTCAGTGCCCGGCGGCTGGCTTGTCGAGCATTGGTCGCCGCATTCAGCGCGATGCTTCGCGACCTGGCGATCCCGTGCTCGTCGCCCGGATGCGTGGAGCAAAACTGGCGGTGGCAACCATCCAAGAATACCGTCCCGTCACCAGTGGTCGACGGGAAAGCACTGCTCCGCAAGCGGTGGGACGAACACCGTGCGCCTCCGCCCGGTCTGGCGCGTTCGGCGCTGGCGCGATGGAAGCGCGAGCGCGGCTATGTCCTGGAGAAGCTGCTCGTGGATCTCGCCCGTGCGGAGGGGCTCGACGCCGAGTACGGGTACCGCCGCACGGGCGAGCAGGTTGACGGTTACTTCGTCGTTGATGACCGACACTTCTTGCTGGAGGCGAAATGGCATGAGGTTCCGATTGCAGCTAGCGATGTCTTCGCGTTCCAGGGCAAGCTGCGAGGCAAGTTGCTCGGCACGCTCGGGTTGTTCGTCTCGGTGGGCAAGTTTGCCGTTGATGCGCCCTTGGCCCTCGTATATGGGAAGGAGATCGACGTGCTCTTGGCCGACCGCGGTGATATCGAGCTCGCACTCCAGACCGGGCGCAGCTTCGAGGAGATGGTTCGAGTGAAAATGCGAGCGGCTGCTCAGCGGGGCGAGGTATACTACACGTACCAGCGATGGCTCGACGCGAACCCATAGCTCCGCTGAAGGTAGTCTTCTTCGTCGAAGGCAACACCGACAAGGCGTTCCTGGAAGCGTTCGTGCCGCGCGTTCTCGGTCCCAAGGCCGCGATGCGAGTGGTGCGCGTCGGGGGGAAGCCAGCATTCTCCTCGACGTTCTTCGAAGCTGCCCGGTTCCTGGATGCCGGCTATGCCTCGGCGTTCCTCCTTCTCGACGCGGACACCGAGATCCCCGAGGAGATCGATCGCCAGAAGCGGCAGCTGTTCGAGGTTTTCCGTCGCTACGGGCTCACGGAGCGCGTGCAGATCCACATGGCGGTTCCTATGCTGGAGGCTTGGTTGCTCGCGGCGTATCGGGCACATCCCGAGCAAAGCACGCATCCGAAGCGGGACCTTGCTCGTTACGCAGGTCCAGATGCGGGTAACCGGATCGGCGAGCTTGCGGCTGCGCTCCCGATCGATCTCGCCCGGCGTCGCTCCAAGAGCCTGGACGATTTCATTACAGGGCTAGAGGCTCTTGCACCTGCGAGGGCGCGCCAGGCGTCCTGACCCGAGCCGCTACGCGCGGCTCTCATAGGCGTACAGCCGGCTGATCGGGCGGCTGTCGAGCCAGCGCGGATCGGCCTCGTCGATCCGCCCGGCGGCGAGATCGGCGCGTAGCGCGCGCTCGCGGACGGCGAGCTTGCCGACCTCGGCCATGAAGCGGTCGGCGCACTTCTTGTAAAGCGTGGGGCGCGGCTTCTCGGCGCGCAGGTCGGCGTAGTCGATCGGGGCGCCGAACACCAGGATGATCGCGCGCGCGCTGCGCGCCTCGCGCGTGAAGTTGGCGCGGATGTCGTCGACCGCGCTGTTGCCCAGCCCGTGGACGAACGCCGGGATCACGACCGGCTGGGCGACCAGCGCGAGCTTGCCGACGCCGGGCTGCGCGGGCAGGAACGTGTACGGGTCGGGGCCCTTGTTGCGGGTGCCCTCGGGGTGCATGCCGAGCACGTTGCCCGGCTTGCGGACGATCTCGACCATGCGGTCGAGCGCGTCGTCGTTGAGCGCGCGTCGCTCGGCCTGGCGGTAGATCGGTGGGTACATCGCCCCACCTGCGACGATGGCGTTGACCACGATGCCGAGCGGCTGGTCGTAGAAGAAGCTGCTGCGGACCGGGAAGTACAGGTGCCGGGCCCACGGGACCGGGCCCATGTAGCAGGCCAGGAGCATGGCGTACTGATCGAAGAAGCTGCGGTGGTTGGACACCAGCATCACGCCGGTCTCCGGGCGCAGCGCGATCAGGTCGTCGACGCCCTCGACGAGCATGCGGCGCGCGATCCCGGCCCGGACCCAGACGTACGACACGCCGCGCAAGAACCGACTCTGCAGCCACTTGCCTCGGGGATCCTCGTTGGCGAGCTCGGCGAACCGCACGGCGAACCGCTCGATGCGGCTGAGCGGGGCATCTGGCATCCGGGACGGTCTATCACGTCCCCGGCACGGCCGGATCGTGGCCGCGTTCCGCTCGCGAGCCGGCCGGATCCCATGCGATGCCGGCCGATCGCGCGCCGATTCGCCCGCCGTTTGCGCTGCCGGCCGATTGACGTATCTCCCGCGACCCCCTATTTTTCCCGCCGGTTCGCCAAGGGCAACATCCCGATGTCACTTGAATTCTCCGCGGATACACAGAAGAAGATCGCGGCGGCTTGTGAGCGCTATCCCACCAAGCAGCCGGTGGTGATGGCCGCGCTCCACCTCGCGCAGAAGGAGCACGGCCACCTGTCCGATGACGTGCTCCGCCTGGTCGCGAGGACGCTCGACCTGCCGTACGCGCACGTCTACGGCGTCGCGACGTTCTACACGATGTATCGCCGGCAGCCGGGCGGCCGCCAGACGATCCGGATGTGCACCAACATCTCGTGCATGCTGCGCGGCGGGTACGAGGTGCTCGAGGCGTTCGAGGCCAGGCTGGGGCTCAAGCGCGGCGAGTCGAACGCCGAGTTCACGCTGGTCGAGGAGGAGTGCATCGCGGCGTGCGCCAACGCGCCGTGCGCCGTGGTCGGCACCGAGTACCTGCTCGACATCAAGCCCGAGCAGGTCGGCGAGCTGATCCAGCGCCTCAAGGCCCATCCCCACCCCGAGTCGGAGGTCGTGTAGATGCCCGCGGAGATCGGCACGCGCATCGTCACCACGCGGTTCGGCAACCCCGACGCCCGGACCCTGCCCGGCTACGAGCGGTCCGGCGGGTACGCCCAGCTGCGCAAGGCGCTCGCGATGCGTCCCGAGGACATCACCGCCGAGGTCAAGGCGTCGAACCTGCGCGGCCGCGGCGGCGCGGGGTTCGCGACCGGCGTCAAGTGGGGGTTCGTGCCCAGGGACGCCAAGGCGGTTCACCTGGTGTGCAACGCCGACGAGTCCGAGCCCGGGACCTGCAAGGACCGCGAGCTGATGTTCTGGGACCCGCACCTGCTGATCGAGGGCATGGTCATCTCGGCGCACGCGCTGCGCGCGGTCCACAACTACATCTATATCCGCGGCGAGATGATGCGCGAGTACCTCGTGCTGCAGAACGCCGTCGCCGAGGCCTACGCGCGCGGGTACCTGGGCAAGAACATCCTGGGCACCGGCATCGAGGTCCAGCTCACCGTGCACCGCGGCGCCGGCGCGTACATCTGCGGCGAGGAGACCGCGCTGCTCAACTCGCTGGAGGGTCTGCGCGGCCAGCCGCGGCTCAAGCCGCCGTTCCCGGCGGTCAAGGGGCTGTTTGGCAACCCGACGATCGTCAACAACGTCGAGACCCTGATGAACGTCCCGGCGATCATCGACAAGGGCGGGGCGTGGTTCAACGCGCTCGGCACGGGCCGCTCGGGCGGCACCCGCATCGTGTGCGTGTCGGGCCACGTCAACAAGCCCGGGGTGTACGAGCTGCCGATGGGCATTGCGTTCACCCAGATGATCCACGAGGTCTGCGGCGGGGTGTGGAAGGGGCGCAAGGTCAAGGCGGTGATCCCGGGCGGCGTGTCGATGCCGCCGCTCGACGCCGGCGAGCTCGACGTGCCGTGCGAGTTCGACGCGCTGCAGACCGACGAGCGGATCAAGCCGGTGATGGTGCGGCCGGGCCAGCCGTTCGACCTCGGCGGCGGCCGCCAGCTGCGCACGATGGCCGGCTCGGGCGGCGTGGTCGTGATGGACGACCAGACCGACATCCCGCGCGCGACCTGGCGGATCATGAAGTTCTTCGCCCACGAGTCGTGCGGCCAGTGCACGCCGTGCCGCGAGGGCACCGGCTGGCTCGAGAAGGTGTCGCGCCGGGTCGCCGACGGCAACGGCAGGGACGGCGACCTCGACCTGCTGGCGAGCATCGCGCATGGCATCGCCGGCAACACGATCTGCGCGCTCGGCGACGCCGCGGCGTGGCCGATGCTCGGCTTCCTCACCAAGTTCCGTGCCGACTTCGAGGCGAAGATCGCCTCCAGGAAGGGGAAGGCCGCATGATCCGGACCCACGCCGCGCGCGCGACCGTCGCCGTCGCGCTGTTCACTGCGGTCTGCTCGCTCCGGGTGCCCCGCGCACACGCCGACGAGTCGCGCGAGCGGCCGTGCCAGGCCAACGTCGAGGCCGCCGTGCGCGGCGCGCTGCCGAACGCCGCGTCGGTCCGGTGCCCGGTGGTCGGCTCCGAGTACCAGATCGTCAACGGCCAGTCGGAGCTGCGGCCCGACACCGCCCCGGTGACGGCCGAGGCGGTGCTGCCCGACGGCCGGCTCGCCACGCTCGAGATCGTGGTCGACGATGCCGTCCAGGCCAACGCGGCGCGCCCCGAGGCCGCCCGCCGCACCGTCCGCAGCATCACCTACCAGCACCTCGACCTGACCGGCTCGTCGGGCAAGGGCATGGCGCTGCTGTTCTGGGCGTTCGCGCTGATCGCGGTGGTCGGTGCGGTGTTCGTGATCAGCCGCCGCAACCTGATCGCCGCCGTGATGGGCATGGTCGGCAGCTTCCTCGGCATCGCGGCGATCTACATGATGCTGTACGCCCAGTTCCTCGCCGTGATCCAGATGCTGGTCTACGCCGGCGCGATCATGGTGCTGTTCGTGTTCGTCGTGATGATCCTGAACCGCCCCGAGGACGAGCCGGTGGCGCCGTCGGGGCGCGCCGGCCAGGTGCTCGGCGGCCTGGCGATCCTGTACCTGGTCGGTCGGCTGATCGTGATGCTGACCCACGTCGAGCCGGCCAACCGCGAGGTCGCGATGAACGCGCCGCCCCCTGCGGCGGCGCAGTGCATCGAGTGGCAGAAGGCGGATCGGTCGGAGGGCGGCGGGCTGACCTGCGCACGGTCGGAGCGCCCGGACTGGGGCTCGATCAAGGCGGTCGGGGCCGACCTGTTCGGCCCCGGGTTGTTCCCGTTCGAGGCGATCTCGATCTTGCTCCTGGTCGCGGTGGTCGGCGCGATCGCGATTGCCCGGCCGCTGCGCGAGGAGGGCGACGCCGCGGAATCGCCCGTCGATTCTCGTTCCGGAGGCGGTGCAGCATGAGCGATGTCGTGTGGAATATCGGCTACGGGCACTTCCTGGTGCTCGCCGCGGTGCTGTTCCTGATCGGCGTGGCCGGCGTGCTGGTCCGGCGCAACGCGCTGATCATGCTGATGGCGGTCGAGCTGATGCTCAACGCCGCCAACGTCACGCTGCTGACGTTCTCGCGCATGTGGGGCGATCTGTCGGCCCACACCTTCGCGCTGATCGTGATCGCCGTGGCTGCGGCGGAGGCCTCGGTCGGCCTCGCGATCGTGGTCGCGGTGTTCCGCGGCCGGCGCAACGTCGAGGTCGACCGCCTCACCATGCTCCGTCACTAGCCCAGGCACTCCATGGATGCATCATCCCTTCCGTCCTCGCTCCTGGTGGCGATCCCGCTCGCGCTGCTGCTCGGCGTGCTGATCCATCTCGCGCTCGGCCGCTGGCTGGAGCGCGGGTTCGGCCGCTGGATCGCATACGGTGTCGTCGCGATCCTCGCGGTTCTGGTGGCGTTCGGCGTGGCGTTCAGCCTGTCGGCGATCTCATCCTCGGTCCTGGTGGTGATCCCGCTCGCGCCGCTGATCGGCGCGCTGATCAACCTGGTGGCCGGCCGCTGGCTGGAGCGCACGTTCGGCCGCTGGATCGTCCACACCATCGCGATCCTCGCGGTCCTGGTGGCGTTCATCGTGTCGGCCAGCCTGGTGTTCGGCCCGCTGCTCCGCGCGTTCCACGAAGGCAACGGCGGGATCGGCCTGACCCAGGTCGCCTACACCTGGATCGAGGTCGGCGCGTTCAAGGCCCAGCTCGCGTTCCGGCTCGACACGCTGTCGGCGGTGATGATCCTGATCGTCACGTTCGTCGGCTCGCTGATCCACATCTACTCCATGGGCTACATGGCCCACGACCCGCGCTACAGCGCGTTCTTCGGCTACCTGAACCTGTTCACCGGCGCGATGCTGATCCTGGTGCTGGCCGCCAACCTGCCGGTGATGTTCATCGGCTGGGAGGGCGTCGGCCTGTGCTCGTACCTGCTGATCGGGTTCTGGTTCGAGAACGAGTCCTACGCCACCGCCGGCCGCAAGGCGTTCGTGGTCAACCGGATCGGTGACTTCGCGTTCCTGCTCGGGATGTTCCTGCTGTTCTGGGCGACCAAGAACCTCAACGCCGGCGACGGCGGCAGCCTGGACTTTGCGATGCTGCGCAGCGCGGCGGCCGGCCCGGCCTACGTCCAGGGGTTCTGGGGCGGCGAGCGGCTGGCCGCGGCCGCGGGGCTCCTGCTGTTCATCGGCGCGTGCGGCAAGTCGGCCCAGCTGCCGCTGTTCGTGTGGCTGCCCGACGCGATGGCCGGTCCGACGCCGGTCTCCGCGCTGATCCACGCGGCGACCATGGTGACCGCCGGCGTCTACATGGTGTGCCGGATGTCGCTGCTCTACGCGTCGTCGACCACCGCGCTGATCGTGGTCTCGACGGTCGGCCTGCTCACCGCGCTCGTCGCCGCCTTCATGGCGTTCGCCCAGACCGATCTCAAGAAGGTGCTGGCGTACTCCACCGTGTCGCAGCTCGGCTTCATGTTCGTCGCCGCCGGCACCGGCAACTGGACCGCGGCGATCTTCCACCTCGGCACCCACGCGTTCTTCAAGGCCTGCCTGTTCCTCGACGCCGGCTCGGTGATGCACGCGTTGGAGCACGAGGGCTCGGAGACCCCGGGCGACATCACGACGATGGGCGGGCTGCGCCGCCGGCTGCCGATCACGCACGCGACGTTCGCGATCTCGTGCCTGGCGATCGCCGGCATCCCGCTGTTCTCCGGGTTCTTCTCCAAGGACGAGATCCTCGCCGGTGCGTTCGCGGTCCACCCGCCGGGCTGGCCGGCGATCTACGGCAAGCTCCTGTGGGCCGGCCTGCTCGTCGCCGCGCTGGGCACGGCGTTCTACATGTGGCGGCTGTACTTCCTGGTGTTCGGCAGCGACGCGCGCTCCGGGCCCGCTCGCCACGCCCACGAGTCGCCGGGATCGATGACCCTGCCGCTGGTCGTGCTCGCGATCGGCGCGTTCATCGGCGGCGTGGTCGGCCTGCCGCACTTCGAGCACCTCCACTTCCCGCAATGGCTGGGCGAGTGGCTGAAGCCGAGCCTGACCGAGGAGTGGTACGCCTCGGGGCTGCCCGGGCCGCAGGGCATCGAGGGCCACGAATCGGATGGCGCGATCGGGGGGCTGCTCACCGTCGCGTCGCTGATCGCGGTGGCCGGCGTCACGCTGGCCTGGGGGTTCTACGGGCGGGGCCCGTCGAAGACGGTCGAGCGCTGGACGGCCCAGGGCGGCGCGTTCGCCGACATCTATCGCGCGTCGAAGGCCAAGCTGTGGTTCGACGAGTTCTACGACGTGATCCTCGTGCGGCCGTTCAAGGTGGTCGCGCGGTTCCTGCTCGAGTTCGTCGACCGCTTCGTGGTCGACACCGTCGCGGTCAACGGCTCGGCGTTCGTGGTCGGCATCTTCGGCCGGATCTCGCGCTGGTTCCAGAACGGCAACGTCCAGCGCTACCTGGTCGGCGTGGTGGTCGGCGGCGCGCTGGTGTTCGTGATCACCGACTGCCACCACAAGGCGACGTTCGACTACAAGATCGTCGGCAACGAGATCCGCCTGCACGCCGATCCGGGCTCCGGGATCCTCGGCTCGACCGCGCGGGTCTACTGGGATCTCGACGGGGATGGTCAGAAGGACCACGATCCGGCCCGCCCCGGCGAGCTGCTCGACAAGCGCGACGTGACGGTCACCGGCTACGACGGGCCGATCACGATGTGGGTCGAGGACCCGGTCACCGGCCGCGAGGACAAGGTCACCCGGACGATCAACCTCAACGAGGGCCGCACGTTCTGGCCGCCTCCCGAGCCCGCGGCTGATCCACATCAGCCCGGCGCCGGCCGGCCGGCCGAGCGACCGGGTGATTCGCAGGGGGTGAAGTAGTCATGATGCAAGACTTCACGCGCGGTGACTTCTTGATCCCGCTGATCCTCGCCGTGCCGCTGCTCGGCGCGATCTTCGTGATGTGCACGCCCAGGACCGAGGCGCCGCTCCACCGCGGCATCGGCCTGGCGTTCACGCTGATCACGTTCGCGATCTCGCTGTTCATGATCAGCAACTTCGATCCGAAGGCCGACGGCTTCCAGCTCAGGCTCGACGTCGAGTGGATCCCGGTGCTCGGCGCGCACTTCAAGACCGGGGTCGACGGGATGTCGATCTTCCTGGTGATCCTGACGACATTCCTGATGCCGCTGACCCTGCTCGGCACCGGCAAGGCGATCGAGAAGAACGTGCGTGAGTTCATCGCCGCGATGCTGGTGCTCGAGACCGGCATGATCGGCGGGTTCGTCGCGCTCGACCTGTTCCTGTTCTACGTGTCCTGGGAGGTGATGCTGATCCCGATGTACCTCCTGATCGGGATCTGGGGCGGCCAGCGCCGGCTCTACGCGTCGATCAAGTTCGTGATCTACACGATGGTCGGCTCGCTGCTGATGCTGGTGGCGATCTTGTACGTCTACGTCAAGGCCGGCGCGGTGCTCGGCGGCTACACCACGGACCTGGAGAAGCTGCTGACGGTCTCGCTGCCGTACGGCGCGCAGACCTGGTGCTTCGCGGCGTTCGCGCTCGCGTTCGCGATCAAGATCCCCTTGTTCCCGCTCCACACCTGGTTGCCCGACGCGCACGTCGAGGCGCCGACCGCAGGCTCGGTGATCCTGGCCGGCGTGCTGCTCAAGTTCGGGATCTACGGCTTCCTGCGCTACGCGATGCCGCTGTTCCCGCACGGCGCGGTGGTGTGGGCGCCCACGATCACCGTGCTCGCGGTGATCGGCATCATCTACGGGGCGTTTGTTGCGTTCGCCCAGGACGACGTCAAGAAGCTGGTCGCGTACTCGTCGGTCTCGCACCTGGGGTTCTGCGCGCTCGGCGTGTTCGCGCTGACCTCGTACGGCATCTCGGGGTCGATCTACGCGATGCTGTCGCACGGCCTGACCACCGGCGGGCTGTTCCTCGGGATCGGCGTGCTGTACGAGCGGCGCCACACCCGGCGGCTCGCCGAGTACGGCGGGATCTGGAAGCAGATGCCGGTGTTCGCGGGGCTGTTCCTGATCATCACGATGGGCTCGGCGGGGCTCCCGGCGCTGTCGGGCTTCGTCGGCGAGTTCCTGACCCTGCTGGGGACGTTCATCGCCGGCGACACCCTGCCGCACGGCTACTCGATCCCGTCGCCGCGCCTGCTCGGCGCGCTGGCCGCGACCGGCGTCGTGCTCGGCGCGATCTACCTGCTGTGGATGTTCCAGAAGGTGTTCTTCGGCAAGCTCGACAAGGCGCGCAACGGCCGCCTGCCGGACCTCAATGGCCGCGAGCTCGCGACCTTCATCCCGCTGGTGATCGGCATCTTCCTGCTCGGCATGTTCCCGCGGCCGCTGCTCGCCGTGATGGAGCCGTCGGTGAACAAGTTCATCAAGGACTTCGGCCGCCGCGTCGGCGAGTGCGACGGCCCGCCCCACACCTTCGGGTCGGGCGTGTGCGACAACAACCCGGCGATCCAGAAGACGCTCGACAGCGTCGCCAGGGGCGCCGCCGGGGTGCAGAAGACGATCTCCGGAGCCGGCGGAACCGGGTCGGGCTCGGCCGGGGCGGCGGGCGCCGGCGGCGCTGCACCGGGTGCACCGGGTACCCCGACGCCGGGGGACCCCGGCGCAGGCTCGGCCCCACCGCCGGGAGCACCGGGGGCCGGTAGCGCCGCCGGGAGGGCCACGCCATGAACTTCGAAGCCTCGCGACTCGCCTCGGACCTGGGCTACCTGGTCCCGTACCTGATCCTCGCGATCACCGGCATGGTGCTCGTGCTCGCCGAGGCGTTCTACCGCGGCAAGGATCGCTCGGCGCTGATGTCGCTGACCGTCGCCGGGGCGCTCGCGTCGGCGATCGCCTCGGTCGTGCTGTACCGCCAGATGCCCGACGCCGCGGGCGCCCGGATCCCGCTGCTCGGCGACATGCTGGTCGCGGACCGCACCGGCTACGTGCTGTCGGCGCTGTTCGCGGTGACCACCGCGCTGGCCGCGCTGGGCTCGCCCGCGCACCAGCGCGAGCACGGCTGGCAGGTCGGCGAGTACTACGGGCTGCTGCTACTGTCGGCCTCGGGCATGGTGATGCTCGCGCACGCCTGGAACCTGGTCACCGTGTTCCTCGGCGTCGAGACCATGTCGCTCGGCGTCTACGTGATGTGCGCGATGCGGCGGCGGTCCAGGCGCGGCAACGAGGCCGCGATGAAGTACTTCCTGATCGGCGCGTTCGCGACCGGGTTCCTGATGTACGGCATCGCGCTGATCTACGGCGCGGCCGGCACCACCAAGATCCCCGAGCTCGCGGTGCGGCTCGCCACCACCAAGAACCCCGGCCTGGTCGTCGCCGGCGGGCTGATGCTGGTGATCGCGTTCGGCTTCAAGGTCGCCGCGGTGCCGTTCCACATGTGGGCACCCGACGTCTACGAGGGCGCGCCGACCCCGGTGACCGGGTTCATGGCGGCCGCGGTCAAGGCCGCGGCGATCGCCGCGATGATCCGGCTGTTCGGGGTCGCGCTCGGCGGCAGCGTGGTGCCGTTCGGCGCGCTCGGCTGGGCCAGCCCGATGGCGGTCGTCGCGGCGCTCACCATCACGATCGGCAACGTCACCGCGGTGCGCCAGGACAACATCAAGCGCATGCTGGCGTATTCGTCGATCTCGCACGCCGGCATCCTGCTGGTCGGGATCTGCGCGCTCGGCCTGGGTTCGCCGACCGCGACCACCAGCCTGGTCTACTACCTCATCGCGTACAGCTTCACGACGCTGGGCGCGTTCGCGATCGTGGCGTTCGTCGGCTCGCGCCAGCGCGAGCGGCTGCTGGTCGACGACTGGGCCGGCCTCGGCGCGCAGCACCCGGCGATCGCGCTCGGGATGACCGTGCTGTTGCTGTCGTTCGGCGGCGTGCCGCCGACCGGCGGGTTCTTCGCCAAGTTCTACATCTTCAAGGCCGCGATGGAGGCCAGCGACGGCCAGCTGCTGTGGCTGGTCGTGCTCGGCGTGATCAACTCGGCGATCAGCATCTACTACTACCTGCGGATCGTCACCGCGATGTACTTCCGCGACGCCAACCAGCCGTTCACGCCGACCCGGTCGGGGCCGCTGATGTTCGTGATCGTGGTGTGCCCGATCCTGGTGCTGGAGCTCGGCATCCTGCCGGGCTGGTGGCTGCGGCTGATCGGCTGACCGGGCGATCTCATGACGGCGGAACTGCGCGAGCTCGCCGCGGCGGCCGGGATCGACGTCAGCTACCGGAGCTGGCGGGGCGAGCCGCTGACCGCGAGCGACGAGGCGCTGACCGCCGCGCTGCGCGCGCTCGCGCCCGACCTCGGGGTCGCGTTCGAGCGTGCGGCCGACGCGCCGGGCGCGCTGGCGGCGCTGCGGCGCACGCGCTGGACCGAGATCGTCCCGCCGGTGGTGATCGGCTGGGACGGCGAGATCGTGGTGCCGTTCTCGGTGCCGGCGCAGCTCGACGGCCGCTGGGAGGTCGAGGTCACGACCGAGGCGGGCCAGACCGTCCGGGCGCACGGCCGGCTGTTCGAGCTGGCGGCCGCCGACCACGCGTGGCCGGGCGGAGTGGTGCACTGCGTGCGGCGCGCGCGGATCGCGGTCGGCGAGCTCGGCTACCACACCGCGCGCTGGCGGGCGGCCGGCGCGGCGGGCGAGGCGTTCGCGATCGCGGCGCCGCGGCGCGCCTGGGGCGGCCCGGGGGAGGGGCCTCGGCGGTGGGGCGTGTTCGCGCCGGTCTACGGCCTGGCCAGCCCGGTGAGCGGGCAGGCCGGCGACGTCGGGACGCTGCGCCGGCTGTTCGCCCAGGTCGCCGCGCGCGGCGGGCGCTACGTCGCGACCTTGCCGATCCTCGCGACGTCGCTCGACGAGCCCTGCGAGTTCTCGCCCTACGCGCCGATCAGCCGGATGTTCTGGAACGAGCTCTACCTCGATCTCGCCGCGCTCGCCGGCGAGCTCGGCGTCGAGCCGCCGACCGCGCCGCCGATCATCGCGGGCACGCGGATCGACTACCGCGCCCAGTACCACTGGCGCCGCCGCGCGCTCGATCCGATGGCCGAGCGCCTGCTCGCGACGCGCGGCGGCGAGATCGACGCCTGGGCGGCCGAGGCCGGGGCCTACGACTACGCCGCGTTTCGCGCGTTCGGCGAGGCGACCCGGCGGAGCTGGCACGGCTGGCCGGCGATGTGGCGCGACGGCGTGCCGGTGATCGCGAGCCGGACCGACGCGATCGCGCTCGGCGCCGACGCGACCCGCGTCACCACCCACGCGGTCGCCCAGTGGGCGATGCAGCGCCAGCTCGAGCAGCTCGCCGCCGGGCCGGTCCAGCTCTACCTCGATCTCCCGGTCGGGGTGAGCTGCGACGCCTACGAGGTCTGGCGGCAACGCGCGCTGTTCCTGACCACGATGTCGGCGGGCGCGCCGCCCGACGCGCTGTTCCTCGGCGGCCAGGACTGGGGGCTGCCGCCGGTGTCGCCGATCGCGGTGCGCCGCGATCGCTACCGCTACCTGATCCGCTGCCTCCGCCACCACATGCGGGTCAGCGGCATGCTGCGGATCGACCACGTGATGGGGCTGTTCCGGCTGTACTGCGTGCCGAGCGGGCTGCCCGCGACCGACGGGGTCTACCTGCGCTACCCGTACGAGGACCTGCTCGCCGTGCTCGCGGTGGAGTCCAGCCGGTCGCGCTGTGCGCTGGTCGGCGAGGACCTCGGCACCGTCCCCGAGGAGGTCCGGCCGGCGATGGCGCGCCACGGCCTGTTCCGGATCCACGTCGCCCAGTGGTTCTTCCCGAGCGAGCCCGGCAAGTCCGCCCAGCCGTCGCCACCCGAGTCGGTCGCCGGCCTCAACACCCACGACATGGCGACGTTCGCCGGCTGGTGGCGCGGCACGGACATCGACGACCGCCGCGACCTCGGCCTGATCACCGACGAGCAGGAGGTCGAGGAGCGGCTGCAGCGCGACCGCACGCGCGCGGGTCTGCTGGCGTACATCGACCGGCCGGGGGCGCCGGCGATCGCGCGCGGCGAGCTGACCGACGTCGAGCGCGCCATGGTCGGCGCGGTCGCCGATCTCGCGGTCGGCCCCGCCGAGGTCGTGCTGGTCGCGCTCGACGATCTGGTGATGGATCCGGTGCCGCACAACGTCCCCGGGACGACGACGCAGCGCCCCAACTGGCAGCGCCGGGTCGAGGGCTGGTCGGATGCGCTCGACGAGCAGCGCGCGCGGCCGGCCGCGGCGGCGACGCTCGCGGCGATCACCGCCGCCCGCTGATCCCCCGCCGTGATAGGCTGCGCGGCGGCGCCCGGTGAAGAGACCACCCGAGACCTGGTTCTGGTCCCACGACATCAAGTCGACGCAGATCGACAGCGTGGTGATGCCGGGGACGCGGCTGATGCGGCTGTCGTCGTACGGCCCCGCCGAGCGCCGGCGGTTCGCGGCGCTGCTCTACCAGGAGACCGGCTCCGAGCGCCGCTACGCGCTCGATCTCGACGCCGCGGCGCTCACCGCCCGGCTGCGCGACACCGGGGCACGGCCGGTCGCGATCACCGCCGGTCCCGCCGATGGCGGCGACGGCGTGCGGTTCTCCGTGGTGCTCGAGACCGGCCCGGGTCCGGTGTCCAGCGCGCACGTCGATCTCGACGAGGCCGGGGTGCGCGCGCTGCTCGACGACCAGCACTGCATCGCCGACCTCGCGACCTACACCGCCGGCGGTGCGCGCCGGTTCGCGGTGATCGTCGAGGAGCGGACCGGCCCGTCGTGGCTGTTCGTCGGCGTGTCGCCGGCCGAGCTCGACGCCCACCTGCTCGAGCACGGCGCCGCGCTGGTCCGGCTGCGCAGCTACGTCGACGCGGGGGCGCCGCGGCTCGCCGCGGTCGCCGAGCGCGTCCGGGTCGCCGGCTGGGCGTGGTACGCCGACCTCGACGCCGACGGCGTGGCGCGCAAGCTCGAGGACAACGCCGCGTATCCGGTCGATCTCGACGCGGTGGTCCCCGCCCGGGGGAGCCCGGGGGCAGAGCCCCCGGGTGCGGTGGTCGTCTCGCGGGGGAGCCCGGGGGCAGAGCCCCCGGGTGTGCGGTTCACCGTGGTCATGTACCGCCAGGGCTGAGGCCGCCCGCCGGGGCGCACCGCCAGAGGACGAGGACGAGGAGACGCGACCGTGCCGGAATTCGGGCCGTACGAGACACCAGAGGCGCTGCTGCGCGATCAGCTGTGGCGGTGCTGGCTGGGCGTCGAGTACCAGATCCGCCAGCGCTGGGCGATGGGCGCGCTGCCACGCACCGCCGAGGACGGCGCGACCGCGGCGTGGGCCCCGGAGACCGTCGCCGGCGTGTTCCGCGCCGCGCTCGCCGAGTACCGCGGCGAGCCGCTGCCCGGCGGTGATGACGCCGGCGCGTCGGTCGTCGGCGCGGCGTACCGCCACTACGCGATGCTGACCGACGCACGGGTCGCCGCGACGCTCGCCGCCGGCATCCGCCTGCCGTACCTCGATCTGTGGGTCCGGTTCGAGCTCGACCATGCCCAGCGCCTCGCGCTGAACTTCGCGGTGATGCCCGAGGTCGACCCCAAGCTCGTGATCGCCTATCGCTACTTGACCAGCGATCCGACCTGCCGCGGGCTCGACGCGCGGCTGCTGGCGATGCTGGTCTACGACAGCTCCGAGCGCCGCGCCGACCTGTCGCGCGACCTCGCGCCGACCTCGCCGCTCCTGCTCTACCGCCTGATCGAGCTCGACGAGACCGCCGGGTCGTACGACTCGGTGCTGTTTCGCCGGCTGCGCCCGGCGGCGCGGCTGGTCCAGCTGCTCGCCGGCGACAACCGCCGCCTCGATCCCCAGCTGTCCGACATCGCCGAGCTGCGCGGCGGCGAGGTCGAAGCGCTGTTCCCCGAGCCGATGATCGCGCGCGCGGCCGCGGCGCTGGGCTCGCCCGAGGCGCTGCTCGTGCTGCAGGGCGTGCGCGGCGTCGGCAAGCGCCTGCTGCTCCAGGTCGCCGCGGCGCGGATCGGCCGCAAGATCCTCCTGATCAACGCCGGCGCGCTCGCCGCGATGCCCGCGCCCCAGCAGCGGCCGACGCTGCGCAGCATCCTGCGCGAGTGCCGGCTGCTCGACGCGATCCCGGTGCTCCCCGATCTCGACGACGCGCTCGTCCAGCAGGGCGATCGCAGCGACCTGCCACCGTTCGTGGCCCAGCTCGCCGCCGAGCACGCCGGCGCGATGGCCATCACCCTCGGCCGCGATCGCATGCCGCGGCTGGACGTCCGGCCGCTCGTCCAGTTCACGCTCGAGGTCCCGCCGCTCGACGACCGCACCGCGCTGTGGCGGCGCCAGGTGCCCACGCTGTCGAGCGAGGACGCCGAGGCCCTGGCGTCGCGTTTTGCTGCGCCCGGCGGTGTGATCGCCCTCGCAGCCCGCGCCGCGCGCGCCGAGCGTCCGGCCGACGCCGGCCCGCCCGACCTCCCCGCGCTCGATCTCGCGCTGCGCAACCAGCTCCACGACCGCCTGATCCGGCTCGGTCGCCGGATCGACGCCACCCACGGGTTCGCCGACCTCGTGGTCGACGACGAGACCGCCGCGTCGCTCCGCGAGATCGTCGGCGCGCTGCGTGAGCGCCGAAAGGTCCGGGAACGCTGGGGATTTCGCGGCGCGGCCGGCGTCTCCGTGCTGTTCTCCGGTGACCCGGGCGTCGGCAAGACGATGAGCGCGACCGTGATCGCCCGCCAGCTCGGCCTGGCGATCTACGAGATCGATCTGTCCCGGGTGGTCTCCAAGTGGCTGGGCGAGACCGAGAAGAACCTGAGCGAGGTGTTCGACGCCGCCGAGCCCGGTCATGTGGTTTTGCTGTTCAACGAGGCAGATTCTCTGTTCGGCAAGCGTACGACGGAGGTCAAGTCATCCAACGACCGCTACGCGAACATGGAGACCAACTACCTCTTGCAGCGCCTCGAGCGGTTCGGTGGTCTCGCGATCCTCACCACCAACCTCGGTGGCGCGGTCGACCCGGCGTTTCGCCGGCGGTTCGCGTACGACGTCCAGTTCACGTTCCCCGATCCCGAGATGCGCACGGAGCTGTGGCGGCGGGCGATCCCCGCCGCCGCCGAGGTCGGGGACATCGACTTCGCGCAGCTCGGCGAGCGCTTCGAGCTGTCCGGTGGCTTCATCAAGGTCGCCGCAGAGCGCTCGGCGTTCCAGGCCGCCGCGACGAGCGAGCCGATGTCCACCCAGGGCCTGGTCGTGACCATCCACCGGATGTATCGCGAGCGAGGCAAGTTGACCGCCGTTGGCAGGCTGGAGTGACCCCCATGCAAGCACACGATCAGCAACGCAGCCACCACGACGACGCCGTCGAGCTCGCGCCGACCCACGCGCCCGAGCCCGCGGTCGAGGCCCAGCCCGCGGCACAGCAGGTCCCGCCGGCCGCCAGCTTCGCCGAGCTCACCGGCCAGCCCGCGGTCGCCAAGGCCGACCCGGCCAAGGCCGAAGCCGCCAGGTCCGAGGACCAGCCGCTGACCAATGCCGACGCCGTCATCGAGCAGCTCGCCCACGGCATGATCGACAAGGATCTCGACGCCAGGGACGATCACTTCCTGCAGGTCAACGGCTACGAGGCGCTGCCGATCATCCGCGGCGTCCACGAGTTCGTGATGCGTACCTTCCTGCCGACCCAGGCCGGCAAGGCGCCGATCGTCGCGTTCCGCGGCACCCGGCCGAGCAAGATCCAGACGATCATCGCCGACCTCGATCCGACCGGCATCGGCATGTACCAGTTCAACCCCAACCGCGCCCTGATCGACGCCCAGATGGCCAACGCGGCCTCTCACGGTCAGGTGATCTCCTCCGGCCACAGCCTCGGCGGCGCGCTCGCCCAGATCGCCGCCGCCACCTTCCCCGATCGCGTCCAGCGCATCGTGACATTCCAGTCCCCCGGCGTCTCGCGCGAGATGGCCGCCGAGATCGCCAAGTACAACGCCGAGCACCCCGACCAGGAGATCGAGTCGTCGCACCACCGCGTCAAGGGCGACCTGGTCCCGCTCGGCGGCCAGGCGCTGACCCCGGGCGTCATCCACAACCACGAGATGACCGACGGCAACCTGTTCCAGCGCAACCCGCTCGCCAAGCACACGTCGATGCCGCTCGCCGACGAGGAGCTCGCCGCCGGCCACGACGTGCCGAACCACGACGACCGCCACATGCAGGAGACCGGCGACGTCTCCACCGAGCACGACAATGCCCACAAGGGCCAGTTCGTCGAGCACCTGCGCGCCGGCCTGGGCAAGCTGGTCTACGGCGCCGGCCGCCTGCAGCCGTAACACCTGCCGAGCGCATCAGCGTCGGCTGGAACGGCGCCAGCTGGCGAAAGCATCCCGGCGATCGTGACACGACACGGCAGGCGCCGTCGCACGCCGGAGCGTGGCGAAAGCGCCGGGCCGCATCGCGCGGCCCCGTGACGCCGCGGGGGCAGTCGCACCCCCGTCGCGGGGGTGTCCATCGCGTCGCGCCTCGACTTCACCCGAGGGCGTGCACACATTGGCCTTCCGGATGACCGTCCACGACCCGTTCTCCGCCGTCCGCGACCACGTCACGCCCCGGCCGCCGCCCGACGCCGCCTTCGACCGGGTGGTCTACGGGCTGTGCCAGCCGGTGGTCGGCGCGCGCACGCTGCTGGCGCATCGCGAGCTGCTCCGCGCGGCGCTGGTGCCGGTCGGCCTGCTGGCGGCGTTCTGCGCCGTCGTCGCGGTGGTAGGCCACCGCGGCGGCTACGTGCACCGCTTCTACACGATCTTCGCCGTGCTCGCGCCGCTGCCGTCGATCGTGTTCGCCAATCACTACGCGCGGCTCGCGGCCCAGGCGCGTCGGGTGCTGGGGTTCGGGCCGGTCGAGCCGTGCATCGAGCCGCTCCGCCGCAACCTCGGGCGCGCGGTCAAGCAGGCGATCCTGATCGCGATCGTGCTCGCGCCGATCAGCGGGCTGCTCCGCCTCGTGCCGGGCGCCGACTGGCTGCTGGTCCAGGTGGCAGCCGCGGTGTGGGCGCTGCACTGGGTGGTCGTCGAGGCGTTCGACTCCGCGCGCGTGCTGCGGCCGGGCGAGACGCTCGCCGATCTCGACGCCGCCGCGCAGCGCGTGCGGTTGCCGTGGTTCGTCCGCGGGCTTCACCACGCCGCCGACCGCGCGCCGTTCGGCGGTGGCCTGGTGCGCCGGTTCGCGCGGCTGTGCGACCGGCTGTCGCTGCCCTGGCGCGAGGAGGTCGCGCTGGTCGAGGATCACCCGGTGCTGATGCTCGGGTTCGCGCTGTCGACCGCCGCCGTGCTCGCGGTGCCGGTGCTGAACCTGGCGTTCCGGCCGATCGTCATCGTCGGCGCCAGCCACGTGCTCGGCCAGCTGGAGGCGGCTGCTGCGTCTCGATGATGCGCCGGAGCGCGGAACGCTCCGGTCCATCGGCTATTTCTTGTCACCGGGACGTGGAACTATCCCCGGCCATGTCCCTGACCACCCGGGTGCTGCTGGGTTTGCTCGCGGGCCTCGCGCTGGGCCTCGCGCTGGCGTCGTGGCTGCCCGCCTCGTGGCAGCCGCTGGCCGCGTGGATCGAGCCGATCGGCTCGATCTGGACGCGGGCGCTCCAGCTGATGGTGGTCCCGCTGGTGACGACGTTGCTGTTCACCGGGGTGATCTCGGGCGGGGCGGGGCTCCGCACACTGGGCGCCAAGGGGATCGGCTTGTTCGCGGTCGCCCTCGCGGCGGTGGCCACGCTCGCGCTGGTGGTGGCGAGCGCCGTGTTCGCGCGGATCACCTTGGACCTGGGTGCAGCGGTCGCGCTTCGCGCCGCGAGCACGACGCCCCACGATGCAGTGCCGTCGTTCCGCGACTGGCTGGTAGGGCTCATGCCGAGCAACCTGGTGGCCGCGATGTCCGCGGGCGCCATGCTGCCGATCATCGTGGTGACGCTGATCTTCGCGGTGGCGGCGACGCGGCTGCCGGCGGAGACCCGCGAGTGGCTGGAGCGCGCGGCGGAGGCGATCAAGGCGGTCACGCTCATCGTGGTGCGCGGGATCCTGTCGCTCGCGCCGTACGGGGTGTTCGCGCTCGCAGTGCCGCTCGCCCTCCGGCTCGGCACGACCGCGCTCGGCGCCGTCGCGATGTACGTCGTGACCACGGCGGTCCTGTGCGTGATCGCGATCGCCGCGATGTACCTGCTGGCGTGGCTGCGCGGGGTGCCGCTGCGGCGGTTCGCCCGCGCCGTCGCGCCGGCCCAGGGGATCGCCGTATCATCCCGCTCGTCGCTGGCGTCGCTGCCCGCCCTGATCGACGGCGCCGCCGCGCTCGGGATGCCGGAGCGCGTCACCGGCTTCTTCCTCCCGTTCTCGACCTCGCTGTTCCGGATCGGGGCCGCGGTGGCCCTCCCGGTCGGCGCGCTGTTCATCGCCGCGCTCTACCATGTCGATCTCACCGCCGCGCAGCTGGTGACGGTCGGGGTGACCTCGGTGCTGCTGACGTTCTCGGCGCCCGGGATCCCCGGCGGTTCGATCCTGATCATGGCGCCGGTGCTGCTGTCCGTCGGGCTTCCGGTGGAGGGCGTCGGGATCCTGCTCGGCGTCGACACCATCCCCGATATCTTCCGCACCGCCGCCAACGTCACCGGCTCGATGACCGCCGCGGTGATGCTCGATCCGCCGCAGCGGCGGGGCGACGGGTGAGCTACCCGCCGCGCTCTTCGATCCACCACCACGAAGTCGACGCGGTGGTTGAGCCGGACTACTCGTCTTCCTCGTCGCCGAACAGCACGCCCACCCGCAGCTCGATCGCGTCGAACGGCTCCGCGCGGACCACCTCGCCGGCCGCGGCGCGCTGCACGACCGTGTAGCCATCGTGCGACCAGCGGTGGACGAGCAGGATCCGCTCCTCCGGATCGAGGATCCAGTAGTGCGGGACCTCGGCGGCATGGAGCACGCGCGGCTTGTCGACCAGGTCGTGACGCTCGTGTTTCGGAGACACGATCTCGCAGACCCAGTCGGGGCGGATCCGGATCGGCCACTCGGTGGGTCGGACGGCGACGCGGTCTCGCCGCCAGCCGGCGGCATCGTGGCAGTAGATCTCGCCGCGCGGGTAGGCGGCATGGATCTCCGTGAAGATCCACCAGCCGCCGGGACCTCGGCTCCCTGGCTTGCGGTTGAACGGATCGACGGCGACGCCGAGCTTGATCTCCGCGTGGCTGTGCTGCGGAGACGGCATCGCCTTCGGGACGATCTCACCGCCGATGATCTCGAGGCGATCCGGGTCATCGCAGGCGAGGAGATCCTCGAAGGTCGCGGGTCTTCGCAGCGGGGCGACCATCACGGCGAGTGTAGCGCCTCGATACCGCGCCCGGCCGGCGTGAGCTAGCTCCGCAATTCGCTTGACCGGGAGCGTCAGAGTTGGTACCTACCGATTGGTAGGTTACCGACTGGTAGGTAGAAATGTTCGCCAACGATCAGGATCTCCAGGGCTTCCACGGCGAACCGACTCGCGGCGCTGCGACCGCGTGGTGCAGCGTCGACGAGGCGGCGGCGTCCGTTCCCGACGGCGCCTGGATCTCGCCCGGCGGGTTCATGCTCGGGCGCGCGCCGATCGCGCTGGTGCTCGCGCTGATCCGCGCCGGGCGGCGCGACCTGCGGATCCTGTCGCTGCCCAACCCGCTGCCGGCCGAGCTGCTGGTCGCGGCGGGCGCGGCGGCGCGGGTCGAGCTGCTGTTCGGCGCGCTGACGCTGGCCAACCGGGTGCGGCCGATGCCGGCGCTCAAGCGGGCGATCGAGGCCGGCCGGGTCGCGTGGGTCGAGCACGACGGCTACCGCGTGGTGCAGCGGCTGCGCGCGGCCGCCATGGGGCTGCCGTTCATCCCGGCGCCCGACGCCGACGTGTCGGAGCTCGCGACGCTCGACCCGCCGGCGTACGCGGTCGATCCGTTCACCGGCGCGCGGGTCCCGGTCGAGCGCGCGTTCTACCCCGACGTCGCGCTGATCCACGCCCAGGCGGCCGACGACGCGGGCAACCTGTACATCGAGGATCCGACGACGGACCTGCTGGTGATCGCCGCGGCGCACCGCGTGATCGCCACCGCCGAGGTCCGGGTCCGCGCGCTGCCGCGGGTCACGGTGCCGGGGTTCCAGGTCGAGCGCGTGTGCGAGGCGCCCGGCGGCGCGTGGCCGACCGGCTGCGTCGGCCACTACGCGCACGACGAGGCCGCGCTGCTCGACTACCTCGCCGCCGCCGAGGGCGGGCAGGGCGCGGCGTGGATCGCGGCGGCGCTGGCGCGGTCGCCGGACGCCGCGGTGAGCCCGCTGTCCGCGCGAGGTGCTGCGTGATCGCCGCGACCATCGAGGCTGTCGAGGCCGCGGCACCGGCACCGGCGCCAGCGCGCGCGGCGTGCGCCGCCGACCGGCTGATCTGGCGGATGGCGGGCGAGATCGCCGACGGCGCGGTGGTCGCGACCGGCGTCGCGTCGCCGCTGGCGGTGCTCGCGATCGCGCTTGCGCGCGCGACCCACGCGCCGCGGCTGACCTACCTGGCGTGCGTCGGCTCGCTGAACCCGGCGGTGTCGCGGCTGCTCGGCTCGAGCGAGGATCTCGCGTACCTGACGGGGCGCTCGGGCGAGGTCACGATCCCCGACCTGTTCGACCACGCGCGGCGCGGCCGGGTCGACAACATCTTCTTCGGCGCGGTCGAGGTCGACGCGGACGGCCGCACCAACCTGTCGGCGACCGGCTCGCTCGCGCAGCCGGCGGTGAAGTTCCCCGGCGTCGCCGGCGCATGCTCGCTGCGCCGGTGGTGCCGGCGCCCGGTGCTGGTCGTGCCGCGCCAGAGCACGCGCTCGCTGGTCGCGCGGGTCGCGATCCGCAGCACCGAGGACGCGGCGCGGCGCACCCCGCTGTTGACCGACCTGGCGACGTTCACCGTCGGCACCCCGGGCGCGATGCTCGAGGCGATCGAGCCGGGCGTCGCGCTCGACCAAGTCCACGCGCGCACCGGGTTCGGCTACGCGGTCGCGCCCGCGTTCCACGCCCTCCCGGATCCCCCGGCTTCCGTGATCGACACCCTTCACTCGCTCGACCCGGCCGGCCTGCGCCGCGACCTGGTCGGCGCCGCAACCCAGGAGACCCCATGCAAGCCGTCGTGCTGGAGCAGTTCGGCAGCGTCGACCACCTGATGCTGCGCTCGGTGGCGGATCCCAGACCCGGCACGGGCGAGGTGCTGCTCCGCGTGCGGGCGTGCGGCGTGTGCTACCACGACGTGATCAACCGCCGCGGCAGCCTGCCGCGCACCACCGTGCCGGCGATCCTGGGCCACGAGGTCGCCGGCGAGGTCATCCAGGTCGGCCCCGGCGTGCGGGGCTGGTCGGTCGGCGATCGGGCGGCGACGCTGCAGCGCATGTCGTGCGGCGACTGCCCGGCGTGCGCCGCCGGCCGGACCAGCCTCTGCAAGCGCGACAACCGGTTCTTCGGCGAGGAGCTGCCCGGCGGCTATGCCGGGCTGATGGTCGCGCCCGTCGGCGGCATCGGCCACGTGCCCGCAGGGATCCCGTGGACGGTCGCGGCGACGGTGTGCTGCACGGCCGGCACCGCGGTCCACGTCGTGCGCGCCCGCGGCCGGGTCCAGCGCGGCGAGATCGTGGTGGTCACCGGCGCGAGCGGCGGGGTCGGCCTGCAGGTGGTCCAGCTGGCGCGGCTCGACGGCGCGCGGGTGATCGCGGTGACCTCCGGCGCCCGCAAGGCGCGCGCGCTGTACAACGCCGGCGCCCACGAGGTGGTGGTCGCACCCGACCTCGAGTTCGCGCCCGAGGTCCGCCGGCTGACCGGCGGCGAGGGCGCCCAGGTCGCGATCGAGATCGTCGGCTCGGCGACGTTCGCCCAGACCCTCAAGGCGATGGCGCCCGGCGGCCGGGTGGTCGTCGTCGGCAACCTCGACAGCGGCACGATCACG
>JBGQCL010000070.1:0-32775 GCA_041495365.1 Kofleriaceae bacterium | reverse complement strand
GCGCCGCACTGCCCGTCGATTCCGTGTTCGAAGCGAATGCGCTCGACGCGCTGATCTCGGCATCGGGCGGATTGCTCCGCGACCTGATCCATCTGGTGAATCGCGCGGTGCGCAGCGTGCTGGCAGAACACCATGCCATGAGGCGCTTGCATCGGTCCTGAACGCAGCCCGGCTGATGATCGAGGACCCCAGTGACGCTACCTACGCCCTGGAACCCGTCGTCAGCGAGGCCATGCGCCTGCACGGCAAGGTCGGCTGAGACGCAGCGCCGCCGAGTACCTCACACGCGGCGCCCAGCAGCCGCGACCGCCCTCGAGTTGCGTGGGGCCTCGCCGCCCGAGGCCTGCATGATATCCTGCCGGGATGTTCGTCTGCCCCGAGTGTGGTCTGACGCAGCCGGCCCCCGGCCCCTGCCCGGCCGACCGCACGCCGCTGGCGCCGATCGCCGAGGACGTGCTGCTCGGCACGACGATCGGCGCCTACCGGGTCGCGCGGCTGCTCGGGATCGGCGGGATGGGCCGGGTCTACAAGGGCGTGCAGCCGACGATCGGCAGCCGGGTCGCGATCAAGGTGCTGTCGCGCGAGTGCTCGGACCGCCGCGACCTCGTCGAGCGGTTCTTCTCCGAGGCCAAGGCCGTCAACCTGATCCGCCACGAGAGCATCGTCAACGTGCTCGACCTGGCGATGCTGCCCGACGGCCGGCCGTACATCATCATGGAGTACCTCGACGGCGCGCCGCTCGCGACGCTGATCGAGGTCGCGGTCCAGCACGGTCCGCCGCTGCCGCTCGGCGGGATCGCCCGGCTCACCGCCGAGGTGCTCGACGCGCTCGGCGCCGCGCACGCCAAGGGCATCATCCACCGCGACCTCAAGCCCGACAACGTGTTCGTCGCGCCGTCGGGCCGGCCCAAGATCCTCGACTTCGGCATCGCCAAGCTGTCCGACGCATCCGGGACGGCGACCCGCACCGGCTCGCTGCTCGGCACGCCGCACTACATGTCGGCCGAGCAGGCGGCGGGCCGCCCGGTCGACCACCGCGCCGACCTCTACGCGATCGGCGTGATCCTGTTCGAGTGCGCCACCGGGCGCAAGCCGTTCCAGGCCGAGGCGCTGTTCGACCTGCTGCGGATGCACGTCGAGGTGCCGCCGCCGTCGCCGCGCGCGATGCGCCCCGACATGCCGCCGGAGCTCGAGCACGTGATCCTGACCGCGCTCGCCAAGGCGCCGGACCAGCGGTTCGCGAGCGCGATGGCGATGAGCATGGCGCTGCAGCACGCGACCGCGCAGCTGCCGCCCGAGCAGTGGCGGCCGCTGACCCCGCCGGCCGCGCGCCCGCCGGGCGGCAACTGGGCGCCGACCCCGCCGTCGAGCTGGTCGGGCCCAGGCTCGCGGCCGCCGACGCCGCGGCCGCCGACGCCGCAGCCGCCGATGCCGCCGCCCATGCCGCAGCCGCCCTCGTTCGGCAATGCCTCGACCCTGTCCGCCGGCCAGGTCACCCGGGGCGCCCGGCCGTCGTCGCGGAGAGCGCTGTGGATCGCGGTGGCCGCGGTCGTGATGACCGGCGGTGGCATCACCGCGGGGGCGCTGCTGGCCCGCAGCCGGAACAGCAGTGGCTCCACCGACCCGGGCGCCGCGGGCTCCGGATCGCCGGTGGGCTCGACGGTCACGGCGTCCCCCGACAAGGCCCCGGGCGACCCGTGGGCGGCTCCGGCATCGCCACCGGCGCCGAAGGCCCCTCCGGCGGCCGACGACGCCAAGGACGGCGCCAAGGACAGCGCCAAGGACGACAGCAAGGACGACGACGAGGATGCGCCGGGCGGCTCGCCGTCGGGCAGCCCCGCGGACGACGCGATCGCGGCGGCGCTCAAGCAGCTCGACGCCACGATCCGGTCGCTGCCACCCGCTCAGCAGAAGCGGCTCGCCGCGTACAAGGGGCTGTCCAAGCTGCCGCCCGCCGAGCGGCTCAAGCGGCTGCGCCAGCTCACGCAGCAGGCGATGGCCCAGGGAGGAATGGCCGTGGCCCCGGGGATGTCCGGAATAGAGGCCCCTGATCCGGCGGCGATCGCACGGGCCGCCGGCGCCGCGGCCGACGACGACGCCCCGGCCCCGAGCGCCCCGGTGAAGTGGATCACCAACCGGAGCATCGATCCGCCGGCCGGCTACGACCCCGAGCACGTCGACGTGACGGCGTTCCTCCCGTGGGCGATCGCGCAGGCCCGAAAGGCGATCCCGGATGCCCAGATGTTCCGGATCGACGCCGACGGGGTCGGCCCGGACGGCCGCGCCAACCTCAAGCTGCCGACGCTGGCCTCGCCGCATGGCGACATCGATGTCCGGTTCATCTCGCCGTCGCGCAGCAAGCGCGATCCGAGCCAGCCGCTCGGCGTCGCCCGCCATGACTTCAAGTGCGAGTTCCGGGTGATGGCGACCCCCGACGGCGTCGAGCTGATGCCGATCGACTTCTTCGACTGCGCCAAGGAGCATGTCGTGCCGGTCCCGCGGTGTAGCCTGGCCGCGCTGTGGAAGAAGGCGATCGCCCGCAAGGCGCCGTCGCACAACGCGGTCGGCAACGTCGGCTATCGCTCCAGCGGCTCGCGGCCGGTGTGGTACTTCGACATCGGGTTCGGCACCGACGTGTCGTTCAGCGAGATGTTCGGCGACGACTGCTAAGATGTGTCCCACAAACACGATACGGGATCGTGCTTGTGGGCCATGTTGGTTCGTGTCCGTGCTCGGTCTGGCGTGGTCTGGTGGAAGCCAGTCTCGGATCGACGCTCGTCAGCGATCGACGGGACTGCACACCAAACGGCCACACACCGACGCGCACGCCCGGACCGCTCCGGTCCACATGTTGCCGTAGATCTGCAGCACGTTGTCGCGCGAGTCGTAGCGCGTGTTCGGGAGCTCGCGGCCATCGCCGTCCTCGAGCCAGGTCGAGAACACGTCGCAGACATGGTTGGTGGTCGCGAATGCCCACTTCGCGCCGCCGCAGCTCCGCGTCTTGTGAACCGCGGCATCGACGCGCTCGGGACCGACGCTCGGATCCGGCCAGCGCTGGACGCCGATCTCGCCGATCAGCGGGCGGCTGTCGCAATGCTCGTCCTTGGGATCGCAGCCATCACAGCTCTCGCCGCTGCACGTCGCCGGGCAGGCGTGCGCGCCCGGGCTGGCCGGCGCGGGCACCACCGGCTTGCGGTCGCAATCGCCGGGCGAGCTCGGCGACGCGCAGGGCGCGCTGCTCGCCGGGCGCAGCGCGGCGGTCACCGCGGGCTGCGCGGCGGCCTGCCGTCGCTGCTCGGCCCGCCGGGTCGCGGGGTGGTCATCGCCGAGCCGGGCGCGCAAGGTCTGCACGGCGCCGTCGAGCAGCGGCTGCGCTTCGGCGCGCTTTTGCTGGAGCGCGAGGCACTCGCCCAGCAAGCTCTCCGCGATCGCGGTGTGGGGGTGGCCCGGCGGGAGCGCCGCGCGCCGGATCGCCAGCGCCTCGCGAAACCTCGGCTCCGCGGCGGCCGGCGATCCGGCCTGCTCGATGACGCCCAGCGCGATCAGCGTGCTGGCGATCGCCGGGTGCCCGGGCCGCAGGCGCTGCTGCTGCTGGGCCAGCGTCTGCTCGGCGAGCGGGCGTGCGTCGTCCAGGCGGCCCTGCGCCGCCAGCGCCTCGGCGAGGCCGCGCAGCGCGTCGGCGACCCACGGGTGATCTCCGCCCATCGTGTCCCGCCACAGCCGGACCGCTTCGCGGTAGTTGGGCTCGGCGGCCCGCGGGTCGCCGCCGGCGAGCTCGATGTCGCCGATCGCCTTGAGGCTGTCCGCCACCGCGCCGCTGCCGTGGCCGAACAGGGCCTCGCGGCGGTGCAGCGTCTCGCGCTCGATCCGCATCGCCTCGTCGAGCTTGCCGCGCTCGGTCAGCACGTGCGCCAGCTGGTGCATCGCGTTGTCGATCGCGGGGCTGGTCGATTCGTGCAGCGCGCTCCGCCGCTCCAGCAGGCGCCGCGCGAGCCGCTCGGCCTCGTCGTAGCGGCCCTGCTCGCTCCAGATCAGGATGCGGATCGCGGTGTCGTCGACGGTGATCACGTGATCGGGGCCGAGGGTCTGTTCCAGACATCCGATCGCGGCGTCGGCGTGGCGCTCGGCCTCGCGCAGGTAGCCCTGGCGATAGCGCAGCCCGGCGAGCTCGTAGAGCACCAGGGAGTACCCGGCGTGACAGCGCTCGCCGGCCGGCGCGCGATCGCGGATCGCGAGCCCGTCCTGGAGCAGGGCCTCGGCGTTGTCGTAGTACGCGGCCAGCGAGTACATCCCCGCCAGCCCGGCCAGGCTGGACACGAACCGCGGATCGCCCTCGGCGAGGTGGAGCCGGCGGATCTCCACCACGCGGCGAAAGTCGTCGATCGCGTCGTGCAGCGGCACGTTGTACCCGACGTTGTACGCGAGCCGCTCCAGGACGTCGGCGACCGCGAGGTGCTCCGGGCCGAGCAGCTTGACCCGGATCGCGAGCGCCTGGCGCAGCAGCAGGTCCGCGATGCCGTGGTTGCCGTTGTCGGAGTCGACCGAGCCGAGCTCGAACAGGCTGTCGGCGAGCTCGAGCTCGCCGCCGGGGATCGCCCTGCGCTCGGCGACCGCCTCGTCGAGCAGCACCGCCGCCTGGCGGTAGTCGCCGAGGTTGCGGTAGACCACACCGAGGGTGTGCTTGAGCGCCGCCCGGAGCGCGGCGGGCTGCGACCGGCCGCGCAGCCGCGCCGCGCCGCCGTCGAGCAGCTGCTGCGCGGTGACCTCGCTGGCCGGGACCCGGGAATCGGGCGGCTTGAACAGCTCGACCACGAAGCCCAGGGTCTGCTCCGCGGTCATCCGCTGGGTCTCGGCGCGGGTCCGCTCGGCGACCGCCTGCCGCCACTGCCAGGTGGTCGCGATCGCGCCGCCGAGCACCGACAGGCCGATCACGGCGGCCGCCGCGACCGCGCCGAGGTTGCGCCGGACGAACGACGACACGCGATAGCCCAGGGTGTCGCGGCGCGCCACGACCGGCCGGTGCTCCAGGCAGCGCCGCACGTCGTCCGCCAGCTCCTGGGCCGACGCGTAGCGCCGCTCCGGCTCCTTGCGCATCGCCATGCGGACGATGTTGTCGAGGTCGCGCGGCAGGCGGCCGCGCGCGACCTGGCTCGGCGGCGGCGGCGCAGCCTCGCACACCGCGCGCTCGATGTCCGACAGCGCCAGCGACGCGAGCTCGTACGGCCGGCGCCCGGTGAGCAGCTTGTAGAGGATGACGCCGAGCGAGTACACGTCGCTCGCGGTGCTGACCGGCCGGCCCTGGACCTGCTCGGGGCTGGCGTAGTGCGGCGTCATCAGCCGGGCCACGGTCGCGGTCGGCTCGACCGCGACCTCGGCGAGCCCGAGGCCGGGCCCGAGGCCGGGCTCTGGATCGAGCAGCTTGGCGATCCCGAAGTCGAGCAGCTTGGGCGTGCCGTCGGCGTCGACCAGGATGTTGCTCGGCTTGAGATCGCGGTGCACGATCAGGTTGCGGTGCGCGAAGTGCACCGCCTCGCAGACCCGGCCGAACAGCTCGAGCCGGCGGACCACCGGCAGCTGGCGCTGCTCGCAGTGCACGTCGAGCGGCTCGCCGTCGACGTACTCCATGACGAAGTACGGCTGGCCGGCCGGCGTGCTGCCGCCGTCGAGCAGCCGCGCGATGCTGGGGTGGCTCAGGCTGGCGAGGATCTGCCGCTCCTGGCGGAACCGCTGCAGGATCTGGCGCGAGTCCATGCCCGGCCGGATCAGCTTGATCGCGACGCGCTGGTGGTACGCGTCGTCGTCGCGCACCGCGAGGTGGACGGTGCTGACCTCGCCCTCGCCGAGCGCGCGCACCAGGCGGTACGGTCCGATCCGGGCCTCGCCGGGGTCGGCCGCGCCGGGCTGCGGCAGCTCGAGGAACCCGCCGGCCTGCGCGTCGGCGGCGAGCAGCGACTCGACCTCGCGCCGGACCGCGGGATCGCCGCACCGGTCGAGCACGGCCGCGCGCTCGCCCGGGTCGGCCGCCAGCGCGAGCTCGAACAGCCGCGCGACCTCGTCCATGCGCGGGCCGGTCATGCGGTCGCGCTCGTCAGGTGGCGGTACAGCCAGGCGCGGGCCAGGCGCCAGCGGCGCTCGACCGTGGTCAGCGAGGTCCCGACGTGGCGCGCGATCTCGTCGTGGGTCATCCCGCCGAAGAACCGGAGCTCGACCAGCTCGCTCAGCGCCGGATCGACCGCGGCCAGCGCGTCGAGCGCGTCGTGGATCGCGACCAGGCCGTCGAGCGCGTCGCCGGGCAGCCAGCTGTCATCGAAAAGCGGCAGCGCCGGCACGCCGCTGCCGCGCTTGGCGGCGCACCGGCCGCGCGCGTGATCGATCAGGACCCGGCGCATCATCTGCGCGGCGGTGGCGAGGAAGTGCTCGCGGCTCCGCCACTCGACGTGCTGCTGGTCCATCAGGCGGAAGAACGCCTCGCTGACCAGCCCCGCGGTCCCCAGCGTGTGCGCGGTGCGCTCCCCGGACAGCGCGCGGCGGGCCAGCTCGCGGAGCGCCGCATACAGCGCCGAGAACGCGGCCGACGCCGCCGTGGCGTTGCCCGCACTCCACGCGAGCAGCAGCCTGGTGATGTCGCTGCGCGAGGGGTCCCGCGATGCCACCTCTCCTCCGGACATGGAGCAGCCGTGCGTCGAGCTCGATGCTAGCCCAACGCGGGCACCGCGTGACGCTCTCCCCCTGCCGCAGTTCGCTGCGGGGTCGGCCGCGAACGCTGCGGGCTACTGCTGGGCGACCGCGCGGTGGAGCTGGGCCCACGCGGAGGCGAGCTGGAACTCGGCCAGCACCAGGTTGCCCTCGGCGGTGGTCACCGCGGTCTGGGCGTCGGCGAGCTCGATCTGGCTGCCCAGGCCCTGGGTGTAGCGGGCCTCGGACAGCTGGAGCTGGGCGCGCGCCGCGGCCACCGCCTCGGTCGACGCCGCGACGTTGGCGCGGTTGGCGATGATCTCGGAGCGCGCCGCGTCGAGCTGCGAGGTCAGCGTGATCAGCAGCGCGTCGCGGTTGGCCGACGCGCTCATCACGTTGGCGTTGGCGATCCGGATGTCCGCCGACGCCCGGCCGCCGTCGAACAGCGGCACCGCCAGCGTCAGCCCGGCGCTCCAGCCCGGCTGCGGCGACCAGTTGCCGGTGCCGGGCGACCACTGGGTCTGCGCCTGGGCCGACAGCACCGGCCGGCGCTCGGCGTGCGCGGCGTCCAGGTTGGCGCCCGCGGCCTCGAGCAGCTTGTCGAGCTGGAGGATCTCGGGGCGGTTCTTGCGCGCGGTGTCGACCAGCGCGGTCAGCGGCTCGGGCTCGGTCTCGGGCGGGACCGGCCAGTTCGGCGCGACGGTCGGAGACCGGGCCGGGTCGACCCAGCCGATCGCCGAGCGCAGGTTGGCCAGCGCGATCGCCTCGTTGCTGTGGGCCTGGGCCAGCGCGGACCGGGCGTTGGCCGCGCGCGCCTGGGCCTGGGCGACCTCGATCGGATCGTGGGCCTGGGCGGCGACGAACCGCCGGGCCTGATCGAGGTGGGTGTCCTCGCTCTTGACCGTGGTCTCGGCGACCACCGCGAGCTTGCGATCGGCGACCGCGGTGAGGTACGCGACCTCGACGCCGGTGCGGATGTCGAGCGTGGTCGTGCCGATCGTCGCGGCGAACGCCTCGGCGTTGAGGTCGGCGGCGCGGATGTTGGCGGTGGTCTGGCCGAAGTCGTAGAGCCGCCAGTTCGCCGTCGCCCCGAGCCCGGTCGACTCCTGGTGGCTGAAGAAGTCCGGGCCGCCGCTGCTGGTGACCCCACCCGCGGTGATCGTGCCGCGCTGGATCGTCGAGCCGGTGCCCGCGGTCGCGTCGAGCGCGATCGTCGGTCTGCGCGCGACCCGCGCGAGATCGGCCCGGCCGCGCGCGGCCTCGAGCGCGGCCTGGCTCTGGCGCAGGCTCGGCTGCTGGCGCATGGCGATCTCGATCGCGCGCTCCAGGCTCAGCACCTCGCCCCCGGTGCTGTTGGTCTGCGCCATCGGATCGACCGGCTGGGGCAGCACGGGGCTGGGCCCGGGGTTCGGGGGAGGGGTGCCGGGGGCCGGCGGCGCGGGCGTTGCCGGCCGCGTGACTCCGGGCTGTGCGAACGCGACGCCGCCGAGGGCGGCCAGGAAGGCCAGAGAAACCAACTTCATGTCTCGTACCTCAGAGCCGTGATCGGATCGAGCCGCGAGGCGCGGATCGCCGGATACAGACCGAATACCACCCCGACGCCGCCGGCGACCAGGAACGCGATCGCAGCGGTGGTCGCCGGGAAGAAGAACTTCCAGCCGAAGTAGCCCGCCATGTACTTGGCGGCGCCGGCCCCGAGCGCCAGGCCGAGCATGCCGCCGAGCACGGCGAGCACGAGCGACTCGACGAGGAACTGGGTCATGACGTCGATCGGCTTGGCGCCGACCGCCATCCGGATCCCGATCTCGCGGGTCCGCTCGATCACGCTGACCAGCATGATGTTCATCACCCCGATGCCGCCGACGAACAGCGACACCGCGGCGACGATCGCGAGCAGCGTCGCGATCCGCTGGGTCGAGTCCTGCTGGGCCTGGGCGAACTCCGCCGGGTTGCGGATCCGGAAGTCGTCCTCGTCGGACGCGTCGAGCTTGTGGCGATCGCGGAGCAGGCCGCTGATCGAGGACATCGTGCGCTCGGCGGAGTCGTCGGTGACCATCGAGATCAGGACCTGGCCGTTGATGTACTTGGCCAGGCCCTTGGACAGCTTCTGCTCGTAGGTCTTGACCGGGATGACCAGGGTGTCGTCGTAGTCGCCCATCGGGCCCTGGCCCTTGGACGCGAGCACGCCGATCACCTCGTAGGGCTGGCCGGCGATCCGGATGGTCTGGCCGACCGGGTTCGACGTGCCGTAGAGCTGGGTCGCGACGGTGTGGCCGATCACCGCGACCTTGGCGTTGCTGTTGCCGGTGTCGTCGTCGAACACCGTGCCCTGGACCGCGGCCCAGTTCCGGATCTGGAACCAGATCGCGGTGGTGCCGACCACCTGGGTGTTCCAGTTGGCCTCCTCCGACGCGACCTGGGTCCGGGTCTGCAGCGTCGGCGCGATCCACTTGATCGTGGTGATCTCGCCGGTCTGCAGCGCCTTGAGGTCGTCCCAGGTCAGCGACTGGCGCGACCCCGCGCCGCCGGCCGCGCCGAAGCTGCGCTGCGAGCCGTTGGTCAGGATCAGGACGTTGGTGCCCAGGCTCTGGAACACGTCCTTGACCGCCTGCTGCGCGCCCTGGCCGCCCGACACCATCGCGATCACCGCGCCGATGCCGAACACGATGCCCGCCATGGTGAGCAGCGTGCGCACCTTGTTGCGCCACAGCGCGCGCAGCGCGAGCTTGAGGGTGGTGAAGATGTTCATGCCGCGACCTCCGCCTTGACCGGTGTCTGGGCCTTGTCGTCGATGATCAGCCC
Organism: Kofleriaceae bacterium; assembly: GCA_041495365.1. Lineage (GTDB taxonomy): Bacteria > Myxococcota_A > Polyangia > Haliangiales > Haliangiaceae > JABFXX01. The sequence goes on along the minus strand of JBGQCL010000070.1, from coordinate 23,298 downwards.
GTCCCGCAGGGTGACCACGCGCGACGCGTAGGCCGCGATGTCGGCCTCGTGGGTCACCAGGATCACGGTCTTGCCCTGGCGGACCAGGCCCTGCAGGATCGCCATCACCTCGAACGAGGTCTTGCTGTCGAGGTTGCCGGTCGGCTCGTCGGCCATGATGATCGGCGCCTCGCCGACCAGCGCGCGCGCGATCGCGACCCGCTGCTGCTGGCCGCCCGACAGCTGGCTCGAGTGGTGGTCGGCGCGGTCGGCGAGGTTGACCGCCGCGAGCGCGCCCAGCGCGCGGCGGTGGCGCTCGCGGCCCGGGATGCCCTGGTACATCAGCGGCATCTCGACGTTCTCCAGCGCAGAGGTCCGCGACAGCAGGTTGAAGCTCTGGAACACGAAGCCGATCATCCGGCCGCGCACGTCGGCGAGCTGGGTGCGCGTCAGCCGCGCGACGTCCTTGCCGTTGAGCAGGTAGCTGCCGCGGGTGGGCTGGTCGAGGCAGCCCATGATGTTCATCATCGTCGACTTGCCGGAGCCCGACGTGCCCATGATCGCGATCGACGAGCCGGCCTCGATCGTCAGGTCGACGCCGCACAGCGCGTGGACGAGGTTGTCGCCCATCACGTAGGTCCGCTCGACCCCGCGCATCTCGATCAGCGCCGCCATCAGAACGCTCCGAGCTTGCGGGTCGGTCCGGTCGGCACGCCGAGGATGTCGGTGATCAGCTCGTCGCCGGGCTTGAGGTCGCCCTCGACCATCTCGGTCGACGAGCCGTCGGTCAGGCCGGGCTTGACCAGCACCGGCTGCGGCCGGCCGTCGACCAGCTTGAACAGCCGCTTCTTGTCGCCGAGGTCGCGCTGGCCGATCGGGCCGCCCGAGCCGGACATGCCGCCCGGCATCCCGCCCTCCATCCCGCGCCCCGGACCGCCCGAGCCATCGCCGCTGCCGCGCCGCCCGGAGCCGGACCCGCCGCTGCCGCGCCCGCCGCGCCCGCCGAACTGCGCGAACACCGCCATCAGCTGCTCGCGGGTCGGCTTGAACCGCAGCGCGGCGTTGGGGATCTTGACCGCGTCGGCGACCTGGGCGAGCACGAACGTGACGTTGGCGGTCATGCCGGGGCGCAGCGCATGGTCGCTGTTGTCGACGTCGATCACCGCGTCGTAGGTGACCACGCCCTGGGTCGTGGTCGGCGCGTTGCGGACCTGCCGGACCACGCCGTGGAACTGCCGGCCGGGGAACGCGTCGACCGTGAACGTCGACTTCATGCCCTCGGTCAGCCGGCCGACGTCGCCCTCGGCGACCGCGGTGTCGATCTGCATGCGCGCGAGGTCCTCGGCGATCGTGAACAGGACCGGGGCCTGCAGCGACGCGGCCACGGTCTGGCCGACGTCGACCGCGCGCGACAGCACGACGCCATCGACCGGCGAGTAGATCGTCGCGTACGACTGGTTGAGCTTGGCCTGCGCCAGGTTCGCGGCGGCCTGGGCCTGGGTCGCGCGGGCGGCGACCAGCGCGGCCCTGGCGGTGTCGTAGGCGACCTGGGCGCTCTCGACGGTGGCGCCCGCGACCAGCTGCTGGTCCTGCAGCACCTTCTGGCGCTTGTACTGGCGGTCGGCGTCGGCCAGCGCGACCTCGGCCTTGTTGACGTTGGCGGCCGCCAGCGCCAGGTTGGCCGCCGCCTGGTCGATCTGCGACTTCAGCACGACGTCGTCGAGCTTGGCGATGATCTGGCCCTGCTTGACCTTGTCGTTGAAGTCGGCGTGCAGCTCGGTGACGCGGCCCGATACCTGGGCGCCGACCTGGACGGTCTTGACCGCCGACAGCGTGCCGTTGGCAGTGACCTGCGCGGCGATCGGGCCCTTGGTCACCGGCACCGTCGAGAACGTGATCGGATCCTCGCTCTTCGCCCACGGCTTCTTGACGAGGAGAAACGCGGCCGCGCCGGCTGCGAGCGCGAACACGATGATCCTGGGGAGCCAGCGTTTTAGCTTCACGGTGGGCAAGGTGATACCTCGGTACGAAACGAAAGTTGCTCGATTATTGCGGGATGTTGCGATGAAGATTGCGTTCCGCGGGGCGGCGGCGGCGGGAGCGGTGCGGCATGGCGGTCACGCGAGCGGCACTTCGAGCCGGGCGGTCGTGCCCTGTCCCGGGTGCGACGCGAGTGTGACATCCCCGCCGTGCGCGCGCGCGATCCTGCGAGCGAGCGCCAGGCCAAGACCGACCCCGCCGGTCTTGCGCGCCCGGCTGCCGTCGGCGCGCCAGAACGGCGTGAACGCCCGGTCGAGGTCGGCCGCGGACATGCCGATGCCGCGATCGACGATCTCGAAGGCGATCGACCCGCCGTTGGGCTGGACCGCGAGCGTGACCGGGGTCCCGACCTCCGAGTACTTGGCCGCGTTGTCGAGCAGGTTGTCGAGCGCCCGGCGCAGCAGCACCGGATCACAGCGGATCGGCCGGTCGCCGCCGGGGGCATCGTCCGGGGGCCGCTCGAGCCTGCGGCCGGGGTGGCGGGCGATGAACCGCCGGGTCGCGCGGTCGACCAGCTCGCTGACCGAGGTCGCCTCGCGGTCGATCTTGACGTGGTCGCTGTCGAGCCGCGACGTGGTGAGGATGTCGTTGATCAGCTGGTCGATCTCGTCGAGGTCGGCGCCGACGTCGGCGAGCACGTCGGTCGCCGCGACCGGGTCCTCGGCGGCGAGCTCCAGCGCGACCCGGATCCGGGCGAGCGGGGTGCGCAGCTCGTGCGACACGTCGGCCATCAGCTGGCGCTGCGCGTGCAGCACCGCCGCCGTCCGGTCGGCCATCTCGTCGAACGCGCGGCCGACGTCGCCGACCTCGTCGCTGACGGTCAGGTCGGCGCGCGCGGCGATGTCGCCGGCGCCGAACCGGCGCGCCGCCGCGGCGAGCTGGTCGAGCGGGCGCACCAGCCGGCGCGAGAACCACATCGACGCGAACCCGACCAGCACCAGGATCGCCGCGCCGAGCGGGATCACGTAGCTCCACGGGAAGCCGCCGCGATCCGGCCAGTACACGGCGAACATCGAGCTGTCGTCGCTGCGCACCACGATGCGGTCGAGGTCGAGCGTCCACTTGGCGCTGCGCAGCGTGCGCCGCTCGGCCTCGGTCGGCGGGTCGAGCGGCGGCTCGAGCGGCGGCTTGGTGTGCAGCAGCTGGCCGGCGGCGTCGTACAGCGACAGCTTGCCCTGGAGCCGGAGGTCGATCCGCGTGATCACGGCATCGCGATCGGCCCCGCTGCGCAGCGACACGCGCTCGATCAGGTACTGGACGAGCGCGGCGTGGGGTTGCAGGTAGCGCGGCGTGCGGGTGTAGCGCGGCAGGAAGATCAGCGCGGCCATGATCGCGATCGCGAGCACCGCGACGAACCCGTAGACCCGGTACACCAGGCGCCGCCGGCGCGGCGGCTTGCCGGGGGGCGCAGCGCTCAAACGTCGCCTCCGGCCAGCAGGTACCCGGCGCCGCGCACGGTCTTGAGGATCTTCGGGTTACGGCTATCGTCGCCGAGCTTGGCGCGCAGCCGCGACACGTGGACGTCGATCGAGCGATCGAAGCTGAGCTCGGCCGAGCCCTTGGCGAGATCCAGCAGCTGCTCGCGCGACAGCACGCGGCCGGGGCGCTGGGCCAGCGCGCGCAGGATCGAGAACTCGTACGCGGTGACGTCGATCGGGTTGCCGTCGAGCGTCACCGTCATCTTCTGGGGATCGAGCACCAGGCCGCCGACCTGGACGGTCTGCTGGGTCGGCCCGGCCTGGCCGCGGACCCGGCGCACGGTCGCGCGGATCCGGGCGAGCAGCTCGCGCGGCGAGAACGGCTTGGTCACGTAATCGTCGGCACCGACCTCGAGGCCGAGCACGCGGTCGGCCTCCTCGGTGCGCGCCGTGACCATCACGATCGGCACGTCGGTCCGCGCCCGCAGCTCGCGGGTGACCTCGATGCCGTCGCGCCCGGGCAGTATGACGTCGAGCACGATGCAGTCGTACTGCCGGCGCAGCGCCTCGACCTGGCCGTCGGGCCCGGTCGCCGAGATCGCCACCAGCACGCCGTGCGACTCCAGGTAGCGCGCCGTGAGCTGGGCGAGGCGCTCGTCGTCCTCGATCAGCAACACCTTGATCGAGCTCATCGGGGTGTCGGTCACCGGCACAACCTAACCATGGCGTGCGCTCCTGCGTCCAGGGTTCACACTTCTCAACTCGTTTGCAACCGGGTAGTTACGCGCCCGGACCGCCGGGCGTCACGACGACCGCGGCGGCAACAGCCTGGCCAGGGTGCCCTCCAGGGCCTCGATCCGGAACGGCTTGGGCAAGTACGCGTCGGCGCGGACCGCGCGGACGTCGCGGTCGAACCCGCTGCACAGCACGATCGGCAGGTCGGGGCGGCGCAGGCGCAGCGCCTTGACCACGTCGAGCCCGCCCATCCGCGGCATGGTGAGGTCGACCAGCACCGCGTCGATCGGCAGGCTGTCGACGATCGCCAGACCGGCCGGTCCGTCGGTCGCGGTGATCGCGGCGTAGCCGAGGTCCTCGATCATCCGGGCCACGACGTCGCGTACGAGATCTTCGTCGTCGATGATCAGGATGGTGTGGCCGTTGGCCGGCGGCGACACCGCGGTGAGCTCGCCCGGCGTGAAGGTCGACGGCCACTGGAGCTGGAACCGCGCGCCCTCCCCCGGCGCGGTCGCCAGCCGGAGGCCGCCGCCGTGCGCGCGCACGATGCCGGCGACCGCGGCCAGGCCGAGGCCGTGGCCGGTCGACTTGGTGGTGAAGAACGGCTCGAAGATCCGGCGCCGGGTCTCGCTGCTCATCCCGGGGCCGTCGTCGGCGATCTCGATCTCGACGTAGGTCCCGGCGGGCGCGGCGATCACGTCGTCGGCGTGGGCGGCGCCGTCGTGGCGGAGCAGCTGGCCGGTGATCGCGATCGTGCCGCCGCGGCTGCCGAGCGCGTCGCGCGCGTTGTTCATCAGGTTCAGCAGGACCTGGCGGATCTGCGACGCGTCGCCGCGCAGCACGAGGTCGCTCGCGATCTCGACCCGGAGCTCGATGTTGCGCGGCATGGTCGGCGCGGTGATCCGGATCAGCTCCTCGATCACCGGGCTCGGCGACACCCGGGTCGACGCCACGCCGCGGTGGCCGACGTAGGCCAGCAGCTGCTCGATCAGCTCGGCGCCGCGCAGCCCGGCCTGCTGGATGTTCTCCAGCGGAGCGCGCCCCGGCCCGCGCGGCCCGATGTCGCGCAGCGCGAGATCGGCATTGCCGAGGATCGCGACCAGCAGGTTGTTGAAGTCGTGGGCGAGCCCGCCGGCGAGCACGCCGAGGCTCTCGGCGCGCTGGGCGTCCACCATGCGGCGCTCCAGCATGTACTGCGTCGTCATGTCGATGCAGGTTCCGATCGCGCCGACGATCACGCCGTTGCTGCGGTGCGGGCACACCGTGGTGACCAGGTGCTTGCCGTGCCACTCGTTGGTGTAGGTCACGGTCTCGCCGATCAGCGCGCGGCGGTGCATGCCGACCGGATCGGTGGAGACCGGATCGACGCGCTGGACCTGGTCGAGCGTCATGCCGAGGAACCGGCCGGGCTGGATGCCGAACAGCTCGCGGATCACGCCGCCGCTCCGGCAGATCCGGAGGTCGCGGTCGACCACCCAGTACACGGCCTGCATCTGGCGGACGACGAGGTCGAGCATCGCCGCCGTGGTCTCCAGCACCTCGCGCTGCTTGCGGAGCTCGATGTTGGTGGTCTCGATGTCGGTGACGTCGAGCACCGAGGTGTCGAGGTACGTGGCCTCGGGCTCCTCGATGATCTGCGAGTAGAGCAGGACGATGCGCTCGCGACCCTGCTTGGTCTTCCACCGCGCACGCGCGCCGTCGACCCCGCCCTGGTGCCGGTAGCGCGCGAACAGCCGGACGCGATCCTCGGGGTCGGCGTACACGTCGCGCGCGATGTTCTTCTCCAGCAGCTCCTCCGCGCTGTCGTAGCCCAGCATCCGGACCAGCGCGGGGTTCACGTAGTGGAACCGGCCCGGCTCGTCGCAGCGGAACATGCCGATCGGGGATCGTTCGAAGAACCGGTACAGCTCGCGATCCCGCAACGACACCGTGGGAGCATCCTATCGCACAACCGCAGTGCGCTGGCGCACAGCGCACTGCGACATGGCGGCCAGAGCAGCAGCGCGTCTTCGATCTCCGCGAATGCACCGGCGCGCCAGCGGGCGAGCTGGCTCTGGCCCCGCAGCAGGCGGTCGGTCTCTGCAAGCACCGCACCGAGATCTGCGCAGAGCGGTGCCCGACTCGGTTACACTGCGCGGACCGTGGTTCGTACCGAGCGCGAGGGTCCCGTCACCACTGTCATCCTCGATCGCGCCGCGGTGAAGAACGCGGTCGATCGCCAGACCGCCGAGCAGCTCGCCGCGGCGTTCCGGGAGTTCGACGCCGACGCCGGCGCCCGGGTCGCCGTGCTGTACGGCGACCACGGCACGTTCTGCGCCGGCGCGGATCTGAAAGCCCTCGCCGCTGGCTCGGGTGGCAAAGCCCTCGCCGCTGGCTCGGGTGGGTCGGCGATGACGACCGGCACCGGCAACCGGGTCGCGCCCGACGGCGACGGCCCGATGGGCCCGACCCGGATGGTGCTCGGCAAGCCGGTGATCGCGGCGATCGCGGGCCACGCGGTCGCCGGCGGCCTCGAGCTCGCGCTGTGGTGCGACCTGCGCGTCGCCGAGGACGACGCGGTGCTCGGGGTGTTCTGCCGCCGGTTCGGCGTGCCCTTGATCGACGGCGGCACGATCCGGCTGCCGCGGCTGATCGGCCTCGGGCGCGCGCTCGACCTGATCCTGACCGGGCGCGCGGTCCGCGCCGACGAGGCGCTCGCGATCGGCCTGGTCAACCGCGTGGTGCCGCATGGCCAGTCGCTCGCCGCCGCGCGCGAGCTCGCCCACCAGCTCGCGGCGCTGCCCCAGGCCGCGCTGCGCGCCGACCGGATGAGCGCCTACCTGCAGCACGACCTGCCGCTCGACAAGGCGCTCGCCCGCGAGCTCGAGCTCGGCAGCCGCGCGCTCGCCGAGGGGCTCGCCGGGGCGCAGCGGTTCGCCGCCGGCGCGGGGCGCCACGGAGGTGAGGTATGACCCGCCGTTGCGCGGCGCTGCTGACCACCCTGGGCCTCGCGCTCGGCGCGGCGCTGCCCGCGGGCTGCGTCGTCCGCCGGTTCACCGGCCCGGATCTGACCGGCACCTGCGACGGGGCGTGCGCGCACTACGTGCAGTGCAAGCCCAGCCACGCCGGCGCCGACCGCGATCGCTGCCTCGCCGAGTGCCCCGGGGTGTTCAGCGATCGCGACTCGCTGATGACCTACGAGAGCCTGGCGTGCGAGGACGCCGTCGAGTATGTCGACGGCAGCGCGCCGCCGCGCACGGTCTCGCACCGCTGACACCGAGCGATCGCACATGGCTCCGGGAGAACGCGTGCACGCGTTCTCCCGGAGCGGTGCCCTGCAAGCTCTTCACAAGCTCGTGGCGACATCCGCCGATCCACCCTCTCGCCGTGCGAGCCCCGCCGGGCATAATGCAGGCGTGCCCGCTCCGCCGCCTGATGTTCGCGCGACCGCGCCCGAAGCCGGGCCGGCGGCCGAGGTCACGCTCGACGGGACCATCGAGCGCTTCGTGTTCCGCAACGACGACTCGGCGTTCACCGTCGCGCGGCTGGCCGCCACCGACCACACGATGGTGACGATCGTCGGCGAGCTGGTCGGCGTCAGCGAGGGCGTGCCGCTGCGGCTGCGCGGCCGCTGGGTCGACGACCGCAAGTTCGGCCGCCAGTTCCGGATCGCGACCTACCAGCTGCGCGCGCCCGAGACGCTGGTCGGCATCGAGCGCTTTCTCGGCTCGGGGATCATCCCGGGGATCGGCCCCGAGCTAGCGCGCCGGCTGGTCAGCCACTTCGGGATGGACACGCTGGAGGTCATCGATCGCGCGCCGGAGCGGCTGGTCGAGGTCACCGGGATCGGCGCGGGGCGCGCGGCCAAGCTCGCCGCCGCGTTCGCCGCCCAGCGCGACGTCCAGGACGTCATGGTGTTCCTGCGCGGCCACGGCGTGTCGGCGGCGTTCGCGGTGCGGATCGTGAAGAAGTACGGCAAGGACGCGATCAACGTGGTCCGCGCCAACCCGTACCGGCTCGCCCACGAGATCTGGGGCATCGGGTTTCGCACCGCGGACGCGATCGCCGAGAAGCTCGGCATCGCGCGCGACGCGCCCGAGCGGCTCGAGGCCGGCCTGCTCCACGCGCTGGAGACCAGCGCCGAGGACGGCCACATGCACCTGCCCGACGACGAGCTGATCGCCGCGGCCGCCGAGCTGCTGGGGGTCGCGGCCGACCGGCTGGCGCCGCGGCTCGCCGCGCTGGAGGCGAGCCGGCTGATCGTGCGCGAGACCCTCGGCCACCGCGGCGCATGCTCGATGCTGCCGTGGGCGCACGACGCCGAGGCCACCGCGGCCGCGCTGCTCGCCCAGCTGATCCGGACCCCGGCGCGCGGCCTGGCGCTCGACATCCACGCCGCGATCCACGCATTCGAGGCCGTCACCGGGGTCCAGCTCGCGGCCCAGCAGCGCCGCGCCGTCGAGGCCGCGCTGGTCGACAAGTGCACGGTGATCACCGGCGGTCCCGGCGTCGGCAAGACCACGATCGTCAAGGCGATCGTCCACCTCGCCCGGCTCGTCCACCGCCGGGTCGCGCTCGCCGCGCCGACCGGCCGCGCCGCCAAGCGGCTCGGCGAGGCCACGGTGATGGAGGCGATGACGCTGCACCGGCTGCTCGAGTTCCAGCCCCACGAGGGCGGGTTCCAGCGCGGCCCGGGCAACCCGCTCGACGCCGACCTGCTGGTGGTCGACGAGGCCTCGATGGTCGACGCCCAGCTGTTCAGCGCGGTGGTCGCGGCGCTGCGGCCGGGCGCGCAGCTGGTGCTGGTCGGCGATATCGATCAGCTGCCGTCGGTCGGCGCCGGCGCGGTGCTGTCCGACGTGATCGACTCGGAGGCCGCGACCGTGATCCGGCTGACCGAGATCTTCCGCCAGGCCGCGGCGAGCCAGATCGTGGTCTCGGCCCACGCGATCAACGCCGGCGAGCTGCCGGTGCTCGATCCGCCGGCCCCGCCCGCCGGCGCCGCCCCGGGCGCACCGTCGTCCGACTTCTACTTCATCGCGCGCGACGACGCCGAGGCCGCGCGCGCCACGATCGTCGAGCTGGTCGCCGAGCGGATCCCGGCGCGGTTCGGGTTCGATCCGATCGCCGACATCCAGGTGCTCGCGCCGATGCACCGCGGCGAGCTCGGCACCGCCGCGCTCAACCGCGCGCTCCAGGACCGGCTCAATCCTGGGGTGGGCACTGGCCCGGGCACTGGCCCGGGCACTGGCCTGGACACCGGCACCGGCACCCCGCCGAGCGCAGGCGGCGCCGAGCTGGCGCGCGGCGAGCGGGTGTTCCGCCGCGGCGACAAGGTGATGCAGCTGCGCAACGACTACGACCGGTCCGTGTTCAACGGCGACATCGGCGTGATCGCGGCGATCGACGGCGAGGCCGGCGTGGTCGGCGTCGAGTTCGATGGCCGGCTCGCCAGCTACGAGCGCAGCGAGCTCGATCAGCTGGCCCACGCCTACGCGGTGAGCGTCCACAAGAGCCAGGGCTCGGAGTACGCCGCGGTCGTGATCCCGCTGGTGACCCAGCACTACATGATGCTACAGCGCAGCCTGCTGTACACCGCGGTCACCCGGGGCAAGCGGCTGGTCGTGATCGTCGGCAGCAAGCGCGCGGTGGCGCTCGCGGTGCGCAACGCCGAGGCCCGGCGGCGCTACACCTGGCTGGCCGAGCGGGTGCGGGCCCAGATGACGGCCCAGATGACGTGGTGATCGCGGCGGACCCGGCGCTACCTCACCTCGAGCTCCTGCAGCTTCCAGCTCGCGCCCGCGTCCTGCGCCGCCGCGAGGTCGCGGTCCGGCGAGCCGGTGGTCGCCGGCAGCGCCGCCTCCGAGCTCAGCGCGATGATCTGATAGGTGCCGATCGGCACGGGATCCAGCACGATGCGCAGCGCGTCGCCGGGGCTCTCGCACGCCGGGTGGCCCGGACACGCGGCCGCGAGCTCGCGCCCGTCGCGGTAGATCCAGATCGCGCGGTGGCCGGTGCCGCCGCGGGCGATCGCGCGAAGCGCCGATGGGCCGCGCATCACCTGCGAGCCGGCGACCAGCTCGGCCGACAGCGCCAGCCGCTCGGGCGCGCGCCGAGCTGCCCTCGGCAACAGCACGGCGACCAGCACGATCGCAGCGAGCGCCGGGATCGCGAACCAGCCGCGCGCGAACCACGACCGGCGCCGCGGCTCGACCGCCGCCAGCACCCGGGCTTCCCAGCCGGGTGGCGGCTCCAGGTCCGCCCCCAGCTGCTCGATCGCCTGCTCCAGTCTCGTGCTCGGATCGCTCATACGTTACCTCCGGTCCGCGCCTCGATGCAGGCCCGCAGCACGGGCAGCGCGCGCATCACACGGGCCTGCAGCGTGCCCGGTTTCTCGTCGAACACCCCCCCCAGGTCCTCGAACGTGAAGCCCTGCTGGTAGCGCAGCACCAGCGTGCCGCGGACGTGCTCGCCGAGCGTGCGCAGGCACTCGATCAGCGCGTGCTGCAGGCGCGCCTCGTCGAGCCGCTCGCCCGGCGGTGGGCTCGGATCGGGCGTGTCGGCGGTGTCGTCCTCCTCGATGTGTGCCTGCGCGCGGCGGCGCGACTTGGCGGCGTCGAGCACGCGGTGACGCGCGATCGCGAACAGCCAGGTGCGCAGCGTCGAGCGCGCCGCGAACCGCTCCAGGTCGCGATGGGCCTGGATGAAGATCTGCTGATGCACGTCATCGGCCAGCGTGCGATCGTGAAGCTCCTCGCGGCAGTAGCGATAGACCGCGACGCCGTGCCGGCGCATCAAGCTGGTGAGCGCCGCGGCGCGCCCGGCGCGCTGGATCAGCGCGATGATGTCCTGATCGGGGTCCTCACCGCGCACCCCCTCGGCATCCGGCTCCTCCGCGTCGCAGGCCGGCACCGATCTCGTGTCCACAGTTTCCATCACCGTCGCGGTAGGCGACGAGGGGCACCGAACCACGACAGTCTCGAATCCGGTTCGGCGCACTGCGGCAAAAGCCGGCGATCACAAACGGGATCTACGGTGGGTCCAGCTCACCGAGCAGTGCGACCAGCCGGCGCACACCCTCCTCGGGGAATGCGTTGTAAATACTCGCGCGCAGGCCGCCGATCGAGCGGTGCCCGGCGAGCCCGGCGAGGCCGCGCTCCTCGGCGCGCGCCAGCAGCTCCGCCTCCAGCTCCGGCGTCGCGCCGCGGAACGTCACGTTCATGATCGACCGGCTACCGGCCCGGGCGTGGGCGCGCCACCGCCGGCTATTGTCGAGGAATTCGTACAGCAGCTTCGCCTTGCGCGCGTTGCGCTCGGCCATCGCCGCGAGCCCGCCCTGCTCGCGGATCCACGTGCAGACCTCCCCGATCATGTAGATGCCGAACGTGTTCGGCGTGTTGACCATCGAGCCTTCACGCTCGTACGTCAGGTAGTCGGACAGCGGTGGCAGGCCTTGCCGGCGGGTCGCGAGGAAGTCCCGGCGCACGATCACCAGGCTGATCCCCGAGGGGCCGAGGTTCTTCTGGGCGCCGGCGAAGATCAGCCCGTGACCGGCGAGTGGCAGCGGCCGGCTGAAGATGTCGCTCGAGGCGTCGCACACCAGCGGGGCGGGCGAGCCGGCCGGCGGCGCCTGCCACTGCGTGCCGTACACGGTCTCGTTGCTGACGTAGTACACGTAGCGCGGGGACGCCGAGTAGCGGACCGCGTCGGGGGTCGCGTCGAACGTCGGACCGGCGTCGCACGCCAGGTGCAGCTTGCCGAACCGCCGGGTCTCCTCCATGACCTTGGCGGTCCACACCCCGGTGTGACAGATGTCGACGGTCTCCTCGCCACCGAGGAAGTTCTGGGGCACCAGCGTGAAGTGGTGGGTCGCGCCGGCGGTCATGAACAGGACCGCGAGCTCGTCCCCGATCCCCCCGACCTCACGGACCCGCGCGGTGGTCCGCTCCAGCACCGCGCGGAACGCCTTGCCGCGGTGGCTGTGCTCGAGGATGCCGATCCCGGTGCCGTCGAGATCCCAGATCGCCGCCTGGGCGCGCTGCAGCACTGACTCGGGCAGCGCCGCAGGCCCCGACGAGAAGTTGAACTTTCTGGTCACGGCTGATCACGACTCGTCAGGGCAGGTCGGGCGGAGCAGCGCATCGTCGAGCATCGGCGAGCATCGCCGGGCGTCACCGGCGCGGCGACGGCGAGTCTTCCCAGTAGAACACCGTGATCGCGATGCAGTGGAACGCGTCGTCCGACGATTGCGTGATGATGAGATCGGTGACCTTGAGCTGGGGATTGTGGGCCATCCAGGCCGTGACCTTCTCCCCGAGCTGCTCGCGGTCCGCGACCATCGTCGCCGAGAACACCTTCAACCCATTGAACTTCACATCCCGCCGCAGCGTCAACTGCCCGGATGTATTCGCTTGGTTCGCGGACATGCGGGGTGGACGATATCACGAATGCGAGTTACTCGTCGTCCTCGAGCGCGCGATCCAGCGCGTTGGCGAGCCGCTCGGCTTCCTGCGGCGACATCGCACCGGGGGTGAACGCCTTCTCGGCGGTCTCGACCAGCGACAGCATGCGCGCCTGCTCCAGCGACAGCCGCGACGCGTCGCCGGTGATCCACTCGTCGAGCTCCTCCGTGAGGCGCTTCTTGGTCCGGGCCTCCTCGCCGCGCGGGGTCAGACCGGGCACCGGCGCACCGTGCCGGCGATAGCTGATCGAGCCATACGCGTTCGCGAGGTCGCGCCGGAACTCCGCCATGTTCTGGTAGCGCCGGGCGGCGTCCTTCTGCATCGCCCGCAGGATCACCGCCTCCGCCATCTCCGTGATCTCCCGGTGGGGCGCGAACTCGCGCGGCGACGGCGGGTTGTTGTGGATGTGCATCGCCAGGACCTCGTTCGACTGCGGCGCCTCGAACGGCGGTCGGCCGCACAGCATGTCGAACAGGATCACGCCGAGCGAGTAGACGTCGGCGCGGTGATCGACGTCCTCGCCGCGCGCCGCCTCCGGTGACATGTACTCGGGGGTGCCGAACACCGCGCCCTGCACGGTCTCGGCGAGCAGCTCGTCCTGGACCAGCACCTTGGCGATCCCGAAGTCGAGCACCTTCACGAAGTCGTAGGACTCCTCGCGCTCGGTGATCCACGACTGCTCGGGCGTCATGCGGAGCAGGTCGCGCCGGCCCGGCCGCTTGAGCAGCATGATGTTGTCGGGCTTGAGGTCGCGGTGGATCACGCCGACGGTGTGCGCGGCCTCCAGCGCGAGCGCGATCTGGTTGGCGATGTTGAGGGCGCGGTGGAGCTCGACCGCGCCCTCCTTCTCGATCAGGTCCTCCAGGCTCTTGCCGTCGAGGTACTCCATCACGAAGTACACCGGGCCGTCGGCGAGGATGCCGAAGTCGGTGACGTCGACGATGTTCGGGTGGTTGATCGAGGTCGCCGCGCGGGCCACGCGCAGGAAGCGGTGGATCGCCTCCTGGTAGCGCGCGAACTGGGCATGCAGCACCTTCACCGCGACCGGCTTCTTGATGTAGATGTGCTCGCCGCTGTACACGGTGCCCATCCCGCCGCGGCCGAGGATCTTGTCGAGCCGGTAGTTACCGATCGACGTGCCGAGCCGCGCGATGTCGTCTTCCTCGACGAGGATCGCCGAGTCGTGGAGACAGAAGCGCTCTCCATCCGGAAACCGCGTGAAGCATCGGGGGCAGACCTTCAAGCTATTTTCCGAACCGCGATTGAACGAACAGCGACAGGAAGCGGTTGTCGAACGGCTTCTGAGGATCGGGCGGCTTGATGTTGAGCAGGGTGAACTCGAGGCCGATGTCGAGCTGCTGGTTCGGCGAGAACTCGACCCGGCCGGTGACCGGGACCTGGAAGTTGCCGGCGTCGGTGTTGAAGTCGACGACGCGGAGCTGGGCGAACACGACCAGCGACAGCGCCGGGATCGGGTTGGTCGCGATGCCGACCGACGGCAGCAGGTCGGGCGTGGCCTTGTTGCCGGCGACCGCGTTGAAGTTGATGCTCATCAGGGTCTGCAGCGCGATGATCGCGATCTCGGGCTTGACGTCGTAGCGGAACGGAAACCCCAGATCGAGCGAGAACTGGCTCTTGCCGGAGCTGTACTTGCCGTTGGGCAGCGGCAGCAGCGCCACGCCCGTCATGTCCATCGGGTCCTTGCAGCCATCCGGCGGTGTTCCGTCGCGGGAGTCACCGCAGAGGTGCGGGATCGCAAAGCGGTGGACGTTGGCGGCGAGCCGGATGTCGACGAGATCGTAGAGCAGCGAGCCCTCGAACCCGCCATAGACCCCGAGCTGCGCGAAGTTGTACGCGCTCGTGAAGCCGCCGATCACCATGAAGTTGTCGGAGACCCCGTACTCGCCCTCGAGCGACAGGCCCAGCGAGCTGAACGCCCCCAGCGAGCTGAGGTCGGTCCCCACACCGAGGCGCGCCTGCGTGATGTTCTGGGTGATCGTGAGCGGCCGCAGCAGCTCGCTCAGCGGATAGGTCTTCATCGTGAACAACCCACCGGCGGTGACCGGGGGCTGGTCCTTGTCGTCCTCGGCGGCGTCATCGCCCTCGTCCTTGGGGCCGCTGTCGTCGTCATCGCCGCCCTCGTCGTCGTCGCCGCCGCCCTTGGGCGCGGCCTCCACCAGACGAGCATGCCCGTGCCACGTGATGTAACCGGCGCTCAGCGCCAGCACCAGCGCGAGCCGCAACCCGCGAGAAAGCGAAGGAAGCATCACCACCTCGGCGGAAATGCTACCGCAAATCCGCCGGGCCGGTGCGCGCAACACCGCCGAAACGAAGCGTATGCCGCGCCGCGGCCCCGGGAGCAGGCGATGGCGCTCCGCGACGCCAATGCGACCGGACGCTCGGTGCCCGACAAGCTCGGTGCCCGACAAGCAGCCAGGATGCGACCAGAAGACGCGCCTCGGGGAGCGCCCGACGGCGGCCGGGCAGACACGAAACCCGAAGGACGACCGATGCTGCGGTCCGAGACACCGGAACGACGGGCGGTGCCCCCGGTCCGAGGCCACCCGGCCAGCTCCCGGGACCGCCGGCCGGCCGGAACACCCAGCCGACCGCCTGCCGACGACCGCCTGCCGACGACCGCCTGCCGACGACCGCCTGCCGCCGACCGCCTGCCGACGACCGACGACCGCCTGCCGACGACCGACGACCGCCTGCCGACGACCGCCTGCCGACGACCGCCTGCCGACGACCGTTGCCGACGACCGCCTGCCGTTTGCCGACGGCCGGCGAGGCCTTCCCGGGCGCGGTCCGCAGTCGCAGCCGACCGCGGACCGTCACCGAATGCGACGCCTGCAGCGCGCTGCCGGCACCAAGCCGGACGCGCTGCAGAACCGTGATGACGGAAACCTACCGCCCGGGCACGCCGGTCGACGGGCCCACGCCATCACTGCTGGACCAGACCAGCGAGCAGGCGATCGGACGCTCGGAGCTACTTCTTCTTGCCCTTCTTGCCGCCCATCTTCTTGGGCGGGGCCTTCTTGGGCGGGGCCTTCTTGGCCGGGGCCTTCTTGGCCGGAGCCTTCTTGGCCGGGGCTTTCTTGGCCGGAGCGGCCTTCTTGCTCTTGCGCTTGCTGCCACCGACCTGGCGCTCCTTGCGCGCCACGTCGCCGTCGCCGTCGAGATAATAGAGGTACTTGCTGTAGTCCATCTCGATGCCCGCGTTGGCGACCTTCTGTGCCTTGCCCTTCGGCTGGCCGGGCTTCTTCCGGGGCGTAGCCCAGACGTCGCCGCCCTTGATGTAGTACATCAGGTCGTTGTCGCGCTTGATTCCAGTCTTGAAGATCTTCTCACCCATAAATCAGACCCTCCCTAGGGGTTGTTGGGGTTGAAGCACGGTATCCGAAGGGTCTGACAATCTCCGCAAAAATCCTTCGAAATCGTCGTCGGGAACGAAGAGATCTCCGTCGAGGAACGTCCGGGGCACCCCGGCCGGGGTGGCCCCCGACGAGGATCAGCCTGTGGATAACCGGGTTCTCGACGACGATCTGAAGTGATCGTAAATCCCCGACGAGAAACGGGAATTCCTCGTCGAGCCCACGCGAAGAACAGCCCCCGACCCGCCGGTCCAGGCCGGCTGGGTCCCCACCCCCCATCTCCTCACTTCACCGTCGATCTCACGGGGGCGTTTCCCCGACCCGCCGGCCAGGCCAGCTGGGTCCCCACCCCATCTCTTCCTCCTCCTCCTCGCTTCCCTCGTCGATCCCACGGGGGCGTTCCCCCACCCCGCCGGCCACGCCGGCTGGGTCCCCACCCCATCTCCTCCTCCTCCTCCTCCTCCTCGCTTCCCTCGAGGATCACCGCGAGGCGGGTCTGCGGGGAGCCGATCGGGCGACCGGCTCACACACCAGAACCTGGCTGTCGGCGCTGCCGTCGAGCGGCCCGAATGAAAAATCGCCGTAGCGCGCGACGACCCGGAATCCGGCGTGGGCGACCAGCGCCTCCAGCTCGGCTGGGAAGAACTTGCGCTGGGACAGCTGGACGACCCGGGTCTCGCCGGGCGCGACGGCCGGCCCAGGGGCGCCGGTGGGGCAACCTGGGTCCGCGGCGCCTGCAGCAACGCGGCGACCGCGTCGAGCCCGCGGGCCGGTCGACGCCGCCGACGCCGCCTCGGCGGGCTCGTAGTACAGCCGGATCATGGCGATCTGGCTGACCGGGTCGTAGTCGTGGTTCGTCGAGTAGTACATCGAGCGGCCGGTCGTCGGGTCGGTGAACCGCGTCCTCGCCCAGCGCTTGGACGGATCGCGGGCCAGCCACTGCAGGTCGGGCAGCTGGACGTCGAACGCGAACGCGCCACCGGGCGTGAGGTGTGCCGCAACCTGCTGCAGGCAAGCGGCCACGTCGGTGCGCGTATAGAGATGCTCGAGGACGTTGAACGCGGCGATCACCAGCGGGAACCGGCCGCCGACCGAGAAGCTGCGCAGGTCGCCGGCCACCGGGGTGATCCGCGCCGCGACCGGCGAGGGCAGCCGGGCGATCCGGTCCCGGAACCGGGCCAGCATGGCCTCGGAGCGGTCGACCGCGACGACCTGCCGGCCGTCCCGCGCCAGCGGCACCGTGACCCGGCCGGTGCCCGCACCGAGCTCCAGGATGCGGTCGGCACCGCGTCGCCGGGCGAGCTCGCGGTAGAACGTGACGTCGGCGCGCCGCCGGCGGTACTCGTAGTCGTAGAGCGCGGCGTCGGCGTAGTGCTCGCGCGAGCCGGCGTCGACCAGGTGATCGACGAACGCGGCGAATTGCTTCATGGTGAAGCCGCCCTTCGGGGAGGTGATCGCGCGCCACGCAGGGTCGACCACACCGCCCAGTCCGCGCCCCGGCGGATCGTGGCCCGGCGGGTCGTGACCCGGCGGATCGTGACCCGGCGGATCGTGACCCGGCGGATCGTGACCCGGCGGATCGTGACCCGGCGGATCGTGAATCGATGGGGGCCCGGTCGCCCGGCGCGGGTCGACCCGCGGTGCGGGCGGCGGGGCCTCGGGGGCCGCCCCCCGGCTGCGCTCGCGTCGACGCGCCACCGCGGCCTCGTCAGCCGCCGTGCCCGTCGGCGGCGAACAGGTCGCGGCGCCGCCGCCGGCCACCGCGGCGACGGCGACGGCGCTTGCGCGGGCGATCCGGATCGTCGTCCTCGTCGGGCGCTGCCCCGGCGGCCTCGGCCGCGACCACCGGCGCGTCCGGCGGCTCCTTGCCGGCCGCGCGCTCGATCAGCTCGAACACCAGCAGCGCCTCGTCGATCACCTCGCGGCCGCCGGCCAGCTCGGCGCGCGCCCCGCGCTTGCCCGCCGCGGTCAGCTTGCGCTGGGCGATCAGCAGATAGCGCATCCGCTCGCTGTCGCGCCGGGTGACGTGGAGCTGGACGATCAGCGGGTGGGCGAGCTCGTGAACCGCAGCCGCCAGCTCGCTGCTGCGCGCCTCGTCGGGCAGGAACGACGCCAGCAGGGCGCCCAGCGCCACCGCGTTCGACGGATCGCGGCCATCGGCGATCGCCTTGTCGATCCACGGCAGCGCCGCCCACGCCAGCGTCCGGCACCGGACCAGCTCGCGGCCGGACGACAGGAACGACAGCCGCACCGGCGCCGCGGCCACCGGGCGCGCTGCGGGCTCGTCGGCCCACACCCGGTGCCAGGCGCGCTCCTCGTCGTCGAGGTCGACCTCCCCCTCCGCAGCCTCGTCGGCCTCGTCGCCGTCCTCGGCCTCGCCGGCCTCGCCGTCCTCGCCGTCCTCGGGTGGATCGTCGGGATCGTGCTCCGCCGGGTCGTCCTCGTCGTACTCGATCTGGCGGATCGTGGCGCGCGGCAGGGCGCCGGCGATCGGCGGCGCGGTCGCCGGTGCGCCCTCGCCCTCGAGCAAGCCGGCGAGGTACGGCGACAGCACGGCGAGCACGCCGGTCTCGACCAGGAGCTCGAACGATCGCCGGGCCGCGCCGCCGCGCATCAGGCGGTGGACCTCCTCCAGCAGCCGGGGCGGCGCGCACTTGCTGATCTCGCCGCGCCAGCGCAGCAGGGCGCGCCAGGTCGCCGGTTCGAACCCGAAGTCGAGCCGGGCGGCGAACTTGACCGCGCGCAGGATCCGGACCGGGTCCTCCTGGAACCGGATGTCCGGATCGCCGATCGTCCGGATCAGCTTGGCGTCGAGATCGGCAAGCCCGCCGACGTGGTCGATCACCTCCTCGCGCTCGACGTCGTAGAACAGGCCGTTGATCGTGAAGTCGCGGCGGCGCGCGTCCTCCGTCTCGGTCCCGAACACGTTGTCGCGGCGGATCAGCAGATCGTGATCGTCGTCGTCGCGCGGGTTGGCGCGGAACGTCGAGGTCTCGATGATCTTCGCGCCGAAGAACACGTGGGCGAGCCGGAACCGCCGGCCGATGATCCGGCAGTTGCGGAACGTCGCCTTGATCTCGTTGGGCGTGGCGCTGGTCGCGACGTCGAAGTCCTTCGGCGTTCGCGCGACGAGCAGATCGCGGACACATCCCCCCACGAGGTAGGCCTTGTGGCCTGCGCGGGTGAGCTTGCGGACCACTCGATCGGCGTCGGGATCGATCGCAGCTCGGTCAAGCGAGGGCATCTTCGCGAGTCAGCCGTACCATGGCGCGTCGATCGCGGGCAAGTATGTGATCCCCTTGTGATGTTTTGAGCACCCCAGGACGCCCTGATCGGTCGGCTCGTCCGGCCGGTTCCGCCGGCAACAAGCCGTGCCACCAGCGCCCCCCACGATCGAGCTCGACCGGCTGCCCATGGCGGTGGTGCTGGCCGCGCTCGACGGGACGATCGCCGAGCTCAACCCGGCGGCCTGCAGGTTACTCGCACAGCCCCGCGAGGCGCTGATCGGCGCCGATGGCCCGACCGTGCTCGGGCTCGACCCGGTGCGCTGGCAAGCGCTGCGCAGCGCCGCCGCGCAGACCGGCACCGCCGAGGACCACCTCACGATCCGTGGAACGCCGGTCCGCGTCCTGGTGGCGCCCGGCGAGCTCGCCGGCCAGCCGGTGGTCCAGCTGGTCGCGGTCGAGATCCAGATCGATGCGCCCGCGCCGGCCGTTGCCGCGGCGCCCCGCGCCGCCGCCAACGCCGCCGACGAGCAGCGGATCGAGAGCCTGAACCTGGTCGCCGGCGGCATCGCCCACGACTTCAACAACCTGCTGGTCGGCGTGCTGGCCGAGGCGAGCGCGGCGCGCGAGGACCCCCAGCTCGGCGAGAGCGCCCGCGAAGCGCTGCGCCGGATCGAGGCAGCCGCCGGCCGGATGACCCAGCTGACCCGGCAGCTGCTCGCCTACACCGGACGCGGCCGGTTCGTGACCGTGCGGCTCGACCCCGATGCGCTGCTCCGCGAGCTGTCGGGCGAGCTGACGCGGATCGTTCCGGGCTCGGCGACCCTCAAGATCGCACCCGGCGCCGGCTCGGGCGTCGTCGAGGCCGATCCCGGCCTGCTGCGCCAGGTCGTGAGCAACCTGGTCGCCAACGCCAGCGACGCAGGCGGGCGCGAGATCGCGGTCGCGAGCCGGATCCTGTTGCGCGACAACGCGCCGTGGTGGCAGCTCGAGGTCGCGGATGACGGCGTCGGGATCGACCCGGGGATGCTGACCCGGATCTTCGACCCGTTCTTCTCGACCCGGCAAGACCGCCACGGCCTCGGGCTGTCCGCCGTGCACGGCATCGTGCGGCGGCTCGGCGGCGACATCGAGGTCGACTCGACCCCCGGTCACGGCGCGCGGTTCCGGGTCCGTCTGCCGATCGTGCCGGGCGCCGTCGCGATCGCGCCCGCCCGGGTCGAGGGCACCGCGCCGATCCCGCGGCTCGCCGGGATCCGCGTGCTGATCGCCGACGACGAGCCGTCGGTCCGCGCGACGGTGCGCCGGCTGCTCGAGCGCCGCGGCGCCACCGTGGTCGCCGCCGCCGACGGCCAGGAAGCCGAGGACCGGCTGCGCGACGAGCCGTTCGACCTCGCGGTGCTCGACGTCACGATGCCGCACCGCACCGGCTACGACGTGCTGGCGTTCGCGCGCGCGACGCTCCCCGAGCTGCCGGTGATCCTGATGTCGGGGTACGTCGGCCGGACCCGGGGAGAAGGCGGCGAGGAGGAGCCCGACGCGTTCGTCGAGAAGCCGTTCACCGCCAAGCTGCTCGACGGGGTGATCGACGAGATCCTGCGCGCGCGCGGCACCCGCGCCCAGGGCTGAGATCAACGCGCCCGGAGCAGCAGCTTGCCCCACGGATCGAACACCGCCGGGGTGTCGGCGGCCAGCGTCAGCTCGCCTTCGCCGATCAGCGGCTCGTAGCCCCGGGCGACGACCATCAACGAGTACGTCCCCGGCACCGGGACCGGCTGCTTGAGCACGACCTCGCCCTGCGCGTTGGACCGGCCGTACGCGAGCACCTGGTCGTCGAGCCGGTTGACGTCGAGCGTCGCCGCGTTGACCCCGGGCCGCAGCACCATGACCAGCGCGTCGCGCACCGGGGCCTCGCTGGCGACGTCGAGCACGCGGCTCTGGATCTGCACGCCCTCGGCGGGCACCTCGATCGCCGAGGGCTGGAGCTCGACGTCGGTCGCGCCCTCGCGCGGTGTCCACCCGGCGGCGGCGATCGCCAGCAGATCGCTCGCGGCGGCGATCGGCCGGACCCGGCCGCCGGCCTGGACGACCTCGACGACGTCGCCCGCCGCGTTCAGCTTGGTGCGCACCGCCGACGCGATGCAGAGCAGCCGGCCGTCGTCGCCGACCACCGGGCCCCCGGAGTTGCCGTGCCGGATCGCCGCGTCGGTCTTGATGAAGTCGTTGCCGGCGGCGCCGTCGACGCCGCTCCAGCCCAGCGCGTCGCCCTCGCTGAGCGTCAGGCCCCCGCCGCCGACGTCGGGATAGCCCAGCACCCACAGCCGCTGGCCGGTCTTGACGTCCGCGGTGTGGGCGAGCGGCAGGGTCGGCCAGGCCGCGCCGCTGCGCGCGGGCGCCCAGGTCCGGCCGTCGAGGTCCATGTCGCACTTGATCAGCGCGAGGTCGAGCTCGCGCTGCAGCTTGCTGCGGCTCGGCTTGCCGGCGCAGTGCAGCTGCGGCGCCCGGTCCTGCTCGCTGAACCGGCCGATCACGAAGGCGTCGTGGAGCCGGCCGCTGCGGTCGTGGATCACGTGGTAGTTGGTCAGGATCGAGCCGTCCTTGCCGACGATGACACCCGAGCCGCCGCCGCGCGCGCGCAGCCGGCCGTCGATCAGGTCGGCGACCACCACCATCACCGTCGAGCCGAACGCGCGGGCGACCGCGTTGGGGTACTTGCGCGACGACAGGTGGCCGGTCTGGGGCACGAGCGGCAGGCCGGTCTGGGTCGCGACCCGCAGCGTCGGCACCACGCGGTCCTCGAGCTCGTCGATCTCCGCCGGCGAGCCGAACAGCGTGAGCACGTAGATCTGCTCGCGGTCGATCGTCGCGTACTCCAGCCCATGATCGATCCGCGGCACGTCGCCCTTGTCCTGCACATGGGCGAACCGGTAGGCGGTGCGCAACCACTGGTGGTCCTCGACCGAGCGCACCGAGCTGTCGTCGAGCGCGTACAGCTCGCCCCACCGGGTCCGGCGGTCGAGGTCGAGCCCGGTGACGATGTTGCTCCACGCCGGCTTCTTGTCGATCATCACCTCGATCCGCGCGCCGGGGTCCGCCGTCGAGGTCAGCTCGACGCGGTACGGCGCACCGGCCGGCCGGCCGGGCGGCGGGGACACCTCGTGGACGATCCGCGGCGCGGGCAGCGGCTCGGCCTGCGACACCAGCCAGCCGCGCGGGTGCTGGAACGTCAGGCCGTGGTCGGCGCCGGGCTCGAACGGCACCAGCGCCGGCGTGACCAGCCCGCTGTGGAACCGGCCGACGACCGTGATGATCACCAGCGCGATCACCAGCACGACGATGTCGTGGCGCTGGTACTGGACGCGGAGCCCGGCGAGATCGCTGCGGGCGCGCGCGCGCAGCCGGGCGATCGCCGCCGCCGCGATCGCCACCGGGTCGAGCCCGTCGTCGAGGTCGTCGGCCGCATGATCGTCGCGCCCCGGGTGCCCGTGCCCGTTCCCGTGCCCGTGCCCGTGCCCAGGATGCGTGGTCGCCCGGCCGTCGCGCGCGAGCGGCGACTGGCTCGGCCGATCGCCGATCGCCGGCGCGATCGCCGCCGCTCCGGCGCCCGCGGTGTTTGCCGCGATGTCCTCGGCGAGCGCGCGCAGGATCCGCTCGCGCTGCATGCGCACGGTTTTCACCGGATCCCGGCTCTCGGCCTCGTCGGGCGGCGGGGGCGGCGGCCGCTCGGGCTCGCCCGCCGCGACCCGGGCGCGCGCGACCTCGATCGCAGCCCCGGCCGCGGCGGCCGCGACCAGCGCGGCGCCGGGGACCGACTCGATGTCGCCGACCATCTCGCCGACGATGCGCGCCGCCTCGTAGGCCGCGGCGGCCGGGCTCGGCAGCTGCAGCGCCGGCGCCGGCGGTGATGCGGCCGGTTCTGCCGCGGGCGGCGCCTCGCTGGACTCCAGCGGCCAGCCGTCGTCGTCGAGCGCGACCGGCGCTGCCTCGACCGCGGCGCGGCGATCGGCCACCCGGCGCTCGCCGACCCGGCGGTCGAGCTCGGGCCAGGTCGGCTCACCGGACGCCGCGGGTTCCGCGGTCGAGGATC
>JBGQCL010000069.1:0-33326 GCA_041495365.1 Kofleriaceae bacterium | reverse complement strand
TGCGAGGAGGCCTGCGAGGAGCGCTATGGCGCGCGCCGGCTGACCCTCGGCGGCTACCAGCTCGGCATGCTCGACTTCATCTACACGTGCCGGACCTGCACCGACCAGCGGTGCATCGACCCGTGCGCGTACGACTCGATCCGGTTCGACGCGGACCGGCGCGAGGTCGTGATCAACGAGTCGACCTGCACCGGCTGCACGGCGTGCGCGCAGGCCTGCCCGTACGGCGCGATCGACATGATCGAGGTCGAGGCCGACGCGCCGACCTTCAAGAAGGACTTCAAGAACCGGCTGGAGAAGAAGAACGCGCTCGCGTTCGGCCCCGGCACGCCGCGGATCGCGCGCGCCCGCCGGATCGCCAACAAGTGCGATCACTGCATGGCGTACGGCGACCAGGCCTGCGTGTCGGCGTGCCCCACCGGCTCGCTGATCGAGGTCAACCCGTACAACCTGTTCCGCGAGCGGTCGCCGCGGATGGCGCAGCTCGCGCGCAGCGGCTACGACGACGACCTGGCCAGGCGCGATCGTCGCGAGGTCCTGCCGGTGATGCCGTTCACCGAGGGGCTCGCGGTGCGCTCGGGCGGGCTCGCCAAGGTCAAGCGCGGCCGCTACGCGCCGCTCGTGATGTGGGTGCTCGGGATCTTCGCGTTCCTGCTCGCGCTCGGCGAGGTCCTGCTCCGGCTGTACGCGCCGACCATGTCGTACCAGTTCGCCACGCTGCGCGCGGCGTCGGGGTTCGAGGGCATCGCCGACAGCGGCGTGCTGGAGAACGTGCGGTTCCGCGCCGGCGAGCCGCTGGCGATCTACTGCGGCCTGGTCGGCACCGCGCTGATGATCCTCGCCGCGATCTACCCGATCTTCCGGCGGATCAAGCTGTTCCGCTGGCTGGCGTCGAACACGATGTGGTTCGACTTCCACCTGATGGCCGGCACGGTCGGGCCGATGTTCGTCATCCTGCACTCGGCGCTGCGGCTCGACACCTGGGTGTCGGCGGCGTTCTGGAGCATGGCGATCGTCGTGGTCAGCGGCTTCCTCGGCCGGTACCTGTATACTCAGGTCCCGGGGCTGTCGAGCGGCGTCGAGCTCGAGGAGCTCGACCACGAGCGCGCGTTCCAGAAGGTGCGGCCGCGGCTCACGGTGCCGATGGCCGAGATCGACCGCGAGCTCGCGATCCACCGCTCCCGGGCGCAGGAGGTCGCGATGTCCCCGAGCGTGACCCGCGCGCTGTGGTGGCTGATCTTCCAGGACATCGGCCGGATCCCGGCGACGATGGCGCGGCGCGGCCGGCTCAAGCAGCTCGGCGTCGATCGCAGGACCCGCCGGGACCTCGCGCGTCGCGCGGCGCGGATGATCGTGATCGCGCGCCGCCAGGTCGTCGCGCCCAAGGCGCAGCTGCTGCTCCACTCATGGAAGAAAGTTCACGTCCCGTTCACCGTGCTCCTCACCGGCTTCGCGGCCGTTCACATCTGGGTCTCGTGGTCCCGTGCTTGGTAGGATGACACCCATGACACGTGTGGTGGGCCGCGCGCTCGCAATGGCCGCGCTGTTGCTGCTGTCGATCCTCGTGCGCGACGCGCTCGCCGACCAGTTCTTCGGCAGCTCGCCGGGGCCGCTGACCCGGAGCCACGCCACGCTTGACGCCCAGGATCACTGCAACGACTGTCACGTCGGCGATAGCAAGGAGCTGTCCAACGACAAGTGCCTGAACTGCCACGATCACCAGAACCTCGGCGCGCGGATCGCCGCCGGCAAGGGCTTCCACGCCTCGGCGCAGGTCAAGGGCAAGAAGTGCGAGTCCTGCCACCACGAGCACAAGGGCAAGGACTACGACCCGATGGGCTGGTCGTCGATCAAGGGCGGCCAGAAGGCCTTCGATCACGAGCTCACCGGCTGGCAGCTCAAGGGCAAGCACGCCGCCACCGATTGCAACGACTGCCACAAGGCCAAGAGCAAGGACCAGGGGCTGCGCGTGTTCATGGGCACCGATCGCGGCTGCGGCAGCTGCCACGCCAAGGATCAGCCCCACAAGCTCGTGCGCAAGGACCTCCTGGCCTGCGAGCGCTGCCACGGCGAGAGCGTGTGGAAGCCGGCCAGGCCGGCGATGCAGTTCAACCACGACGACCGCAAGGACGCGGCGATGCCGCTGCTCGGCCGCCACCACGACGTGGCGTGCACCAAGTGCCACGTCAAGAACGTCTACAAGCTGCCGTTCACCAAGCCCGACTCGTGCAGCAACTCGGGGTGCCACCAGAGCCCGCACAACGGCCACCTGTTCGGGGCGCGGGCGTGCGAGTGGTGCCACTCGCCGACGTTCAAGGACCTGGCGAACATCCAGGTGTTCGATCACAGCGAGCGCACGCGGTTCGACCTCGGGCCCGCGCACAGGAAGATCAAGTGCGAGCAGTGCCACACCAAGGCGCTCGGCGAGGTCAAGCCCAACCGGGCGTGCGAGCAGTGCCACGCCAAGGACAACAAGCACGGCGACCGGTTCAAGGAGTTCGGCTCGCTGCCGCGCTGCGAGACCTGTCACCCGTCGGGTGGCCCCAGGTTCACGCCCAGCAACTTCAACCACGGCGCGCACACCAAGTTCAAGCTCGAGTTCAAGCACGCCGAGGTGACCTGCCGCGCATGCCACCGCGGCTCCAGCCCGTCGGAGTTCGAGCGCTTTGCGTTGAACCCCAACAAGGACTGCAAGTCGTGCCACGTCCACGCGAAGGTCCACGCCGACGACGAGCACCCCGACGGCAAGTACAAGAGCTCGCAGTGCCTGCAGTGCCACCGCAACGGCGGCAACATCATCGTCGACACCAAGCGCAGCGCGATCATCGCCGAGGTCCATGGGCCCAACGGCTCGTTCCCGCTGATCAAGCGCCACAAGGACGTGGCGTGCGCCGCCTGCCACACCGGCCGTGACAAGAAGGGCAAGACCTCGTTCTCCGAGCTCAAGCCCAACTGCAACGCCGCCGGCCAGTGCCACGAGGACTCGCTGCACAAGGGCACGCTCGGCGGCAAGTGCCTGGGTTGCCACGTGTCGGGCGTGTGGGACGCGCTCAAGTTCGACCACGATCAGCCGTTCCCCAAGGACGCCAAGGGCCAGGTCGCGGCGTTCCCGCTCAAGGGCGAGCACAGGAAGAACAAGTGCGAGGCGTGTCACCCGCAGCGCAAGTTCGCCGAGGCCCCGACCACCTGCGCGGCCGAGGGCTGCCACAAGCAGGACGACGCCCACCGCGGCCGGCTCGGCGACAAGTGCGAGCACTGCCACGTCGAGACCGGCGACAACATCTTCAACCACAACACGATGTCGGCGTTCAAGCTCGACGGCAAGCACCTGACCGTGCGGTGCTCGGACTGCCATCCGTCGGTGACGTTCAAGCCGCGGCCGACCGACTGCTTCGGCTGCCACCCCGAGCCCGCGGTCCACAAGGGCCAGTACGGCACCGGCTGCGCGCAGTGCCACACCACCCGGACGTGGGGCGACGTCAAGCCGCTGCATGACATCGGCGACTTCTCGCTCCGCGGCATGCACGACAACATCGCGTGCGAGCGCTGCCACCGCGACAACCGCCCGCTCGCCGGCAGCGGCAACCTGTGCATCAACTGCCACCGCCAGGACGACATCCACAACAACTCGCTGTCCCCGCGCTGCGGGGAGTGCCACACCCAGTGGTCGTTCGCGCCGGCGCGGTTCGATCACTCCAAGGCGGGCTGCAACCTGACCGGCCTGCACCGCACGATCGCGTGCTTCGACTGCCACAAGAACGGCAACTTCGCCGGGGCGTCGCCGCTATGTATCGGCTGTCACCGCGATGACGCGTTCCGCCAGGGCCTGGTCCAGGGCGTCGATCACAAGGCACAGGTGGTGTGCGCGACGTGCCATAACCCCAACACCTGGCTGCCGGCGTCGCCCACCAGCGGCACCTCCGGCTTCCGGATCGAGTCGGTCTGCCGTTGATCTCGGCGCAGCAAGGACCTTCATGGCGATGACGAGAATCCTGATCAGCCTTCTCGTGATCGGCGCGGCGATCCCCGAGGCCGCGGCCAAGCCCAAGGCGACCGACGCCGCGGACGACGCCGCGGACAGCGACGACAGCGACGTGCGGCCGACGCGGAAGGCGAAGGCCGCGCGGCCCAGCGACGACAGCGCCCCCAGCAAGGCCAAGGACGATGGCGGCGCGCTCCAGAAGCAGGATCTCAACGGCCACGACCTCGGTGCGAGCAAGAAGGACAACGTGTTCGAGCGCGACCGGTTCTTCGTCGACAAGGTCGACAGCGACCGGACCGCGCAGGGGACCCTGATCCAGGGCAGCCTGACGTCGACCTCGTTCGGCTATCACGAGTCCGGCGGCACGCTCGCGGCGCCCGCCGGCACCTTGGCGGGCGCGGTCGGGTCGGTGCCGTCGGCCAGCGGGTTCAGCCGGCTGTTCACCGATCTCCGGCTGCAGACCGACTTCCGCCACATCGCGACCAGCCGGTGGGACGCCCGGGTCGACGTCCGCGGCCGGATGGTCAACGACCCCGGCAGCACCACGGGCAGCGGCTTCACGCCGTCGACGCAGACCACCTCGCAGTCCGGCTTCCTCGGCCGCAGCGAGCTCGAGATCAAGGAGCTGTGGCTGGTCCGCAACGGCGCGCGCAGCGACGTGTTCTTCGGCCGCCAGTTCGTGCCCGACCTCGGCGGCGTCAAGATCGACGGGCTGCGCATCGACTACGCAAGCTCGGCCAGGTTCACGCTGCTCGGGTTCGGCGGGCTGTACCCGATCCGCGGATCGCGCTCGATCGACACCGACTACCAGCCGCTCAAGTCGAACCCGGCCGCCGACGGCAGCCGCTCCGACGCCGGGCGGTTCACCGGCGCGGGCGGGTTCGGCGCCGCCTACCGCACGCTCGACGCCTACGGCTCGTTCGGCGGCGTGGTGCTCGCGCCGCTGTCGTCGGAGGCCCCGCGCGTGTTCGGGACGTCGAGCGGCTACTGGCGCTACGGCACCAAGCTCGACTTCTACCACTTCGTGGTGCTCGACGTGCTGGGCTCCAACGCCGTCAACGCCGGGCTCACCAACCTGTCGGCCGGCGTCAACTGGAAGCCGGACCAGCGGCTGCGCGGCACGCTGAGCTTCAACCGGGTCGACACCGAGACCCTCAACGTCCAGGCCCAGGCGTTCCTGGCGAACCCGGATCCCAACGCCAACGTGGTCCAGAACGAGGCCTACATCCAGCGGATCGCCACCAACGAGGGCCGCGGCAGCCTGTCGGCCGGCCTCGGCGAGCTGCAGCGGTTCCAGATCACCGCCGCCGTCGCGTATCGCTACCGCGGCGCCGTGACGCTGACGGCGCCGGCGCAGCTCGACGCGGCCGGCAAGCCGATCATGGCCGCCACGTTCCCGCTCCCCGCGGCCCAGAGCGTCGAGGTCTACGGCGCGATCACCGATCGCCGCTCGATCAAGGACCTCCGGCTCGGCGTCGACGGCTCGCGGATCTTCGGCGTCGGCTCGTCGACCTACCAGCGGACCTCGTCGACGACCCTGCGCGCGTCCGCGGCCCACGACCTCGCCGACGGCCGCGGCGAGTGGGAGGCCGAGGTCGCCTACAACTCGACCAAGGACGACAGCGCCGGCAAGGTGTGCTCGGTCACGGATCTGATCTCCTGCTCGGGCGCCGCGCAGTCGAGCATCCTGTCGCTCGGCGGCAACGTGTACTACCGGTTCAACCGCGACTGGTTCGCGATGGGCTCGGTGTTCCTCAACTACACCGCGATCACCCGCTTCGACATGGCGTCGTCGGTCGCGGACCCTGCGGTGATCGGCCTGACCGGCTTTCTGCGGATCGCCTACCGGTTCTGACCGGCCGCGCCCGCGACCACGGCGGCACCGTCGAGCACGAGGTCCGCGACGCGGGGTAACTCGATCGTGAACGCGCTGCCGCACCCGGGGCAGCGGGACGACGCTCGCGGCCTGCGAGCCTACCCGTGCGAGCTCCGGGTGCGCTGCGCCGGTCGCCTCCGCGGTCGAGAAGTGCATCGGGCGATCGCCGTCGGGGACGATGATCGGAAACGGCCGCTCGCTCACCAGATCGCGCCATCGGTCGTCGTGTCCGACCAGCAACGCGACCTGTGCGGCATGGAACGCGTCCTTGCACTCGCGATCCACGATGTCGGCGAGCTCGGCAAAGGTCACGGCCTTGCCAAGCTCGCTCGTCACCCGCTGCAAGGTCATCAGATGCTCGCGGATCGGCTGCACTGCGCGGAACAATACGTCGCGCTCGGCGACCGCGAGCTCCGGCACGACCGGTCCACGGCTCGGGACCATGGCGTCATGCGCGCTGCACAGCCGGCGCAGGTCCTCCAGCGATCCGCCAAACGAAGCGACCTCGTATCCGCATCGCAGCTCGATCGGGTGCTGCGCGAGCTGGCGATGCCACCAGCCTTCGAGCTCGAGCGCCCCATCGCGATCCCCGACGGCGGCGAACCGGTCGACGAGCTCGCCGTAGACGCGTGCGCGCTGGTATCGATCGAGCGCGCGCACGATCGGTGCGAGCACCTGCTCGATCACGGGCGTCTCGCGGAGCCCGGGCATCGACCAGGACGCCGTGAACACGCGCTCCGCATCGACGAGCACGAGCCGCTCTCGCGCCACCTCGTCGTCGATGTCGACGCCGATCGCGGCCAGCTCCTCGCAGATCCGCTCCAGATGGGTCCGCCGCGCGAGCACTCCTGCCGCCTCGCCGCGATCGATCGACGTGCGCAGCCAGCGCGCGATGTCATCGCCTGGAAAATCGTGCTCGCCGAAGATCTCGACCGTGTGACCGTGGCGCGCCGGCGCCGGCTCCCCGGCGAGGAACGCCATGACGGCGGTCGCGCTGCGCAGCGCGTGCGAACGGCCACGATCGCGCACGATGGCAACGCTGTGGGCGCGCAGGACGTCGAGCAGCTTGCCCGGCGTGCACTGGTCGAGCGGATAGCTGCACAGCGCGAGGATGTGCCGCGCAGCGAACGCGCGGTGGCAACGAGCTTCGTATTCGGCGAGCGCCGCCCATTGCGCGGGCTGCATGTCCGGCGCGTTGCCACTGATGCGGAGCCCCGCGTAGCCGGCGCGCAGGGCTCCGGCTTCGCGATCGAGCCAGCCCGCGATGATCCCGTCGGACCCGACCACGCCATTCTCTCCGAGTTGTTTGAAACTAGTTCCGAACGAGTTTGAAACTAGTTTGAAACTAGTTCCAAACTATGGCAGGCTCGTTGAGCATGACGCTCGAAGAAGCGATCCTCAACGCCCTCCGGCAGCACCCCGAAGGGTTGCGGCGCAGTGCTCTCCAGAAGGCGGTACGTCGCTCGGGGGACGCTCCCTGGAAGTTCCGACGGGTGTTGCAGGCCCTCGAAGACAGGAGACTCCTGCATCGAAAGGGCGGGACCCGCGCCAGCCAGTACTTCCCGGGGCCGGCTCCGCTCGATCGGGTGGCTTCGCTTCCAGATGTGGTCCCGGTGAGACGTTCCACGGCTCACCTCGTCAGCGGGACGACCTCGCCGATCTCGGGCTGGATCTTTTCAGCGGAAGGAGAGGAGGTCGTCGCCCGGGTCAACCGGCCCGTCCACGAGCGTACTCCCTGCAGCTACGATCGCTCGCTCCTCGACGGCTATCAGCCGAACGTGACCTCCTACCTGCGCGATCCGGACCTCCTCCGGCTGCGCGAGCTCGGCGCTACTCCCGACGCCAACCAGCCTGCGGGCACGTGGGCCCGTCATGTCTTCGAGCGGTTGCTGATCGATCTGTCATGGAACTCGAGCCGGCTCGAAGGGAACACCTATTCGCTGCTCGACACCGAGCGACTGTTCCGCGACCGCGTCGCGTCCGAAGGTCATCGAGTTCTCGAGACGCAGATGCTGCTCAACCACAAGCAGGCCATCGAGTACCTCGTGGACGAAGCGGCGACGCTGCCTCTCGCACCCCACACGCTGCGCTCGCTCCACGGGATGCTCGCCGACAACCTGCTTCCTGATCGGGCGGATGAAGGACGACTGCGGCGGACAACCGTCCGGATCCACGACAGCACGTTTCTTCCACTTGATGTGCCGCAGCAGATCGAGGAGCTCTTCATCCAGATGGTCGAGACCGCCGACAAGATCGAGGACCCCTTCGAGCAGTCGTTCTTCTTGCTCGTCCACATCCCGTACTTGCAACCCTTCGCGGACGTGAACAAGCGGACCTCGCGGCTGGCGGCGAACATCCCCTTGCTGCGCCGCAACCTCCAGCCGCTCTCGTTCGTGGACCTTCCTCGCGAGGCCTACACGCTGGCCACGCTCGGCCTCTACGAACAAGGCCAGATTTCGGCGCTGCGTGATGTGTACCTGTGGGCATACCAGCGCTCGGCGGAACGGTACCGGGCGATCGTCAAGTCGCTCGGTGAACCCGATCCGTTCCGGCTCCGGTATCGCGAAGCCCTACGCGAGCTGGTTCGCACCATCGTGCAGGAATTGCCAGCGCCGGCCGACCTCGCGACCAGGATCGCCACGCTGTCCGAAGCGCACGCTCCGAGCGAGGATCGACCGAAGTTCCAGGCGCTCGCGCTGGAGGATCTGCAGAATCTCAACGATGGCACCTTCCACCGCTACCAGTTACGACCATCCGAGTTCGAGCGGTGGATCGAGGTGCATCGCCCGATCCGACGTTGATGCTACTCGACGATCACCGGGCGCAACGACCGAACAGGCCAGTCATGTGAAGCGCGGAAGAACGGGTAGCTGGTCGGGCAGTCGAATGGCCCTCGTCGGTCCACCGCTCACCGGCCGTCGCTGGCTGCGCGTCGGCTACCGCGGCGTGGAACCCGTCGAGCTTGAACGCCGCGGTCGCTTGTCGTGGCTCCGGCGTCGTAATGCCCTGATCCGGCGGCGCTTTTGGACCCACGAGAACCGTATCGTGGGCGCCGTGCGAGCGTCGCCCAATGCATCGTTTCTTTGGAACGGTGTGGCTGACCGAGTACCGCGGCATGCGTGAAGTCTCGAATCCTGAGCGTGACCTCGGGTTCCGCTGCGCGCGCGGGTCTACTGGAACTTGATCGTCCGGTAGCCGAACAGGGGATCCCAACGCCAACATGGTCCAGAACGAGGCCTACATCCAGCGGATCGCCACCAACGAGGGCCGCGGCAGCCTGTCGGCCGGGCTCGGCGAAACTGCAGCGGTTCCAGATCACCGCCGCCGTCGCGTATCGCTACCGCGGCGCGGTGACCCTGACGGCGCCGCCGCAGCTCGACGCGGCCGGCAAGCCGGTCATGGCCGCCACGTTCCCGCTCCCCGCGGCCCAGAGCGTCGAGGTCTACGGCGCGATCACCGATCGGCGCTCGATCAAGGACCTCCGGCTCGGCGTCGACGGCTCGCGGATCTTCGGGGTCGGCTCGTCGACCTACCAGCGGACCTCGTCGACGACCGTTCGCGCGTCGGCGGCCCACGATCTCGCCGACGGCCGCGGCGAGTGGGAGGCCGAGGTCGCCTACAACTCGATCAAGGACGACAGCGCCGGCAAGGTGTGCTCGGTCACCGACCTCATCACCTGTTCCGGCGCCGCCCAGTCGAGCATCCTGTCGCTCGGCGGCCACGTGTACTACGGGTTCAACCGCGACTGGTTCGCGATGTGATCGGTGTTCCTCAACTACACGCCGATCACGCACTTCGACATGGCGTCGTCGGTCGCCGATCCGGCGGTGATCGGCCTGACCAGCTTCCTGCGGATCGCCTACCGGTTCTGAGCTCCGGCTACTTTCCCGATGCTCAATCGCCGGGCAGCTGCATCACCCCGGCAAAGATCGCATCGACGTCGAGCTCGACACCGCTGGACAGCGTGAGCCGCTCGCCGGCGCCGGACAGCTGATAGACCCAGGTGCGGTTGCGGTCACGCCGGAAGTGCTCGATGCGGGCCTCGGCCTGGGACACGAGGACGTAGTCGGTCAGCGACTCGATGCGCTGGTATCCGTCCCACTTGAGACCTCGATCGTACTGCTCGGTCGACTCGGACAGCACCTCGACGAGGATCACCGGGTTGGCCAGCACGTCGGCGTGGCCCGGCTCGGGCATCGCCGGCCCGCACACCACCGAGACGTCGGGGTAGACGTAGCGCTCGCGGCGCATGGAGACGACCCGTTGGTCCGACGTCAACACGACGCAGCGACCGCGTAGCTGCGCGCCGAGCACCTCGATGAGCCGCCCGCACAGCGCGTTGTGGCGCATGCTGCCGCCGGCCATGGCGAACACCTCGCCGTGGAAGAATTCATGCTTGACCGGCTGCTGCCGTTCCCACGCGAGATACTCGTCGGCGGTCAGGTGCGAGCGCTCGGCAACGCGAACCATTCCCGCAAGCTACCACGCACGCCGGCTGAAGCTTCACCACGACATCTCGGTCGATCCACACCGCGCGCAGGGTCGGCGTGACGCATCCGTGCCCTTGCCGTCGACGGGCTACCCGCAGTCGCCGGTCCGGGCTGGAAAGAAGGCTGAGCTTCTCACCGTCGGGTCCCGGACCTCGGCGGGCGGGGCCTGATTGCGGGCCGCCCGGACGGCAGCGGCGGTGGCCGCGACGGCGGGCGGCGGCGGGCGGGTGGCGGCGACGGTCTCGGCGATCGGGCGGGGGCGGCGATCGGACGGCGGCGGGCGTTTCAGCGATCAGCTGCGGCGGTTCCGCGGAATCGTCGGCTGTGAGATTTCGACCCGCCAAGTCATCGTGATTGCAGCGTTATCGCAGACCCGGTCGGTTGCGGCCGATGACACCGGCAACGCGTTCATCGCTTCGCAGCTCAAGGGTGGCTGCACTGGGCGCTCCGGGCGCGGTCGGCCGCGATGCGGAGCTGGGAGCCGAGGACGATGGCCGTACGATGCCGCGATCCTGCGCTGACGGGCTGGCACGGTCATGGATCAGTCCACGGCAGACCACTTCGTCACCCGGACTGTCCGCATTGCGCTTGCAGCGATCAGGGACCGCCATCCGCGGCCACGAAGTGCCCCACGATTGCGCCGTAGTTGGCCGGCCTCCCGTCCCAGCCGCATGCGATCGTGTCCGCCCTGATCGCCAGCGGCGCGTTCACTGCCCGGATGTGTGGCCAGCCAAGGTCCGCCAATACCGGGCGCTCCGGGACCTCTGCAACCAGTCGACCGTGCGGATCGCGGAATCGAGGCCGCTGATCCGGCCCGAGCTCGATCGCATAGCCGTACTCGTGGACGAAGCGGTGGTGCATGCTGCAGAGCAACGCGATGTTGGTCAGGTTGGTCTCGCCGCCATCGGCCCAGTGCTTGATGTGATGGCCTTCGAGGAAGATCCGGTTGCTGCAGCCCGGGTAGGTGCAGGTCGTGTCTTTTCTGGTCTGTTTCTTCTTTCCTCTTTTCTCCGTGGGCGGCCTACGTGACGACGCGGGCGTGCGAGTTCTCCCGCACGGTTTTTTCCATAGGGCCCGCGACCCGGCGGGACCGCTCCCCCGAGACATCCGGGGCGGCTGTTCGGGATGCGGCGCAGCTCGTCGGGCGCGCAACGAGCTGATCTGGCTGCGCTTTTGCCAGCCATACGAAGCATGTGTCGTGGCGGCGGGGCGAGCGTCGCCCAATGCACACGTTGCAGGGAGCTCCTCCATGAACCAGCGGGACGATGTCGAGGGCAGGGCGGCCGCGGAGCCAGCGTCCGCGATCGCGCCGAGATCGGAGCCGGCGCAGCCTGCATCCAAGGAACGCACCGCACCACGGCGTGTGGCGTTGTTGAGTCAGCTGGAGCGACTGCTGCCGTCGCAGTTCGAGGCCGTCGTGTTTCGGGCCCGGATCCCGACCGGATACCTCCCTGGGGGGACAGTGTCGCAGACCGAGCGCGCCATCGCCGTGCTGCGCTACATCGAGCAGCAAGACCAGCTCGACCGGCTGGAGCGGATCGTCCAGCAGGTCGGGATCGGAGGCGGACAGGCGGGGCGGGGCCGCAGTCCTCGGTCCCGGTCGCCGAAGTGGGCGGGGATCGGGGGCCGCGGCGCGCCGCGCGAGGGTGGGCGCGGTCGCGCAGGACGCTTCGTCCTCGGGTTCGTGGTGTTCGTCGTTGCTGCGGTCACGGTCGTGCTGATCGCGGTTGGCCTGCACGGGGACACGCCGCGGCCTCCGATCGGCGTTCCCCCTGGCGTTGCCGCCGGTCCGCCCGATGCGCAGACGGTCCCTGCCCGACCGCCCTCGCCACAACCCACACGACCTCCGTCCGGAGGCTGCCCGGCGGGCATGGTGCGGGTGCCGGCGGGGACGTTCCGGATGGGGAGCGTCGAGGGCACCGGCAACGCCACCAAGCCCCGGCCGCACGCAGTCGCGCTGGCGACGTACTGCATCGATCGGACCGAGGTGATGGTCAAGGCCTACGCGGACTGCGTCAAGGCCGGGGGTTGCACCGCTTCGCCGCACACCGTGCAATGGCACGAGCCCGGCGCAGACGACCTCAGCACGTCCTGCAACGGCGATGAGCGACCGGACCATCCGATCAACTGCGTGGACTGGAATCAGGCAAGAGCGTACTGCACGTGGGCCGGCAAGCGGCTGCCGACCGAGGCCGAGTGGGAGTACGCGGCGCGGGGCACGGATGGACGTGAGTACCCGTGGGGCAACGACGAGCCGCGCGCGACCCGGCTGAACGCCTGTGGCCTCGAGTGCGTCGCGATGGTGAGGCGCGAGCGGAACAAGAGCTGGCACGCGATGTACCACGCCAGCGACGACTGGGAGACCACAGCTCCGGTGGGGAGCTTCCCGGAGGGAGCGAGCCCGTTTGGAGCGCTCGACATGGCGGGGAACGTGCTGGAATGGACGGCGGACCGCTTCGCGGCCGGAGCCGGCGTCGGTGCTGCGAGCTCACGCAGTGAGTGGATTCCCAGGAAGCCGAGGACAGGGTACGTGATCCGCGGCGGCGCCTGGAACGACTACAACCCCACGTTCGTGCGCGCCACGAGCCGCCGCGGGGCCGACCCGGCGGACCGAGCAGCCCACCTCGGGTTCCGCTGCGCGCGCGGGGGTTGAGTCGCGCCTGCTGGGCCCGCGGTGCTACTGGAACTTGATCGTCCGGTAGCCGAACAGGCGGACCCGCTTGGCGTAGAGGTCGAGCAGGAACAGCGCGAGCACGCCGAGCAGGACGTAGGGCCAGAGGTCCTGGGTGTAGCTGACCTTCTCCTGGCCGGGGTCCCAGACCTCGGCGGGCTTGGCCTGATCGCGGCCGCCCGAGACCTGGGCGGCGTGGCGCAGCGGCTCGGGATCGGGGGTCGTGCGCAGGTACTCGAGCGGGTAGGACAGGGCGACCGAGCCGAGCGACTCGGCGACGGTCTGGCCGTTGCGCTGGTGGACGGCCTTGAGCAGGTAGCTGCCGTACTTCTGGATCCGGAAGTCGGTGGTGTAGCGGCCGGCGGCGGTCTGCGGCATCGGCAGCTTGTCGATCGTCTTGCTGGTCGCGGGGTCGATGACCTCGAGGTGGGTGTCGAGCTCGTTGACGAACTTGTCGCCGGTGTCGATCGCGTCGACCACGACGTGGGCGCGGCCGTCGGCGACCTTGGCGGTGAGGTCGTAGCTGTCGTAGACCTTGCGGCGCATCGACGAGCGGATGACCTGGGCCCAGAACTTGGGGTAGCCGTTCCACCGGATCCACTCGGTCGACCAGCGGTTCTTGACGTCGGAGGTCCAGGCGACGGCCGTGCCGCCGCCGTAGCGCCAGCGGGCGAGGATCGGCTCGCCGAGGTCGGAGATCAGGATGGTCTCGGCCGTGGGCTTGGGCTTGGTGGTGACGTAGCCGTGCAGCGGCGGGGCGCTCTCGACGTTGGTGCCCTCGATGGCCTCGACCCGCTTGGCGATCCGGACGTGGATGACGTCCTCGACCAGCTGGCTCTTCTGCGCCTCCTGGGTCTCCTTCATGAAGATCTTGGGGAGCGAGCCGATGTCCTCGACCATGTAGAGCCGGCCGTCGCCGGCGTCGGCGATCATCGAGAGCATGTTGCGGTCGGCGCCCTGGACGCCGACGCAGGACACGGTGATCCGGCTGGCGCGCATGTCCTGGACCAGCTCGGCGATGCCGTCGGACGGGGCCTCGCCGTCGGTCATCAGGATGACGTGCTTGACCTTGGCGTTGATGCCCTGGAGGATCTCGAACGCGTCCTTGAGGCCGGGGAAGATGTTGGTGCCGCCGCCGGACTGCAGGCGCGCGATGTCGTTGGAGATCCGCATCTTGTTCTGCGCGCGGGTCGGGTGGACGTAGATCTGGGCCTCGCTGTCGAACGCGACGACGGCGATGTAATCGTTGGGGGACAGGACCTCGGCGGTGGCGCGCGCGGACTCCTTGGCGGCCTCGAGCTTGGGGCCCTGCATCGAGCCCGAGCGGTCGATGACGAGGACGACCGCGACGTCGGGCTGGGTCACGACCTTCTCGGAGTCGAACCGGACCGGCATGATCTGCTCGATCCGGGTGCGCTCGTAGCCGCCCGAGCCGAACGAGTCCTCGCCGCCGGCCATGATCAGGCCGCCGCCCATCTGGCCGACGTAGGCGTCGAGCGCCTGCATCTGGCCGGCGCCCATCAGGCGCGCCGGGACGTCGGAGACCAGGACGAGGTCGAACTTCTCGAGCTCCTTGGCGCTGGACGGGATGCCGCTCGGGGGGCGCACGGTGACGTCGATGTTCTCGTGCTGCAGGGCGCGCTGCAGGTGGCCGGCCTGGGCGGGCTCGCGCAGGATGCCGCCCTCGACGTAGAGCACGTTGGGCCGGCCCTTGACCGGCGCGGTGGTCACGGCCTGGTTGTTCTGGCTCTCGGTGTCGTGCTCGAACCGGGCGAGCCGCAGGTGGTAGGTGGTGGCGCCGGCGTGCTTGGCGTCGGACTTGAACGCCACCAGATTTTTGCCCTCGCGGAGCTCGACCTCCTTGACCGGCTCGAGGCCGTTGGGGAACTCGTCCTGCTGGAGCGCGAGCGTGACCTTCTGGGCCTCGGTCGACCACACCTCGGCGGTGACCTCGTAGGGCTGGCCGACCTTGAGGTCGTCGGGGAGGGTCAGGCCGGCGACGCGGATCTCGCTGGTCTTGTCCTGGTCGAACGTCCGCCACGACACCCGGACGCCGAGCTCCTTGGCGCGGTAGGCCTCGACCGCGACGTCGCCCTGGGTCTGGTTGCCGTCGGACACGATCACCATGCGCGGGACGTAGCCGTCGGGGTACATGCCGTAGGCGAGCTGCATCGCAGCCTGGGTGTCGGTGCCGGCGCCGCCGCCGGGGTGGCGCGCGATGCCGGCCGACAGCGGCTTGCCGTCGACCTTACGCACGGCGATCGGCTGCTCGGCGAAGGTGATCAGCTGGAGGTTGCCGTCGCCGGACGCCGCGGCGAGCTGGTCGACGTAGCCGCGCGCGGCGGCGAGCTGCTTGTCGGACACCGAGTCCGAGACGTCGACCAGGGCGATGGCCGCGACCTTGTTCTGCTCGGTGATCCACGACGGCCGGGCCAGGGCGATCGCGATGCCGGCGATCACCAGCGAGCGCAGCGTCGCCTGGGTCACCTGCTGGGCGAGCGAGAGATCGGTCAGCGACAGCGTGCGCAGCAGGTAGAACACCGGGACGATCGCGGCCAGGTAGAGCGCCGACGGGCGGAGCAGGTCGATCGGCCGGGTCGGCAGCCAGTCGACGTGCAGGCTGCTCTGATCGGAGATCCACGCGGACAGCGCGACGACGACCGCGACGACCGCGCCGGCGGTGATCGCGATCCGGACCAGCGCGGAGACGGTGAGCAGCGAGCGAACGGCTTGGCGGATGGGCGTCACACGGTGATCCGTCGGTGATAGGTGATCCACTCGACGAGGATGAGCCCCGCCGCGAGCACGATGAGGTAGATCCACAGCTTCTGGCTGTGGCTGATCGCGAATGCCTCGGGCTCGGCGAGCTGCTTGCCGCCCGGCCCGCCGAGCGTGAGCCTGGCCGACGGCGCGATGTCGGACTCCTCGGGGGACGCCAGGTTGGCGGCGAGCTCGATCCGGGCGAGCACGCTGCCGTCGGGTGCCTTGGCCGCGAGGTCGTAGTAGCCGACCCGCGCGCCGTAGAACGTGGCGAGCCCGTCGATCACCGGGGTGTGGGTGAGCTTGCCGTCGGGCCCGCGGACGTCGGCCTCGGTGGCGCCGACCA
This sequence comes from Kofleriaceae bacterium, assembly GCA_041495365.1. Lineage (GTDB taxonomy): Bacteria > Myxococcota_A > Polyangia > Haliangiales > Haliangiaceae > JABFXX01. The sequence goes on along the minus strand of JBGQCL010000069.1, from coordinate 17,201 downwards.
CGCCGTCGAGCGGAACGCGCTCGCGGGTGCCGGTCGGGTAGGTGGTGAGCAGATCGGTCTGATCGCCGGCGAACCAGTCGAGCGTGTTGACCAGCAGCATCGGGAACGCGACCCGCATCGGCAGGTCGGTCGCGCTGTCGCGGCCCTGGGCCGGCAGCGAGAACCCGACCGCGAGGATCTTGCGCTTGCCGTCGCGCTTGGCGGCGATGATCGGGTCGCGCACCGAGAACGCCAGCGCCGACTCGCCCCGGGTCGCGTCCGGGGCGAACGCGTCGGACCGGTCCATGAAGACGTCGGACAGCGTGACCCAGCGCATCACCGGGTGGCCCTCGTCGACCTCGGTGATGTGCGGGGCGGCGGCCTCGCCGCGCACGGCGATCGGGCTGGCCGGGCCGCTCGGGTGGAAGTACAGCAGCGAGGTCGGCGGCGGCGGCACGACATCGGGGGTGACGTCGTCGAACACCACGACGTCGAGGCCGTCGGCGATCGCGGGCCGGGCCGCGTAGTCCTCGGCCGAGACCCGGCCGACCAGGTCGATGTTCTCGTAGACCAGCAGCGCGCCCTCGAGGTAGAGGTTGGGCGTGCCGACCACCAGGACCTTCTGCTTCTTGCGCGCGGGCAGCAGCGCGAACGCCTGGTCGTCGAGCGCGAACGGGTCCGAGCCGCCGGGGCCGTCGACCGGGCGCAGCGACGCGCGGAGCTTGTCGTCGGCGCTCGCCGGCAGCTTGGCGTAGATCTGGTGGACGCGCTGGCCGGGCGCGAGGTCGATCCGGCGGACGTCGACCGCGGTGTCGCCGTTGAACAGCGTGAGCTGGCGGTGGGCCGGCTCCTGGCCGAAGTTCTGGACCTCGATGTAGACCTCGTACGCGGCCTTGTTGGCGATGTAGCGCCGGACGTTGAACGCGATGATGCCGACGTTGTCGCTGCGCCGGCCGACCGGCAGATAGCGGACGTCGATGCCGGACAGATCGACGGCGGCGAGGTTCTTGGTGGCCCAGGTCGGCCCGGTGCCCGTGGTGGCGGCGGGGGCGGGGGCGGCCGTGGTGCCCGGCGCGGGGGGCGGCGACCACCGCACGAGGCTGAGCTGCTGCTCGGGGAACGCACCGTCGGACACCAGCACGATCAGCGGGTTGGGCCGGTCGCGCAGCGCGTCGGCGGCGGCGCCGAGCGCGCGGGTCAGATCGGCCGGGGTGTCGCTCGCGGCGATGCCGTCGATGGTCTTGTCGAGCATCGGCGCGTCGCCGGAGAACCGCGACATCGGCGTGGCCTGGCCGTCGACCTTCATGATCATCGCGACGTCGCCGCCGCCCATGCCGTCGATCAGGCGCCTGGCGCGCGCCTTGGCGGCGTCGAGCCGCGACTGGTCGCCCTTGTCGTTGCCGTCCATCGCCTTCATCGAAGCCGAGGCGTCGAACAGGACGACCACGCTGCGCGCCTTGCGGTCGGTCACCCCGAGCGTCGGATCGAGCGCGGCGAACAGCATGATCGCGATGATGAACAGGATCAGGAGCAGCGACAGCAGCCGCTTGAGCTGCTTCCACAGCGCGCTGGCGTCGCGCTGCTCGAGCACGCGCTGCCACAGCCGCGAGAACGGGACCTCGAACCGGCGCCGCCGCATCTTGATGATGTAGGCGCCGATCGCGAGCGCGGCCGCGCCGCCGGCGATCCACGCGAACACCGCGAACGGGATCGGCCCGAGGATGCTCACCGCAGGAACCCTCCCGACCGGAAGATCTGCAGCACGAGATCGTCGAACGGGATCGACGTGTGGGTGCGGAAGAACGCCATCGCGTACCGGGTGCAGTACGCCTCGAGCTCCTTGCAGTAGCGCTCGTGCTCGCGCTGGTAGGCCTCGAGCAGCGACCTCGAGACCGTCACCTCGCGGGTGTCGCCGGTCTCGCAGTCGACCAGCGCGAGGTCGCCGTGGAGCTGGGGCTCGGCCTCGCGCTGGTCATAGACCTGGAGCACGAACGGCTCGAACTTGTTGTAGCGCAGCGTGTTGAGGCCCTGCTCGAAGCCGACCGGGTCGTAGAAGTCGGAGATCAGCACGGCGAGCCCGCGCCGCTTGTTCTGGCCGACGAACGTCTTCATGCACTCGGCGAGGTCGGTCTGGCCGCCGATGTCGCAGGTGCGCAGGAACTCGAACACCCGGAAGATCCGGTTCTTGCCGCGTGACGGCGGCAGCCGGTCGATCAGCTTGCCGGCGAACGGGATGATCGCGACGCGGTCGAGGTTGGCCAGGCCGACGTAGGTCAGCGCGGCGCCGACCTGCATCGCGTAGTGCAGCTTGGGCAGCGGCGTGCCGATCGCCATCGAGTCCGAGACGTCGATCAGGATGTAGATGTGGAGGTCCTCCTCCTCCTCGAACAGCCGGAGCAGCAGCTTGTCGAGCCGGCCGTACAGGTTCCAGTCGATGTAGCGGAAGTCGTCGCCGCGCGCGTAGGTCCGGTGGTCGGCGAACTCGATGCCGGAGCCGACCTTGCGGGTGCGGCGCTCGGCGCGCAGGTTCCCGGCGAACACCTTGCGCGACACCATGTGGAGGTGCTCGAGCGTCTTCAGGAACCGATCGTCGAACAGCGCCGAGCGATCGAGGGCGCGGTTGGCCGGCGCGCCCGGCGTGGGGCGGTCGGGACGGGGGGCAGCGGCGGAGCGAGCCAAGGCGACTATACCTCTCGGGTCGACGCGAGGATCTCCTCGATGATCGTGTCGGTCCGGATGCCCTCGGCCTCGCCCTCGAAGTTCATGATCATGCGGTGGCGCAGCGCGGGCGCGGCGACGTGGCGGATGTCGTCGATCGCCACCGCGTAGCGGCCCTCGAGCAGGGCGCGGATCTTGGCGGCGAGGATGATCGCCTGCAGGCCGCGCGGCGACGCGCCGTAGCGCATGAACTTCTTCGATCTGGCCGTGGCCTCGGGGTTCTCCGGGTGGGTCGCGAGCACCACGCGCACCGCGTAGTCCTGGATCTGGCGGGCGAGCGGGACCTTGCGCACCAGCTCGCGCATCTCGAGGATCCGGCCCTTCTCGATCACCGCCTGCGGCTGCGGCAGGTGGTCGGTGGTCGTGCGGTCGAGGATCGTGTGGAGGTCCTCCTTGCCGGGGTACTGGACGACCAGCTTGAAGAAGAACCGGTCGAGCTGGGCCTCGGGCAACGGATAGGTGCCCTCCATCTCCAGCGGGTTCTGGGTGGCGAGCACGAAGAACGGCTTCTCGAGCTGGTAGGTCTGCTTGGCGACGGTGACCGAGCCCTCGCTCATCGCCTCGAGCAGCGCCGACTGGGTCTTGGGCGTCGCCCGGTTGATCTCGTCGGCGAGCAGGATGTGGGCGAAGATCGGGCCCTTCTGGAACTCGAAGCGCTTGAGGCCGTGATCCTCGGTGATCACGTTGGTGCCGACGATGTCGGCCGGCATCAGGTCGGGGGTGAACTGGATGCGCGAGAACGTGGCGTGGATGGTCTCGGCCAGCGTGCGCACCAGCATGGTCTTGCCCAGGCCCGGCACGCCCTCGAGCAGCGCGTGGCCGCCGCCGAGCAGGCACATCATGACGCCCTCGATGATGCTCTCCTGGCCGACGATCATCGTCGAGATCTCGGTGCGCAGCCGGTGGAGGTCGGTGGTGAAGCTCGCGATGGTCGATTCGACGTCGCGCGCGGCGGCGGCCTGGGTCACGGCCTGGGTCACGGCCTGGGTCATGGAATGTGGTCCTCGTGAGATGCGGGCCCCGGAGGGGCGGGCGAATCGCCGGCGTCACCGGCGGCACCGCCGCCGGCTGCCGTGGCCGGGTGGATCTTCGCGAAGTAGCGCTTGACGTAATACTTGTAGCTCGACGGCAGCTTCTCGGTGCGCATCACCTCCTCGACGATCTGGTGGTACTTGCCGTAGACGTCGCGGTAGCGCTCCGACGCGAAGCCCTTCTGGGCGGCGGCCAGGATGGTCTCGCGGGTCCCGCCGCCCTGGCTGCCCTGCTTGCCTTGCAGGTCGGAGTCCTTCGTGTTGCCGGACTTCTGGGTCGCGTCGCCGACCAGGTTCTCGTCGTGGCCGATGCCCCATTCCTTGCCGGCCTGGGGCTGGCCCTGGCCCTGGCCCTGCTGACCCTGGCCCTGGCCCTGGCCGCCGGGCTGCTGGCCCTGGCCTGGCTTCCACGCCGTGCTCTGGCCGCGCTGGCCCCGCGCGCGCTGCGCGAAGTCCTGGTTCTTGTTCTGCTTGCCGAACGGATCGCGGCCGTCCTTGCCGCCCTTCTGCTTGGCGCGCCGCATCGCCTCGCGCAGATCCTCCATCTGCGATGACATCTTCTTCTGGGTCGCCTGCTTGCGGCGGTCCTGGTCGACCCGGCCGGTCTCGCGCGCCGCGTCCTTGAGCTTCTGCGACGCCTGCTGCTGGCCCTGCTGCTCGTGCCCCTGCTGGTCCTTCTGCTCCTTCTGTCCGTCCGGCTTCTTCTGCAGTTCCTCGGCGGCCTTCTCGAGGTCGCGGCTCAGCCGCTTGAGCGCCTCGCGCTGCCCGGACTCTTCCTTGTCCTCGGCGTCCTTCTCCAGCTTCTTGAGCTCTTCCTTGAGCTTGTTGAGCTGGCGCTCGGTGTCGAGCCGCTCCTGGTCGTTCCTGGCGTCCTGCTTCTTCTTCTCGAGCCGGCGGATGTCGTTCTCCAGCTTCTGCTGCTTCTGGGCCTGCTGCTTCTGCTGTTGCTGTTGCTTGTCTTCGAGCTGCTTGGCCGCCTTCTCGAGCTGCTTGGCGAGCTCCTGCTGCTGCTTGTCGGACAGCTCGTTCTTGTCGAGCTTGTCGGCGAGCTTCTCGAGCTCCTGCTTGGCCTTGTCGAGGTCGGGCTTCTGCAGGGCGTCGCCGAGCGGCTTGGTCAGCTGGTCCTTGGACAGCTGCTTGCCGAGCTCGGCGAGCTGCTTGTCGAGCTCGGCCGGATCGGGCTCGGCGTGCTGCTCGAGCTTGGTCTCGGCCTTGGCCAGCGCCTCGAGCAGCTTCTCCTTGGAGATCTTGCCGAGCTCGGCGTCCTGCAGCAGCTGCTCGATCTGCTTGGCGAAGTCCTCGAGCTCGGGGACCTGATCGCGCTTGGCGACCGCCTTGATCTCGTTGAGCAGGGCGTCTAGGTAGGCGCGGTCGTCGGGATCGAGCACGACCGAGTCCGCCTTGTGGTAGCGCGGGTCCTTCTTGTCGACCACGGTGAACGCGAGCGGCCCGACCGCGCGACCGCCGATCCACGCCGTCAGCGTGGTCGGACCGATCGGCGCGGTGTCGGGGATCTGGATCAGGATCCGGTCGGCCGCCCAGTCGAGCACGCGGGCCGGGTGGTCCTTGCCGGCGCCGAGCGTGACCTGGGCGTCGGTCGGGACGAAGCCGCGGATCATCGCGCCGATCTGCGGGACGGCCACCGGGGCCACCGGAGCCGTCGCCTCGGCAGGGACGCCGGGAGCTCCGAGCGAGGCAGCGAACGATCCGCGCGCCGGCAGGCTGGCGAGCGGGTGCGCGATGCCGTTCATCAGGTTGGCGCCGAGCAGCACCACCTGATCGCCGGCCGCGCCGTGATCGGGCTCGACCCGGTAGAGGTGCGGCGCGCGATCGACCGTGGGGATCGCCAGACCGGCGGCGAGCGCCGAGATCGCGAGGAAGCCGAGCGCGGCGCGCAGATCGGCCGGCGCGGTGAACGGCGTTGCGCGCGCGACGTGGGCGCGCGGCACGGCGCGCACACCGTCGCGGATCGCCGCGTGCATCAGCTGGTGGGTCTCGTCATCGTCGGGTGGCACGCCGGCGCGGCTGAACGCCACCGCGGTCGACAGCCGGTCGGCCAGGTTGGACGCCCGGTCGATCCGCCGCGCGACGTGCTCGTCGTCGATCCGCCGCATCGCCGCGAGCACCGCGCCGAGCACGATGATCCCGGCCGCGCCGGTGACGAGCGCGAGGCCGGCCGCGCGGTGGACGACCTCGATCCGGATCAGGAAGACCACGGCGAGCGCGACCGCCGCAGCCAGGATCGTCGCCGTGGTGGCGCCGTCCAGCGCCCGCTGGCTGCGGATCCGGCGCCGCGCCCGCGCGATCACCTGGTGGATCGGCGACGTGTCCGGCGCAACCCCGCGCTCCGGTTGCCCTCGGTTGTCACTTGCTTCCACGGTGGGCTCCCTGCGTGATGGACCTCCGGGGGCCCAGCAATCGTCCAACGGCTGAGGATAGCATCATCATTCCACGTGCCACCTACCGAGACGGTCTATTGCCCGGCTCGGGCCCGGGCCGTCCCTGTTGCGACACCGGTGCCAGCTGGATGGTTGCCGGCCGCGTGGACCTACCTACACGTAGCATCCGGGCACTTGACAGGCCGGCTCCCGGGCCGAAAGCTTGGCGGGCGCGGATCGTGCCGCGTGCCGAGGTCGAGAGGCGCTGCGACGGACTCTGTCCGCCACGCTCGACGCAGGCGAATCGACCAAGGGCGCCTCCACACAGGAGGCAGTCGATGTCGATCTCGAATCGCGTGGGTTGTGTCGCGGCGCTCTGGCGCTATCCGGTCAAGTCCATGGCCGGCGAAGCGCTCGAGCACGCGGAGGTGTCGTGGCATGGCGTGCCGGGGGATCGCCGCTGGGCGTTCGTCCGCAGGGGCGCCACGATGAGCGGGTTTCCGTGGTTCACGATCCGCCAGCGTCCGGACCTGTGCCGCTACCGTCCATCGTTCGTCCAGCCCCGCCTGCCCGACGAGTCGCGCACCCTCGTGGTGACACCGGCCGGATCCGAGCTGGAGGTCGTCGCGCCGGCGCTGGCCGCCGAGCTCGGTGACGGCGTCGGTGTGATCCGCAGCGATCGGGGGTTGTTCGACACGCTGCCGCTCTCGGTGCTGACCGCCCAGACGCTGGCCGCGCTGTCGACCCTGGTCGGCGCGGCGCTCGATGTGCGGCGGTTCCGCCCCAACCTGCTGATCGACAGCTCGCCGGCCGGGCCGTTCTGCGAGGACGCCTGGGTCGGCCGCGTGCTGCGCATCGGCGCGCTGCGCGTGCGCATCGACAAGCGCGACCAGCGCTGCGTGGTGGTGAACGTCGATCCCGTGACCGCCCGGCGGTCGCCGGCCGTCCTGCGCACCATCGCCCGCGAGCGCGACGGCTGCCTCGGCGTCTACGGCTCGATCGTCCAGCCGGGCCGCGTCGCGGTGGGCGACCCGGTCGCCCTCGAGTCGTGAGCCGTCACGTGTCGGACCCGGCCGAACGAACGGTGCTACGCTCCCTTGTATGGCAACGGACGCCGCATCCGCGGCCAGACGGCAGGTCGATGTCGCGGCGATCCGGCGATTGCTCGATCGGATCGTCGCGCGCTGGAACCCGCAGGAGGTGTGGCTGTTCGGCAGCCGCGCACGGGGCGACGCGACGCCGGACAGCGACTGGGATCTGTTCGTCGTCGTCGATGACAGCGCAGACGATGACGAACTGGATCCGGGGGTCGGGCGCCGATTGCGCCGAGAATGCGGCGTGCGCGCCGACGTGATACCGTGGCGCGCGAGCGAGTTTGCAGAGTTCCGGCGTACGCCGAACACGCTGGCGTACTCGGTGGCGAACGAGGGTGTGTTGCTGCATGAGCGCTGACGTCCTGATCGCGAGCTACTTGCGGATCGCGAACGAGGACCTCGCCGGCGCCCGCCAGCTCGCGGCCACGGGGAATCGCAACGCCATGTACCTGTGCTCCCAGGCAGCAGAGAAGGTCATCCGCGCGGTCCTGACGTCGGAGGGGAAGAACGCGGGGATCAAGCACCAGCTCGACGAGCTCGTCGACATGGTTCCCGACGAGAACCCGCTGAAGCCCGGGCTGCGAGCGATCCAGGATCTGACCGACTATGCGACGTCGTTCAGATATCCGAGCCCGAAGGGGCGCATCAAGGCGTCACCCAGCAGGGTTGCGTTCGAGCAGGATGCGGGCGCGGTCCAGGCGGCGCTCGACGAAGCCGCGCGTCGCTTCGGGGTCGACCTCGAGAAGGTGGACGCGCCGGCGAGGACGGCGGGTCCGATCCGGTGAATGAGGGATCGACGCCACCGAGCGCTACAGCAGGCTGAGCTGGCGCTCGCCGCCGGGCCGCGCCGGCTCTTCATATGCAAGGAAGGTCGCGAGCTCGGCGCCGCAGTCGATCAGCAGCCTGTCGTGGCTGATCTCGCGCGGGAACTTGAAGCAGAACCGGAAGTCGTCGGGCACCTGATCGCGCCAGCGCGCGACGACGTCGGGGGCGGGCAGCGCGTAGAACGTGGTGTTGCCCTCGACGGTGTTGAACACCCGGGCGTAGCGCTCGAGGAACTCGGTCGGCCGGGTCCCGGTCGGAAACAGCCGGCCGACCCAGGTCTTGACCCCCCAGCCGGGGCAGCCGAGGTGGTAGCCGCGGATCGCCATCGCGGCGTTGTGGCGCGGTGCCGGGTGCGCGGCAAGCGCTGCGCTACTTGAGGTTCTTCTTGAAGAAGTCGATCGTGCGCTTCCAGGCCAGCGCCGCCGCGGCCTTGTCGAACCGCGGCGTGGTGTCGTTGTTGAAGCCGTGCTGGGTGCCGTCGTACTTGAACACCTGGTACTTGACCTTGCTGGCCTTGAGCGCGGCCTCGAACGCGGGGATCCCGGCGTCGATCCGGTCGTCGTTGCCGGCGTAGTGGAGCAGCATCGGCGCCTTGATCTTGGCGACCTCCTCGGCCTTGGGCTGGGCGCCGTAGAACGGCACCGCGGCGGCGAGGTCGGGCAGCTGGGTCGCGAGGAAGTTGGTCATCCCGCCGCCCCAGCAGAACCCGACGGCGCCGAGCTTGCCGGTGCAGTCCGAGCGCGACTTGAGCGCGGCGGCGGCGGCGAGGAAGTCGTGGCGCGCCTTTTCCTGGTCGAGCTTGCTGAACGCCTCGCGCGCCTTGTCCTCGTCGCCGGGGTAGCCGCCCGCGACGGTCAGCGCGTCGGGGGCGAGCGCGTCGAAGCCCTCGAGCGCGATCCGGCGCGCGATGTCCTCGATGTGCGGGTTGAGGCCGCGGTTCTCGTGGATCACGAGCACGCCGGGCAGCTTGCCCTTCGCGGACGCGGGCCGCGCGAAGTACGCCTTGACCTTGCCGGTACCCTGCGGCGAGTCGATCTCGACGGTGGTGGTGGTCAGCCGCCTGTCGTCCTTGGGGATGACCTCGGCCTCGGCGAAGCTCGGGTTGAGCTGGTCGAGCAGCATCATCGCGGTCACGCCGCCGATCGCGTACTTGCCGGCGCGCTCGAGGAAGCCGCGCCGATCGATGTCGCCGTGGACGTACTTGTCGAACAGATTCAAGAGCTCCTGATCGAAGTCGCTCGCTTGCTTGCGTTCCATGGGGGGCCCTCCGGTGGCGCGCAGGATATCCGCGGCGCGGCGCCGCCGAAACCCGCCCGGGCGGCCGACTCGCCCGGGAGTGGGGCGGGGCGGCCCGCCGGCCGGACGGTCACGGGCGGTCCGGCGCCGGCCGCCGACCGGTCAGGGAAGCGCGGCCTATTCCACCGAGCTATCGACCGAGCGGATCACGTCGACCGGCTCGTTGCGCGACGCGCCGGCGACCTGGGCGCGCAGGTCGACGACCTTCTGCACGAGCCCGAGATCGGTGATCGGGCCGACCTTGAGGCTGGGGAAGTCGCCCGGGTTCACGTCGACGGGGATCGGGCCGAACTGCTGCATAACGTCGACCAGCTTGGGCGTCATCGGGAAGATCGTGATGCACGACGTGCAGTGCGACAGGTCGAACAGCCGCTGCAGCCGGCGATCGAGGTCGGCGAACGGCCACGCCGGCGCGCCGAACTGGGTGTCGTTGACGTTGAACGTCAGGCCCGGGCCGCCGCCGGTCAGGAACTTCGACAGCGTGACCGGGATGGTGCTCAGCGGGTCGGCGTGGACGAAGTTGGTGCTGCCGCCGAGGCCGTTGGTGCCGCTGTCGGCGCGGTGGCAACCATGGCAGGTGTTGATCGAGTCCTGGTGGCGCGCGCAGATCCCGTTGGGGGTCGCGGGGACCGTGTTCGCCCGCCAGAAATCGACGCCGAGCGGCGGGCCAGAGAACGCGTTGCCGCCGCGGAACGCCAGGCCGCCGGGGGGCGCGAAGAACGGCACGGTGAACGACGAGTCGCACTGGTTGGGCAGCACCACCGGCAGGTGGAGGCCGGCGGTGACCGGGCCGTTGACGAACGCGTTGACGGTCGCGTCGCCGCCGGCCGCGCTGAACCGGGCGTCGTCGGGGGTCTGCGCGACGGTGTGGGTCCGGAGCTCCCCGTTGGCGGGCGGATCGATGTTGGCCGCCGGCTGCTCGTTGGTCAGCGTGAACTCGCGCAGCTCCCACTGCACGGGCTGCCCCGACCCGAAGGTGAGCGCGATCTCGTTGGTGCGGACCTGGTTGATCGCGTTCTGGTTGCCCTTGGTCGGGGCCTTGCCGTGCAGCACGACGCTCTCGGTCATCCCCTGGAGTTGCGCCAGGTACGCGGGGGTGAAGCCGGGGAACGCCTGCAGCGCGGACCACTGCTGCGCCCAGTTGACGACCGCCGCGCAGCCGGTGCGGGGCACGCCGTACTCCAGGATCGTGGTGAACAGCTTCTTGCCGCAGGTCCCATCGTTGCCACCGCCCCACGGGTTGGGCTGGACGACGCCGAAGATGAAGCGCAGCTCGCCGGCGGTCACCGGCGAGCCGGTCATGTGGCCGTAGCCGCCGCCTCCGCCGCCGCCGGTCGTGGTGCCGAGATCGATGCGGTTGACGATCGCCAGCAGGCGGTACGGCGCGATGTTGAGGTTGAGCGGCCTGGTGAGGTTGACGCTGCGCACGCCGGTGACCGGATCGGTGACCAGCGTGGCGACGCCGCCGCTGGCGGTCTCCCAGGGCTGGATCACCTGGTTGAACATCTGGGTCCGCGAGGGGACGGTGTCACCGTTGACCACGTAGGTGTTGAGCCAGTTCGACAGCCAGTCCTTGACGAAGTCCTCGGGCGTCTTGCCCGAGCCGTTGGCCATCTCGCGCATCAGGTGGGCGAACGTCCAGACCCCGCCCTGGGTGCCCGCGCCGCTGCACGGGTCCCAGGTCCGCGCCGGGTCGAGCACGACCTGCGGCGAGGTGATGAACAGCGACTGGCCCCAGGCCTGGAGCGTCGACACCGGGCGGATCGAGCAGCGGTTGATCGGGATCGGGTTGCCCGGCAGGAACTGCGACGCGTCGATCGGAGGGAAGCTGGTGCGCGAGGTCGCGGCGCGGCTCGAGAACAGCACCGACTCGCTGGTGGTCTGGCCGAACCTGCCCGACGCGAGGTCGCGCTGGTTGGCCTGCACCTTGCTGAGCTCGTCGGAGGTCAGCGTCGCGAACGCGGTGAAGAAGTCGGGCCCGGGGCTCTTGCCGAGCAAGCCGAGCCGGACGAGCGCATCCGAGCTGAACAGCACGTGGGGGTTGTTGACGTCGCCGATCACGCGGACCAGCGAGCCGCCCAGGTCCTGGTTGGTCGGCGGCGGCAGCCGGACCTGCAGCGCGGTGGTCTCGCCGAGCGCGGTCGGCTTGTCGAGCAGCTCGCCGAGCAGCTGCGCGTTGCTGGCCGCGGTGATGAACGGCAGCTCCGAGATCGGCCTGCTGGCGCCGTCGGTGGGGGCGGGGACGGGGACGGGGGTGTCGGTGCCGCTGCCGATGGCGTGCTGGTCCTGCTCGCCGGTGGTCTCGCCGGAGCAGCCGTGCAGCGCAAGCAGCGCCCCGGACAGGGCGGCGGCACCCAGGCACGCCGACGCGAGGACGAATCGCTGTTTCTTCATCAGTCACTCCTTCATCGAGATCGGTTTGATAAGCGAGACTCGGTACCTCGCCGACATCCAAGGAAGGTTGCCCCGGGCAAGCTCGTCCAGAGCGCCGGCCAGATCACGAGACGCTCCGTCGAGCTTTGCTCGGTCGACGTACGCTGGGATGAAACCACGAGTGTAGAACTACCGTGGATACTGATGCGGCGCGCGGTTCGCCGTCAACATCAGATCTTAATTCTTCGACAATCAGCCGCAATATGCGGCACAGCGATGTGCGTGATGACCGAGCAACGATTGCAATCATGGATTATGAGACACGGAGTTCATGAGGACGGGCTACCCTCGGGGCGCTCCCGGGCTGGTGGCGCGCCACCCCAGGCGCGTACACTCAGGTCATGAAGCTCGCGCTCACGATCGGAGAGCTGGACAGCCGCGTCGGCCAGGAGGTCGCCGTGTCACCCTGGGTCGAGATCCTGCAGGACCGGGTCGACGAGTTCGCGAAGGCGACCGGAGACTTTCAGTGGATCCACGTCGACCGGGAGCGAGCGAAGCAGTCGCCGTTCGGCGGCACGATCGCGCACGGCTTCCTCACGCTGTCGCTGCTACCGATGCTGACCGAAACGGCGTTCACCGTGACCGACCGCACCATGGGCATCAACTACGGGCTGAACAAGGTGCGGTTCACCCCACCGGTCCGGGTCGGATCGAAGATCCGCGCCCGGTTCACGCTGACCCGGCTCGACAAGATCGAGGGCGGTGTCCAGACCACCTGGAGCGTGGTGGTCGAGCGCGACGGCGGCGACAAGCCGGTCATGGTGGCCGAGACCATCAGCCGGCACTACGCCTGAGTCCGGGCCGAGCGAAGCCCGACGAGGCGCGCCAGAGGCGCGTCTCGGTGGAACAGCGCAGCGAGGAACGGACGGAAGATGATGACGAGGGGTGGCCCTGAACAGGGACACCCCCTCGCGCAGCGTCACAGCCAGAACGCGGCGAGCGCGAACTTGTTGCTCGTGGTGTCGAGCACCTCGTAGCTGTCGCGGGCGCGCTGGGTCGGCAGGCTGGCGCGCGGCGCGGTGATCCGGCCGGCCTCGGTGACCAGGAAGTAGCGGCGGCCGAGCGGCGCGCGGGCGCGGTCGTTGATGTACTTGTTGTACGCGACGCCGTTGGCGTCCTTGAACGCCGTCTTCATCTCCGGCGGATAGCCCCAGATCTCGTCGCCCGACCAGAAGTTCTCGCCGCGCCAGTACAGCTGCCAGGCGATCAGCCGGTCGGCGTCGACCACGCGTACGGCCGGGCGGCCGCGCGGCGCCGCCTTGCCGCGCGCGATCAGCGGCTCGAGCAGGGCGCGCTCGCCGGGCGCCAGCGCGAGCTCGACGCGGTGGTCGGCGATCCGGGTCACGGCACCGACCAGCGACAGCTCGTGCTCGGTGACGCGCTCGTCGTCGGCCTTGTGGACCTCGATCTGCAGCGTCATCGGCTGGCCGACCTGGAGGTTGTCGGGGATGTGGGTCTCGAACGTCCAGCGATCGCCGGCGTCGCGCCAGTCGTCGTGCAGCTCGCCGAGGCCGAAGTACACCCGCTTCTCGCCGTAGATCGTGCGCTGGTCGTAGTACGCGCGCACCGCTTCGCGCATGCCCCAGTGGGTCCCTGCGATCGGCATGTAGACCTGGAGCGCCCACACGCAGATCGCCAGCCCGGCCGCGCCCAGGCACACCACCCCGAGCCGGCTCCACCGGGTCGCCGCGATCGCCACCGCGATCGCCGAGGCGATGCCCAGCGCGAGCACGCCGTCGGATGGATCGATCGCATACGGCTCGGCGGCGGGCCACGGCCGGTCGTAGCGGTAGACGAACATCTCGATCCAGCGCTCGGGCTCGTGCATCAGGTCGCGGCAGACCAGCAGCACGATCGCGACGCCGATCGCCGCGAACACCGGATGCAGCCGGTCGCGGCCGGCCACCAGGTCGTCGAGGAAGAACGCGACCAGGACGCCGAACGCCGGCACCACCGGGAGGATGTAGTGGTGGAACTTGGTCTGGACCAGGCCGAAGAACGCGAACCCGGCGACCGCCCACAGCACGACCAGGAACCGGACCCGGGCCTCGCGGGTGTCGGTCCGCGTGCGCAGGATCGCGGCGGCGAGCGCGGCCGGCAGCAGCGCGGCCCACAGCCACATGCCGTGGCCGAGCTGCGACGCGTAGTACTCGAAGGTGCCGGGCGAGTTGTCGACGCCCACCGCGGCGCGGTTGAGCACGTGCTGGAACACGTAGTCGTTGATGAACGCGAGGCCGTCCTTGAGGTACATCGCGACGTGCCAGGGCAGGAACGTCGCGATCATCAGGACCAGGCCGCGCTTGATCTCGTACGCCCCGTCGTAGAGCGCACGCCAGCGGTGGAACAGCGCGACGTGGAACACACCGACCGCGCCGACCACGGCGACGCCGGGCGGGCCCTTGGCCAGCACGCTGATCCCGAGCAGCGAGTAGCAGCCGATCAGGTAGACCTGGCGCATCGTCGTGATCGGCGCCATGGCGTACAGGTGGTCGACGATCGGCCCGGTGTCGCGCCAGTTCGGCAGCGGCCAGCGGCCCGGGGCGGCGATGCCGATCCAGACCCAGATCACGGTGACGCCGCCGGCGATCTCGAGCGACCGGACCACCGCGCCGGCGGGGTCGACGACGCCGAGCACGGCGGCCGAGCCGAGCAGCGCCGCGAGCGGGATCGCCGCGTAGATCGTGACCCGGGCCAGCTTGCGGTCGGGCGCGTAGCGATCCCACACCGCGAGCACGTCGTCGAACACGTGCCGCCACAGGCGCTGACCGGGCGCGCGCGCGCGGACCGGCGCGTTGACGAGCGCCGCCGCGATGCCGCCGAGCAGGACGAACGGGATCCGGGCGACCCGCCAGCCGTCGCGGTGCAGCGCGAACGCGGCGATCGCCATCACGAGCGGCAGCCACAGCGCCGGGCTCGGCATCCGGCCGCGCACCATGAGCGCCGGCGACAGGATGAAGTAGAACGCGTAGTAGATCGCCTGGACGGCGACCGCCGCGACGGCGAGGCCGATCACGACGTGGCGGGCGTCCCACGCGATCGCGCGGCCGGCGATCCGGACCGACCCGAGCGGCGCGATCGGCCGCTCCCCGTCCTCGATCGCCATCGCGAACAGCGACAGCGCACCGATCACGCAGGCGGTCAGCGGCATGTCCGGGATCGCCTGGCGCGCGATCAGGCACATGAACGGGCACGACCCGACGACCAGCAGCGCGAGCCACGCCAGCCGCCGGCTGACCAGGCGCGCCAGCATCCACCACATCAGGACCAGGCCGCCGACGCCGGCCAGCACGAACGGCAGGCGGATCGCGATCATCGTGATCGCGCCGTGCACCATCTCGCCGGAGTAGCCGCCGTCGGCCGCCATCCCGAGCGCGCGCATCGAGGCGGCCATCATCCAGAAGATCAGCACCGGCTTGCTGCGAAAGCCCTCGCTCTCCTGCGGCCAGTCGGTGTGCACCCAGTCGTGGTTCTGCAGCATCATCCGGCCGACCTCGCCGTAGTGGGTCTCCCACGGGTCGACCAGCGAGTAGCTCCAGATCCCCGGCAGCAGCACGGCGAGCGCGACCAGCACGGCCAGCGCGACCTCGAAGCCCAGCGGGCGCCTGCGTGGCGCGATCAGCGTGGCGCTCGTCAGCTCGGACGGCATCGCCCGCGAACCTAGCACGCGGTGCGCACGGGCCGCTGCTATGCTCGGCCGCGGGATGACGAGCGATGACGAGCCGCGCGACGCGACGCGCGGAGGGGTGAATCGCCCGGCTTTGCCGGGCGATCCCCCAGAGGGGGGTCATGGGAAAGCCCCCCTATTGATCGACGACCCCGACTCGATGACGCGCGCCGGGCTGGGCCGCGAGCTCGCCGAGGCGGTGCTGCGCGACGTGATCGCCATGTGCGATCCGGCCCGCCGCGTGCGCGAGGCGCTCGGCGATCCGACGATCGCGGAGCGGCTGGCCGGGCGGCGGTGGCTGGCGCTCGCGGTCGGCAAGGCGGCGCTGGCGATGGCGCGCGGCGCGGGCGAGGTCGCCGACGGGATCGCGGTCGTGCCGGCCGGGGGGGCAGGCGCGCTGCCGGCCGGCTGGCGGCTGCTCGAGGCGGTGCACCCGGTGCCCGACGCGCGCAGCGTCGCCGCGGGGGCGGCGCTGCGCGCGCTGGTCGCGAGCGCGGGCGACGGCGACGCGGTGCTCGCGCTGATCTCGGGCGGCGCCTCGGCGCTGGCCGAGCTGCCGGCGGCCGGGCCGGCGGCGCTGGGCGAGCTGGTCGCGACGGTGCAGCAGGTGATGGCGGCCGGCGCCGCGATCGACGAGATCAACGCGGTGCGCGGCGCGCTGTCGGCGATCAAGGCCGGCCGGCTGGCGCTGGCCGCGGCGGCGCCGGTGGTGACGCTGGCGGTCAGCGACGTGATCGGCGATCCGATCGCCGTGATCGGCTCGGGGCCCACCGTCGGGCCGTGGCTGGCCTCGCCGGGCGCGCCGGTCGACGACGGCGCGGCGGCGACCTGGCGGCGGGCGCGGCAGGTGCTCGCCCGGCTCGGGCTGCCGGTGCCGGCGACGCTCGACCGCGAGCCGCCGGTCCGCGTGGTCGCGCGCCGCGATCACGCGCGGGTGATCGCGCCGATGGCGAGCGCGGCGCACGCGGCGGTGGCGGCGCTCGCCGCGCGCGGCGTCGCGGCTCGCCTGGTCGAGGCCCCGGTCGCGGGCGATGTCGCGGCGGTCGCGGACCAGCTCGCCGGCGAGCCCGGCGCGCGGGTCGCGTGGGGGGAGCCGACCGTGCGGCTCCCCGCCGGGCACGGCGCCGGCGGCCGGGCCCAGCAGCTCGCGCTCGAGCTCGCCCGGCGGCTGCGCGGCACCGCGCGGGGCGCGCTGGTGGTCGGCACCGACGGGATCGATGGGCCGCCGCCGGCGGGCCGCCCGTCGCCGGCCGGGGCCTGGGTCGACGGCGCGACCTGGGATGCGATCGCCGCCACCGGGCTCGATCCGGCCGCGGCGCTCGCAGCGTGCGACGCCGGGACCGCGCTGGCCGCCGCCGGCGCGCTGGTGGTGATCGGCCCGAGCGGGATCAACCACGCCGATCTGGTCCTCATCGACTGAGCCGGGACCGCGCCGGGACCGAGCCGGCGGCGCCGGGATGCTATACGAGGGCGTGGCCTGGACCTCCCTCGGCGTGCTCGACTGGACGACCCAGCGCTTCACCGAAGCCGGGATCACCGCCGCGCGCCTGGAGGCCCAGATCCTGCTGGCCCACGTCCTGGGCTGCACCCGGATGCAGCTCTACACCGGATTCGACAGGCCGCTCGGCGACGCCGAGCTCGCGAGCTACCGCGGGCTGATCAAGCGCCGGCTCGCCGGCGAGCCGGTGAGCTACCTGGTCGGCGAGACCGAGTTCTGGGGGCTGCCGTTCCACGTCGAGCCGTCGGTGCTGGTGCCGCGGCCCGACACCGAGACCGTGATCGA
>JBGQCL010000068.1:0-34044 GCA_041495365.1 Kofleriaceae bacterium | reverse complement strand
CCGTCGAACAGCGCGCCGACGATCGCGCGGCGCTGGTCGCGGCGATCGCCGCCCTCGGTGACCTTGACCGGCAGCTCATGCTGGTCGAGCAGCTGGCGCATCGCCGCGCGCAGGTCGGGCCGCACCGCCAGGGTCTCCGGGATGTCGCGGAACTGTTGTGCCCAGACGTCGCCGGTCACCCGGGGAGGCTACCCCAGAGGTTTCGGATTGACAGCGCCCGGGCCGCGGATCAGACTGCCCGGCCTCGATGACGACGCGTCGTGATGCTGCTCCGGCCGTGGCCGCTCCTGGCCAGCGCATCTACTTCGTGTCGCTCGGCTGCCCGAAGAACCAGGTCGACACCGAGCTGATGCTGGGGCAGGTGAAGGCCGCGGGCCACGCGCTGGTGGACGCGCCCGAGGCGGCGGATGTGATCGTGGTCAACACCTGCGCGTTCATCGACGCCGCCAAGGAGGAGAGCGTCGACACGATCCTGGAGATGGCACAGCACAAGCAGTCCGGGGCGCGGCGGCTGGTGGTGACCGGCTGCCTGGCGCAGCGCTACGCCGACGAGCTCGCCCGGGACATCCCCGAGATCGATCACCTGCTGGGCTCGGCGGACTTCCCGTCGATCGCCGGCGTGCTGGGGCGGGCGCCGGCCGGGCCGGGCAGGGCAGGGGGCAAGGGCCCGCGCAAGGGCCGGCTGCCGGTGATCCAGGTCTCCGAGACGCCGAGCTACATCTACGATCACGACGCGCCGCGGGTCCGGATCGGCGCGCGCCACAGCGCGTACGTCAAGATCGCCGAGGGCTGCGATCGGCCGTGCGCGTTCTGCATCATCCCCAAGCTGCGCGGGCCGCAGCGCTCGCGCGCGATCGAGGACATCGTCGCCGAGGTCCGCGCGCTCGCGGCCGACGGCGTGCTCGAGGTCAACCTGATCGCGCAGGACCTGACGCGCTACGGCTGGGACGCCGGGTCGACGCCCGAGGCCCGCGCCACGCTCGCCCAGCTGCTGCGCGCGCTCGGCCGGGTCGACGGCGTGGCGTGGATCCGGCTGCACTACACGTTCCCGAGCGCGTTCGACGACGAGCTGATCGACGCGATCGCGAGCGAGCCGCGGGTGGTGAAGTACATCGATGTGCCGCTCCAGCACATCAGCGATCCGATGCTCAAGCGGATGCGGCGCGGCCACTCCGGCCGGGTCACGCGCGAGCTGGTCGCCAAGCTGCGCGCGCGGATCGACGATGTCGTGCTGCGCACCACGTTCATCGTCGGCCACCCGGGCGAGACCGCGGCGGAGTTCGACGAGCTGTGCGGGTTCGTCGCCGAGTCGAAGTTCGATCGCGCGGGCGCGTTCACCTACTCGATCGAGCCCGGGACGGTGTCGGCGCTGCTCCCGCACCGCGTCGATCCGGAGGTCGCGGCCGAGCGCCAGCAGACGCTGATGGAGATCCAGCGCCAGATCAGCCGGGCGCGCGGCGAGGCGATGGTCGGCCGCGAGATCGACGTGCTGGTCGAGGGCGAGTCGTCGGAGTCGGAGCACCTGGTGGAGGGCCGGTGGTACGGCCAGGCGCCCGGGATCGACGGCGTGACCTACCTCGCCGATGGCCGGGCGCCGCCGGGGGCGCTGGTCCGCGCCCGGGTCACCCAGGCCAGCGACTACGACCTCGCCGCCACGCTCGAGCTTTAGTCAGACCTCGATCCGGCGGATCCTGCGGAGGCCGATCGCCGTCCACACGCCGGCGATCACCGCCAGCCCGATCAGCGGCGCGGCGATCGCCGGTGCGCCGTCCAGCCCGGCGAGCGTACGGGTCTGGTAGGTGAGCGACAGCTGCTGCACCGAGAACGGCAGCCCGCCGACGAACAGATCGACGAGCATGTAGGCGATGGTCAGCGCCATGCCGTGGCGGGGCACGACGACGGCGATCCCGGCCACGACCAGCGAGCACGCGACGGCGCCGGCCGCGAGCCCGGCGTAGCTCGCGACCGACGGCGTCCCGGTGGCGAACGCGCTGGCGATCGCCCAGCCGCCGACGCTCAGCGCGACGACGATCGGGGTCAGCGCGAGCAGCTTGCCGGCGAGCACCGCCCAGCGCGCGATCGGCCGCGACCACAGGTACGTGCTGGTCCGGTCCTCGATCTCCTCGCCGACCGACGCGCCGACCAGCAGGGCCGGCAGCACCGCGAACAGCAGCATCGTCGGGGCGAACAGCTCGCTCTGCGACGCCGTACGGCCGATCGCGTGGAGCACGGTGGCGAGCACCACCGGCAGCGCCGCGAGCACGGTGGCGATCCACAGCGCCTTGCCGCGGACGAGGCGCTTCAGCGTCACCCCGGCGAGCGTCCGGATCATCGCCGAGGTCGGCGGAACCGCGCGATCGCCCCCGGAGCCGGGCACGGCCATGATCGGCGCCGTCATCGCCGCCCCCCATCGCCGGTCAGGTACTCGAACACCGCACCGAGGTTGTTGTCGGGCGACGACAGCGCGGTGACCGCGAGCCCGGCGCCGAGCACCGCGCCCGCGATCTGGTCGTAGCAGCGGTCGGGGTCGCGGGTCTCGATCACGACCGCGCCGCGCTCGAAGCTGAGCCGGGCGACGTGGTCCTCGGCGGCGAGCGCGCCGGCCAGCGCGTGCGGCTGATCGCACTCGACCCGGATCCGGTGCGGGTGGCGATCGATCAGCTGGCGGATCTCGTAGACGTTGCCCTCGGCGAGGACCTGGCCGCGGTAGATCACCAGGATGTCGGAGGTCAGCGCCTCGATCTCGTAGAGCACGTGGCTCGACACCACGACGGTCTTGCCGGCCTCGCCGAGCTGCTTGATCCGCGCGACGATGTCGATCCGCGCCATCGGATCGACCCCGGTGAGTGGCTCGTCGAGCAGCAGGAAGTCGGGATCGTGGGCGATCGCGGTCGCGAGCTTGGTGCGCTGGCGCATGCCCTTGGAGAACTCGCGGACCTTGCGATCCATCGCCGACGTCATGCCGACCTGATCGAGCGCGGCCCGGGCGGTGGCGTCGGCCTTGCCGGCCGGGACGCCGGCGAGCCGGGCCATCGCGGTGACCAGCTCGCGCGCGGTCAGCTCGTCCCAGGTCTGCTCGTGCTCGGGCGCGTAGCCGATCCGCCGGCGCACCGCGGTGTCGTGGAACGGGCTCTGCCCGTAGACCGCCAGCGTGCCGCGCGACGGCTGCAAGAGGCCCGCCATCATCTTGATCAGCGTCGACTTCCCGGCCCCGTTGGGGCCAAGCAGCCCGACGATGCCGCCGCGCAGCGTCCAGCTGACGTCCGACACGCCGAGCACGTGGCCGTACCACTTGCTGCAGCGATCGGCGACGACCACGCCGGCGGCCGCGGGGGACGACGAGGGAAACAACGACGGCGTCACGACGCCCCTCCGACGCCGGTCTGCTGCGCGCGGCGGACCCGCCAGACCACCAGGCCGATCGCGATCGCAGCGTGGCCGAGGATCGCGATCACCGCCGCGCTGGTCGATGGCTCGGGCATCCGACCCAACGCGTGGAGCCCGAACAGGTGGAGCGATACTGCGTGCAGCGCCGACGCGAGGTCGAGCGCGGCGAGCTCTGGCGTGGTCAGCCAGCTCAGCAGGAGCGCCAGCCAGCCGACCAGCAGGTAGTACGCCGCCCACACCGCCATGGCGTGGCGGCGGTTGGTGAGCAGCGCCGAGAACCCGAGCGGGATCGCGGTGTAGAGCACGGTGCCGAGCGCGCCGACCGCGAGCGCCTTGTACAGGGTCGGCAGCATCGCGATCGCCTGGTCGAGGCTGTCCGACAGCCCGACCCGCACCGCGGCGAGCACCAGCGGGCCGGCCGCCATGACCAGCGCGACCATCACGCCGAGCCCGGCGAGCTTGCCGAGCACGTAGTCGCGCGGCCGCATCGAGCGCGAGAAGTAGAACGTGAACGCGCCGCTCTGGAGATCGCCGGCGACCACCGTCGCGCTGATCGCCAGGCTGACGATGAAGCCGGCCTTGCAGTACCAGATCGTCGAGTCCGGGAGGATGCCGTCGACGAACCGGGTCAGCACGCCGCCGAACCCGCCGATCCCGCGGAACAGCCGGTTGCCCAGCGTGTAGAGCAGGACCGACGACACGGCGGTGACCAGGAACGCGGCGACCAGCCAGACCTTGAACCGCCACCAGCCCGCCCATGCGGTCGCGATCTGGTGCCGCATGATCACGGTCCACCGCGTGCTGACCGCGCGCCGGCTGCCGACGTAGCGCTTGTAGCCGAGATCGTGGATCTGTCCGGCGCTCATCGCGCACCTCCGTCGTGTGGTCCCGGCGCGGCGCGGGTCGCCCCATCCTCGCCGAGCACGCGGAGGAACGCCGCCTCGACGCTCTCGCGCCGCACACCGAGCTCGCGGACCTGCAGGCCGGCGGTGCGGGCCGCAGCGAACACCAGCTGGCTGGTGGCGCTGGCCGGCAGGTCGACCTGGAGCGCGATCGGCGAGGTGACCCGGCAGGTCGCACCCGCGGCGGTCAGCTCGCCGGCGAGCCGCGCCGCATCGGCCTTGACCGTGACGAACAGCTCGGAGTCCCGGCCGCGCGCGCCGCGCAGCTCGTCGATCGTCCCGGCGAACCGCACCGCGCCGCGGTGCATGATCATCACCTGATCGCACACCCGGTCGACGTCCGGCAGCAGGTGGGTCGACAGCACGATCGCGCAGCCGCGCCGCGCCGGCAGCTCGACGACCAGCGCGAGCATCTCCTCGCGCGACCGCGGATCGAGCCCGTTGGTCGGCTCGTCGAGGAACAGGATCTCGGGGTCGTGGACCAGCGCCTGGGCGAGCTTCACGCGCTGCTTCATGCCGGTCGAGTACCCGTCGATCGGCTGGTAGCGCTTCTCCTCGAGCCCGGCGTAGTACAGCGCGGCGTGCGCGCGCTGCATCGCCTCGGTGCGCGGCAGCCCGGACAGCTCGCCGGCGTAGGTGCACAGCTCGACCGCGCTCATCCCGGACAGGAACGACTCCTGCTCCGGCATGTAGCCGACCCGGTCGCGGATCTCGGCGCCATCGCGGGCGGCCTCGAGCCCGAGCACCCGGGCGGTGCCGTCGTAGGGCAGCAGGCCGAGCAGGCACTTGAGCAAGGTCGACTTGCCCGCGCCGTTGGGGCCGAGCAGGCCGATGATCTTGCCGTCGACCGCCGCGGTGAGGTCGTCGAGCTCGGTGATCGCGCCGTAGCGCTTGGTCAGCCCGGCGAGCTCGATCAGCGCCGTCATCGCAGCCCGCCTCGCTCGGCGGGCAGCACCTCGACGATCACCGGCACCACGCCGGCGTCGATCATGTCGAGCCTCCGGGCCGCGGCCTCGGACAGATCGATGATGCGGCCGTGGCCGCCGTAGGGTCCTCGGTCATTGATCCGCACCTCCACCGAGCGTCCGTTGCGCGTGCTGGTCACCCGCACGCGGGTCCCGAGCGGCAGGGTCCGGTGCGCGGCGGTGAGCTGGTTGCGGTCGAACCGCTCGCCCGACGCCGTCGGGCCGCCCTGCTGCTCGGCGCCGTAGAACGTCGCGAGCCCGCGCTGGACCGCCGGCGCCATTCCGGTGCGGGGCGGCGGTGCCTGCCGGGGGGCGCCCCCGCAGGCCGAGGCCACCACCGCCAGCGCGGCGAGCCGCCAGCGATCCGCACCCGTCCCGCGACAGCGTGCGACGCCGCGGGACGCGGACGCGGCCATCATGAGCGCCACGCGGCTGCTCGCGCCGGTCGCGAGACAAGCCTGCGAGTTGTGCGCAGTTCGCTCGACGGGCCGCCTCGGGTGCCCCCGTGCCCCGGTCCTCGATCTGGCATCTCGGCAATGTAGCAGCTCGCCCATGCACATCGCGTGCGAGTTCCCGCGAGCCGCATGACCCCGCAGGCAGGCAAGTCGTCAGCGCGTGCAGCCGGCGCCGAGCGTACGTCCGGCCTTGTCGAGCGCCGCCTTGCGGAGCTGGGCGCCGGTCGGTCCGTCGCCGAGCTTCTTGCGGCGGTCCTCGCCGTGGCCGGGGCCGAGCACGTCGCGCAGGTAGGCCTCGAGCCGGAACGTGTCGCTGTGCTCCTTGGTGTGGCACTGCGAGGCGCAGAGCTTGTCATCCGGGGCGCGCTGGATCGCGAACGGTTTTTCCTTGCCGCCCTTCGCGACGTGGATCGACCCCGGTCCGTGGCAGGTCTCGCACTGCACGTCGCGCAGCTTGTCGTTGTGGCCGAGGTTCGAGCCGCCCGGCTTGTCCCAGCCGGCGACGTGGCAGCCGATGCAGTCGAGGTCGAACTGCTGGCCGCGATCGATCAGCGTCTGCCACGCGGTGGCGTGCACGGTCTTCTTCCAGAACTTGACCTGATCGTCGTGGCAGTCGGCGCACGACTCGGTGCCGGTGTACGACGCCTGGCCCCTGGGCGGCGGGCTCACCGGGATCTTCGCGGCGGCCTTGACGTTGGCCTCGCCGCTCTGCCGGAAGAACGCGCTGATCGCATCCTGGACCGCGGTGTTGCAGGCCAGCGCCTTGTGGATCCGGACCTGCTCCAGCGTGAAGTAGCTGCCGTGCGGCGGGACGACCAGCGGGTGGGTCTTGAGGCGATCGCGCTCGGCGGCGCGCTCGGCGCGCTCCTGCTGCTTGCGGGCGACGAACGCGGGGTCGGCGGTCTTGTCGCTCGCGAACGCCTCGAGGTCGGCGTCGAGCGCGGCGAGCTGGCGATCGAGCACGGCGAGCTTGGCGACCGCCGCGCCGGGGCCGATCGCGTCGGCGAGCGGACCGGGGCCGCGCAGCGTGACCTCGAACCGCGCGACGATCTGGCCGCGGTTGGCGGGCACGACCAGCCAGCCGTCACCGACCTTCTGCGGCTCGCTCTCGGTGCGCTCCGGCTCGGGCGCCTCCAGGCCCAGGCCGGCGATCGCGAGATCGATCCCGCCGATGTCGCGCACGAGCTTGACCGCGTCCTTCTTGTTCTCGGCCTGGATCAGGCCGATCACGACCTGGGCGCCCTGGCCGCGGAGCTGGGCCACGGCCTGCTTGCCGGCGGTGACCGGGTCGCTCAGCGAGATCCCGGCGACCGCGCCCGGCGCGATCACGGCGAGCACGCCGGCCCTGGCGCCCCCGACGTCGATCAGCTTCGACGAGCGAAGCGAGACGACGGGGGGTGGGGACCCCGACGGCTCTGCCGGCGGGGCGGGGGGCGAAGCCCCCCGTGGGATCGACGGACCGGCGATTCCCGCCCCGGCGCCGGCCCCGGTGGGTGGTGTGTTGGCCACCAGGCGGGGCAGCCGCAGGTGGTCGATGCTGGCGGCGCCGTTGGGCAGGTCGGCAGGTCCCAGCCCGACGGCGTCCGCCAGGAGCGTCTTCTGGTAGGTCTGGGCCAGCAGGTCGGCCTTGAGATCCTCCTGGACGGCGAGCTGCGGCGGGGTGGGGGCATGGGCGTAGAGCAGCGACCCGGCGTCGACGAACAGCACCGGCCCGGCCGCCCGGGCCTGGACCACCAGCTGCGCGGTGCGCGACAGGTCGCCCAGCGGGTCCGTGGTGCAGCCGCACGGGCCGATCTGGCCGCGGACCTCGGCGACCGCGAACAGCGTGAACGCCGGCCGCGGCGGGGGGTCGCCGCCGGCCGCGGTGGATTTCACTTCGGATTTCGAACAGGAGGCCCCAGGAGCGGCCCCGAGAGCGGCCCCGAGAGCGGCCAATGGCGCGAGCGCCGTCAGCAGCCCGACCCGACGTGACATGGCCGGGTCTATAGCACGGGTTGACAGGGGGTATGTGGCTGGGTAGATTGCCGCGCTCTCAGGAACATCGCTCTCGAGGAATCCATGTCTGTTGCGATCCGCTTCTCACGTCAGGGCAAGAAGAAGTCACCGTTCTATCGGATCGTCGCAGCGGACAAGCGTTGCGCCCGGGATGGTCGGTTCATCGAGCTGCTCGGGACGTACCATCCGATCACCAAGGTCCTCAAGCTCGACAAGGAGCGGTTCGACAAGTGGCGCAAGGTCGGCGCCAAGGCCAGCGGCACGCTGGCCGCGGTGATCCGGCGCACCGAGCGCGCGGCGGCCGCCCTGGTCCCGTCGAGCCCCAAGAAGACGGCCTAGGATGTCGACAAATTCCCCGGGCCCGGGGCCAAGCCAGGACGACCGCGAGGATCGCGAGGACGATCAACGGGAGCGCCGGTCCGATGGCCCCGAGCGCGCGCCGGACCTGGCCGAGCTGATCCGCTACCTCGCGGTGAACCTGGTCGAGCGGCCGGACGAGGTCCGGGTCGAGCTCGTCGAGGAGCGCGCCGCCAACGTCTACGAGCTGGAGGTCGCCGAGATCGATCTCGGCAAGGTCATCGGCCGCGGCGGCAAGACCGCGCGGGCGCTGCGCACGGTGGTCCAGGCGGTGGCGCCGCGGTCCCGCAAGCGGACGCTGGTCGAGATCCTGGAATAGCGGGCGCTCCGTGCGGGGCGATCCGCGGGTCGAGATCGGCCGGATCGCGCGGGTCCACGGGATCCGCGGCGAGGTCGTGATCGCGACCCACGATCGCAGATCCGACCTGCTCGACCACCAGTCCACGCTGTGGATCGGCGAGGTCGCGCGCGAGGTGGTCCAGGCGCGCAGCACGCCGCGCGGCTGGCTGGTCCAGCTCGCCGATGTGGCGACCCGCAACGCCGCCGAGGCGCTGCGCGGCCAGGTCGTCGAGGTCGACCGCGCGGCGCTCGAGCTCGACGAGCAGGACGTCCTGCTCGACGACCTGATCGGCTGCCGGGTCCAGCGCGTCGACGGCACGCCGTGGGGCACGATCGCCGCGGTCGAGGGCGGGATGCAGGACCGCCTGGTGATCCACGACGGCGACCTCGAGCGCCAGCTGCCGCTGGTCGACGAGTTCGTCACCGACATCGACCTCGAGGCCGGGGTGGTCACGGTCGACCCGCCCGAGGGCTTGCCCGAGCACAGGCGCTAGCGATGCGGTTCACCGTCGTCACGATCCTCCCCGAGCTGATCGAGCCCGCGCTCGCCGCCGGCGTGGTCGGCCGCGCGCGCGAGGCCGGCGCGATCGCGGTCGACACCGTCAACCCGCGCGACTTCACCAGCGATCGCCACCGCACCGTCGACGACACGCCGTACGGCGGCGGTCCGGGCATGGTGATGAAGGCCGAGCCGCTGCTCGCGGCGATCGCCGCCGCGGCCCCGGCCCCGGCCCCGGCCCCGGCCGATGCCGCCGCACCGCGCGCACATCGCATCCTGGTGACCCCGGCGGGCACACCGCTGACCCAGGCCCGCGTCCGCGAGCTCGCCGCGCTGCCCCACATCGTCCTGGTGTGCGGCCGCTACGAGGGCATCGACGAGCGCGTGATCGAGCTGGCGATCGACGAGCAGCTGTCGATCGGCGACTACGTGCTGTCGGGCGGCGAGCTCGCCGCGCTGGTCGTGATCGACGCGGTCGCGCGCCACGTCCCGGGGGTGCTGGGCGAGGCGAGCTCGGTCGAGGACGAGTCGCACAGCGCGGGGCTCCTGGAGTACCCGCAGTACACGCGGCCGCTCGTGCTGCGCGAGCCGGGCGGCGCCGCCGAGCTCACCGTGCCCGCGATCCTGACCTCGGGGCATCACGCCGCGATCGCCGCGTGGCGGCGGCGCCAGGCGATCGAGCGCACCGCGCAGCGCCGGCCCGATCTGCTCGCGCGGTTCCGGCCGACGCCCGCCGACCGCAAGCTCCTGCCGCCGCCGCTTCACGCGCGCACCCACCTCGCGCTGGTCCACCACCCGGTCACGGATCGCACCGGCAGCGTGGTCACCACGTCGCTCACCAACTTCGACATCCACGATCTGGCGCGCTCGTCGCTGACCTACGGGCTCGCCGGCTACCACATCGTCACACCGATCGCCGCGCAGCGCGACAAGGCGGCGCACATCGCCGCGCTGTGGATCGCCGATGCGCACGGCGAGCACCGTGCGCGCGCGCTGGCGCTGGTGCGCACCGCGGAGTCGATCGAGGCGGCGATCGCCGAGATCGCGGCAATCCACGGGATCGCCCCGCGCGTGGTTGCGACATCGGCGCGCACCGGGTCGTTCCCCGGCGTGGCGCGGCGATCTCCGGAGGAATTACGCGCCGAGGCCGGAGCGGATCCCGCGCCGCTCCTGATCCTGCTCGGCACCGGCTGGGGCCTGGCCGACGCGCTGATTCCGCCGGTGTCTCGCGTGCTTGCACCGATCGAGGGACGTTCTGACTGGAACCACCTGTCGGTCCGGTCGGCAGGTGCGATCGTCCTCGACCGCCTGTTCGGCCGGTGACGAACGGTCGGGCGGCTTGACGGGCGGGGGGGATCTCTGGCAGAACCCTGCGTCCCAGCTACTCTTTCCGGGGATTGTACCCATGAGCGCGCATCGGATCCTCGAGTCCATCGACAAGTCACAACGCCGCCAGGCGCACCTTCCCGAGTTTCGCCCGGGTGACTCGATCAAGGTCTGGGCGAAGATCCGCGAGGGCGAGAAGACGCGCCTGCAGGCCTTCGAGGGCGTGTGCATCCGCCGGGTCTCCAGGGGCTCGCGGTCGACGTTCACCGTCCGCAAGATCTCGTACGGCGTCGGCGTCGAGCGAATCTTCCCCGACAACTCGCCGAACATCGACAAGATCGAGGTCATGTCGCGCGGTCGGGTCCGTCAGGCGAAGCTCTACTACCTGCGCGATCTGTCGGGCAAGGCCGCGCGCATCAAGGAGCGCGAGGGCAGCAACGAGGAGCGCACGGAGCGCACGGAGCGCACGGAGGCGCCGCCGCCTGCCGCCGCCGGTGCCGAGGGCGCCGCACCCGCCGCCGAGGGCGCCAGGACCAAGGGCAAGAAGAAAGAGCGCAAGAAGGACAAGAAGACCGCCTAGCCGGCGCGGTCTGCTCGAGGGTGGTCGGGGCTGGACAGATCCAGGGAGGGAGAAAGGTCCGTGAATCGTGGACAAGCAAGAGCAAGGTGCTGAGGCCGAGCGCGCGGCCGCCGGGCTCCTGATCGCCCATGGGTACCAGATCGTCGAGCGCAACTTCCGCTGCAAGGCGGGCGAGCTCGACATCATCGCGCGCGACGGCGATGTCCTGGTGTTCGTCGAGGTCCGCAGCCGATCGGACGATGATCACGGCCACGCCGTCGAGATGATCGGGCGGACCAAGCAGCGCCGGGTCGTGCGCGTCGCCCGGCACTACCTGGCGATCGCCGCGCCGCGCTTCGAGCGCTGCCGGTTCGACGTGGTCGCGATCACAGCAGGTGCGCCGATCCTGCTGCGCGACGCGTTCCGCGCCTAGCAGGCCGACAGCCTGCGGAACGCGCCGAACGCGCCGAACGTGCCGAACGTGCCGAACGTGCCGAACGTGCCGAACGTGCCGAACGTGATCGACGAGCGGGCCTGCGCCCTCAGGTCTTGCAGAGCGGGTACTTCGGGTTGTTGTTGCGCCCGTCGAGGTTGCAGCACGCGTTGAGATCCTGGCTCGCATCGCACGCCTCGGGCGTCGCGAGCTGCCCCGACGGAGGCAGCAGGATGTAGTCCTTGCAGATGCAGAACTTCCGGCAGCAGAACGGGCCGGCGGTGACCGCGATGGCGCACGTGAAGCCGGTGACGCACGGCGACTCCGGCACGCGATCGCAGTCGCTGTCGGCGCTGCACTCGGCGGTGCACAGGCCGCTGTTGATCGGCTGCGGGGTGCCGCCGGGAGGCGGCGGCCGGTTCGCCTTGAAGTGCAGGCAGGTGCGCGACACGCAGTCGAGCGACGGCGACGCGACCACCACGGAGTCGACCGTCGGCGTCGACGCGCCGAGGTCGCAGAGCCGCCCCACCGGGTTGTCCGAGCACCCGGAGCCCCCGAAGGCCGCGATCGCCCCGACCCATGCGACCCAGAGACAGACCACGAGCACCCCGACGGGATGGCGGCGATTCATCGAGCCGATAATAGGAGCCGGGGACCCCAAGTCAAGCGAACGGCCTCACACAACGCCGCACCGTGGCGCGCGGTGTCGACGCCGGTCGCGGATTCCGCCAAGCGTGCAGTGAGCGCACAGATCCCACATCGGGCCCGCTGTCACCGCCTGGCGATCGCTCGCAACCCGCGCCGGGTGCGCGTGTCTGCCGAGGTTGTGTCCGAGCATCGGACCCGAGCCCGGGCGCTCGCGCAGCGCGGTCGCGCGACGCTGGGATCGAAAAACCTCGCGCGTGAGCCGCTCGCGTGGAGGACCGCCCTCGCCTTGACAATGCAGGTCACCGGCGTCGATGATCCGTGGCCCGCTCCGTCCGGAGCCGGGCACCGCCCGAAGGAGGAATGGATGCGCCCGAAGCTGTCTGGTTCGCTCGCGACGATCGTCGTGCTCGGGGTGGTCGCGTGGTCCGGCGCGGGAAGTGTGCCCGGATCGCGCGTCGCGTTCGCGGCGCCCAGGGGCGGCAAGCCCGCGCCGGCGACGGGCGCGAACCGGTCCACCGACATGGAGTTCGAGCCCGACAACGCGACCTCGACGCCGCCGTCCAAGACGCTCGAGCGCGCGATCAAGCTCTACGACAAGAAGGACTTCTTCTCGGCCTCGATCGAGCTCAAGAAGGTGATCGAGGGCGAGAGCGGCGACGACGCCCGGAACAAGCAGCGCGGCGAGTTCTTCATGGGCAAGACCCTGTACCAGATGGGGTTCTACGCCGGCTCGCTCGCGTACTTCGAGCGGATCGTCAAGGCCGGCGACGCGCACACCTACCACGGCGCCACGCTCAAGTGGCTCGCCGCGCTGTCGCGCGTGCTGCCCGAGACCTCGGGCATCCTGGCCAAGATCGGGACCTACGACGCCTCCGCGCTGAACGATCCGTCGCTGTCGGCGGTGCACGACGAGCTGCTGTTCCTGCTCGGCCGGCACTACTACCGGCGCGGCGGCGACGGTGACTTCGACAAGGCGATCGGCCTGTTCCGCCAGGTGCCGCGGACCAGCCAGTTCTTCATCAAGGCCAAGTTCTTCGAGGGCGTGACCTACGTCCGCAAGTACGAGGGCAAGCCGGCGGTCGACGCGTTCAAGGAGATCCTGCTGATCGGCGAGCAGCGCCCCGCGCAGTACCGCACCGACGACATCGACAGCTACCGCGAGCTCGCCCAGCTCCAGATGGCGCGCGTGTTCTACTCGACGCAGCAGTTCGACACCTCGATCAAGTACTTCGAGAAGCTCGACCAGAACTCGCTGGACTGGGCCGAGTCGCTGTTCGAGGCGTCGTGGGCGTACTTCATGAAGACGCTCAACTCCAAGGCGCTCGGCAACATCCACACGCTCAACGCGCCGTACTTCGAGAACCAGTTCTTCCGCGAGTCGGTGCTGCTCAAGGCGGTCATCTACTTCAACTACTGCCTCTACGATCAGGCCGAGGAAGCGGTCGCCGACTTCAACGAGAAGTACGCGCCGCTGACCAAGAACCTGACCGACCTGGTGGGCAAGTACGACGACAACGCCGTGTTCTACGAGTACATCAAGAAGATCAAGGGCGGCCAGGCCGGCATCGACCCGGTGACCCAGCGGCTGGTGACCAGCGTGCTCGCCGACAAGACGCTGCTCAAGACGTTCGCATGGGTCGACGAGCTCAACCACGAGCTCGAGATGTTGCACAAGTCGGACAAGGCATGGCAGACCACCCAGATCGCCGGCGAGGTGAACGCCGAGCTCACCATGCAGCAGTCGGTCGCCGCGGCGGACGCCGGCAAGGTCGCTCGCGACCGGATCTCGCGGCTCGCCCGCGAGCTCGGGGCGATGTCACGCGACGGCTCCAAGATCAAGTTCGAGATCCTGGAGGCCAAGGGAAATCGCCTGACTGCACAGGCCGCCGGCGGCCGGGTGTCCGCCGATCACAGAGAAGAGCCGATCAGCGTTGACGACGAGCACTTTCAATGGAAGTTTAATGGCGAGTACTGGAAGGACGAGCTCGGTTACTACCGGTTCAAGATCCGGTCTCGCTGCCCCAAGCAATAGCCTCCTCAGCCGGCCCATCGCCTCGCCCGGGTCATGACGGCTGAACGAAGCAACGACATCTCCGCTCCTCCCCGGCCCGTGTCCGTGGGGGCCCCGGCCTGGCTTCCTCGGAGGCCGGGCTGGAGGTCGTTTCGGTGCGGACGCGCCGTCGTTGCCTCGGCCGCCGTCTCGGCCACTGCCCCGGCCTTGCCTCGCCTGCGTCGCCTCGCCCGCGTCGCCTCGCCCGCCCGTCCCGCCGGAAGAAGGGAACCGTCCATGGTCACGTCTCGCATCCCGATCCCGCTCGCGATCCTCGGTGTGTTGCTGTCTGCCGGCACCGCCGGAGCGCAGAAGGCGAGGTACACGCGCCAGCAGGACATCAAGATCGACGCCAAGCTGTCCGAGCGCTCCCGGCCGATCGTCCCCAAGGACCCCAAGGACCAGAGCCAGGCCGACCAGCCGCTGACCGCCGACCAGGTGCTCGCGGTCGAGGGCCTGGTCGGTGCGATCCGCGCCGAGCAGGAGCAGATCCTGATCGACCTGATCACCAGGACGCCGGACAGCGAGATCGAGGAGAAGTCCGACTACTACTTCCGGCTCGGCGAGCTGTACGCCAAGCAGCAGCGCTACTGGCGGCTCGAGGGCACGCGGATGCTGATCCAGGCCGATCAGACGAAGAACCCGCCGCAGAAGGCCAAGCTCAAGGCCGAGGCGGACGCCGACGCCAACAAGGCCAAGGGTTATCTGATCGCGGCGGTGAAGACCTACAAGGCGCTCACCGACAACGAGGCGTTCCGCAACTACCCGAAGATGGACATGGCGCTGTTCTACTACGGGTTCACGCTGCAGAGCGGCAAGTACATGAAGGAGGCGCGCACCGTCTACGACAAGCTGCTCAAGAACTACCCGAGCTCGAAGTACGTGCCCGAGGCCCACCTCGCGTTCGCCGACTACTTCTTCGAGATCGGCCAGCTCGACGACGCCGAGTCCCGCTACAAGATGGTCCTCAAGTTCCCCAAGTCGGGGGCCTACTGGTACGCGATGTACAAGATGGGCTGGATCGATCTCAACAAGCAGCGGTTCCAGGACGCGCTGGAGCTGTTCTACCAGGTCGCCCAGTCGACCCGGAACGACAAGAAGAACGAGATCCTGAACCGCGCGGCGAAGAAGGACTTCGTGCGCGCCTACGCCGAGGTCGGCAAGGCCGACAAGGCCTACGTGACGTTCCAGCGCGTCGACCAGCGCTACGCGTTCGACATGCTGGAGATCCTCGCCGACCTGTACCTCAACCAGGGCAAGAGCGACAAGGCGATCTACGCCTACCAGGAGCTGATGCGGCAGGCGCCGACCCACAAGAACGTGTGCGAGTGGCAGCACAACATCGCGCTCGCCGAGCTGTCGCTGGTCGGCGCGCAGAACTCCGACAAGGTCAAGGAGATCGAGAATCTGGTCCGGTTATGGAACGGTCTCAAGGGCAAGAAGACCCTGCCGGCCGCCGAGGCCCAGGAGTGCCACGACAACGCGGCCGCGATGTCGAGCGAGCTCGCCCGCGTCTACCACTCGGAGTCGGCCAAGACCAAGAACCCCGAGACCCTGGCCTACGCCGACAAGCTGTACAACATCTACCTCAGGGTGTTCCCCGACGCCGAGGACTTCGCGGAGACCCAGTACTACTACGCGGAGCTCCTGTGGTCGCGCGCCGACGCCGAGAAGAACCCGCGGATGCAGACCGAGCAGTGGGAGAACGCGGCGCTCGCGTTCACCGACGTGGTCAAGCACGGCAAGGTGTCGGCCCGGCTGATGAAGGATTCGGCGTACGCCGCCGTGCTGGGCTGGAAGAACGCGCTCCAGGTCGATCCGCGGGTCAAGGAGCAGGCCGACCTCGACAAGCCGAACGACACCAAGGCGGCGCCGCTGCCGATCCCGGAGCGCGAGCAGAAGATGCTCGCGGCGTTCGACATCTACATCAACTACATCAAGGACCCCAAGGACGACGAGCTCGTCGCGATGAAGTTCCTCAAGGCCAACACCTACCGGAAGTACAACCACTACGACGAAGCGATCCCGATGTTCCTCGACATCATCGAGCACCACAAGCAGCACGAGACCGCGGAGTTCTCGGCGAACCTGCTGCTCGACATCTACAACAACAAGCAGGACTTCAAGGCGATGGTGGCGCTGGTCGACAAGCTCGACGGCGACCCCAAGTTCCTCGACGGCAAGGACACGCTCAAGGAGGTGCTCGCCAAGCTCAAGGTCCAGGCGGTGCGCAAGGACGCCGAGAAGCAGGAGCAGGGCGGCCAGTTTGTCGCCTGCGGCCAGCGCTACCTCGACATCTACAACCGCAACCCCGAGGCCGCCGACAACGACCAGGTGCTCTACAACGCCGGCGTGTGCTTCCGGAAGGGCAAGGCGATCAGCGCGGCGATCACCGCGTTCAACCTGCTCGAGAAGTACTACCCGAACTCCAAGATCACGGCGCGCGGGGTCGCGCAGCTCGGCAAGGCCTACGGCGACATCGCGTTCTACGACCGCGCGTCGGACAAGCTCGAGCAGTACGCCAAGAAGTACGCCGGTGAGCAGGACGCGTACAACCTGATGAGCGAGGCGGTGTTCTTCCGCAAGGGCATCGGCGACGACGCCAAGGCGATCGAGGACACCAAGTACTTCGTCAAGACGTTCAGCCAGAAGAAGCCGCAGGAGGCCGCGACCGCCATGTTCGCGCTGACCAGCGTGTACGAGAAGCAGGGCGACGGCGACGCGGTGATCAAGCACCTGCGCGAGTACATCCACCAGTTCGGCGACCGCGGCGGCGCCGATCGCATGGTGGTCGCCTACACCAAGATCGGCGAGGTGCTGTGGCACCAGTCGTGTCCGGTCAAGGAGGTCGACGGCTCGTGCATCAAGGTGTCGCGCGAGCGCGCGATCTCCGGCAAGCGCCAGAAGGCCGGCCGCAAGGGCGGCGAGCCGCGCCGGCAGTGCGGCCCCGAGTCGAAGATCAAGCTGACCGTGGTCAAGCGCGACGACCGCAAGCTGCGCGAGGCCATGGTGGCGTTCATCGCCGCGTCGCGCGAGTTCGAGAAGCGCCAGGGCAAGACCGGCGGCGACGAGGCGGCCGCGCGCCATTACTACGGCATGGCCAAGCTCGCCGACGCCGACCGCGACTTCGAGGCCTACCTCGACCTCAAGTTCCCCCAGGGCCTGAACTTCGACCCGCGGCCCGAGATGAAGACGATCGCGGCCAAGTCCAACAAGCGGTTCACCGACTGGGTCGCGCAGAAGCAGAAGGTCGGCGGCACCGCCAAGACGAAGTACAACGCGGTGTTCGCGATCAAGGACAACGCGGACTCGATCACCGCGGCGGCCCGGATCGGCCAGATCTCGCAGGACTTCTCCGACGCGCTGTTCACCGCCGAGATCCCGACCAACGTGCGGACCGGCACGTACGCCCAGGACGCGACCGACGCCTACTGCGATCGGCTGCAGGAGGTCGCCGATCCGCTGGAGGCGACCTCGCTGGACGCGTACAGCACGTGCCTGTCGAAGTCGACCGACCTCGGCTGGTTCAGCGACTGGTCCAAGCTGTGCGAGCGCGAGCTCGGCCAGATCCGGCCCGAGGAGTACCCGACCACCTCGGAGCTGCGCACCGAGCCCAACCAGGTCGCGCCGATCACCGATGTCGACGTGCCGACCAAGCTGGAGTAACCGCGTGCCCCCGACGAACGCCATGCCCGATGCCATGCCCGATGCCAGGACCGATGCCATGACGACGCCATCGACGTTCTCGAGGCCACGCCTCGCAGCCAGCGCCGCGACCGCCGCGCTGATCGCGCTCGCCGCGTGCGGCGGCGGCGCCGCCGGCGCCAGCGCCAGGGGCGGCACCGTGCCGCCGCCGCCGAAGATCGCAAAGTCCGAGGCCGCGGCCGCCCGGGATCAACCGCCGCGCGAGGTGTCAAGGGACACCCGCAGCGACTTCGACGGCGCGGCGCAGTTCTTCACCGCCACCGACAAGGCCCACGGCTGGAACGACTCGACATGCCGGCAGTCCGCCGACCGGTTCCAGGCCGTCGTCCGCGCCCACCCCGAGCTGGTCGAGGCCCAGGCCATGATCGGCGTGTCGTACCAGCGCTGCGGGATGCTCGACGACGCCGAGCGCGCCTACCGGCAGGTGCTCCAGACCAAGCCCAACCACGGCGCGTCGCTGTCCAACCTCGGCGAGATCTACTTCCGGACCGGACGGGTCAGCGAGGCCCGCCAGTACTGGGACAGCGCGATCAAGGCCAACGGCAGGCTGGTCGGGGCGCGGATCGGCATCGCGACGCTCGAGCTCGAGCAGATGCGCAAGATCGCCAACCCCAAGGACGCGACCTGGAAGAAGCTCGAGGAGGACGCCCGGTTCAACCTGTCCAACGCGCTGGGCGCGGACAGCGACAACGTCGCCGCCTACACGGTCTACGGCCTGGTCTACATGGAGGGCTGGCAGACCAACAAGAACCGGCTCGACCTCGCCAGGCTGCTGCTCGACGAGGCCGCCAAGCGCAACGAGAAGTACGCGCCGCTGCAGAACGCCTACGGCCTGCTCTACATGCGCAGGGCGTCGATCAACCAGGCGCTGGCGGCGTTCAACGCCGCGGTCGAGCTCGACCCGAAGTTCGTCGAGGCGCGGATGAACGTCGGCCAGGTCACCCTGGGGTTCCGCAAGTACGACACCGCGCGCGACATGTTCAGCAAGGCGATCGAGCTGTCGCCCAAGAACTACGACGCGTACATCGGCCTGGGCATCGCGCTGCGCGGCCTCAAGGACCTCGATGGCGCCGAGGCGCAGTACAAGAAGGCCGTGGACGTCGATCCGAGGCGCGGCGATGCCTACTACAACCTCGCGATCCTCTACAAGGAGTTCCGGTCGAGCAAGGAGGACTTCATCGCGTCCTACAAGAAGGCCAAGGAGTACTTCCAGCAGTTCCTGACCATGCAGGCCGACCAGGCCGACAAGAACGAGGCCAGGGAACAGATCGCGATGATCGACAAGACCGTCCAGAACTTCATGAAGGCACCGCCGCCGCCCCCGGCGCCCGCCGCCGCGCCGGCCCAGCCGGCAAAGCAGCCATAACCAACGAGAATTCCTTGGCCAAACGCATGCAACCTCGCCCCGGCCCGCGGGTCTCGATGTACGCGGATTTTCGGGCACAATCTGGGAACCTGGAACACGGCCGCGGTGTCGGAGGATCCGTGCCACTGGATCCCTGTCACCCGGCGTCCTCGAAAGGGAGCACCGTCATGCAGAAGATCCTGGGCGTCTTCGTCGTCGCGCTCGTGGCGTCTATCACCATCCTGGCCGTCCTCGGCGGTCCGGCGCACGCGCAACCGGCGAAGACCAGTGACAAGGGCAACGACAAGGCCGCCAGCTCCAAGGTGAAGGTCTACGACTTCTCCGGGGACACCATCGAAGGCGACCTGATCCGGCCGGAGGGCACCACGGTCGACGCCCGCGACTTCGCCAAGCACGCGTCCCTGATCCGCATCCGCACGAACTTCATCCCCGAGATCATCAAATCGGCCGAGGATCTGTAGCCTCCTGTGTGCGGATCGGGGCGCGCCTGCGCCCGCGATCATCGTCGGCCGTTCGCGACCCCAGCGCTCCTGAACTGGAGAACTCATCATGGCCGGCGCCAAGGTTCCTCTCACGTTTCGCATCTTCAAGGGTGACCAGCTGCTCCGCGAGGAGCGGCTGTCGCTGAGCGTCATCAAGGTCGGCAAGGTCCCCTCGGCGCACCTCAAGCTCGACGACGAGACGGTGAGCCGGATGCACGCGATCATCGAGGTCAACGGCCCCGGTGACGTCAGCATCATCGACCTGGGCTCGACCAAGGGCACGTTCGTCAACGGCCAGAAGGTCAACAAGGCCAAGCTCCAGTCGGGTGACACGATCGTCGTCGGCGAGACCCGGATCGAGCTGGCGATCGGCGCGGAGGACGAGGACGCGCCGACCAAGGTCAGCGTGGCGCATGCGCCCCCGCCGAGCGCCGCCGAGGTGATCACGTCGACCCCGCGCCCGACGCCGAGCCCGCTGGCCCAGACGATGCCGGCGCCGGCCGCGCGCCCGGCGGCGTCGTTCAGCCCGCAGACGTTCACCCCCCCGGCGCCGGCACAGACGTTCGCGCCTCCGGCGCAGACGTTCGCGCCTCCGGCGCCCCAGACGTACGCCCCGCTCGTGCCGCAGACGTTCGCGCCGCCGCCGCCGCAGACGTTCGCGCCGCCGGCGCCGCAGACCTTCGCCCCGGTGCCGCCACCCGCGCTCGCGGTCCGTCCGCCGCCCGGACTGCCCGGCGGTGCGCCGATCTACGGCACGGCGATGGCGCCGCCGGTCGGCTTCCAGCAGGCGATGGCCGAGTCGATCGACGACCACACCGGGACCCGGGCGGTCGAGGTCGCCGCGATGATGGGCGACTCGGTGGTCGGGGTGAAGCACTGCATCGATCCGCGCAGCGGCAAGGTCGCCCCGGCGACCTGGGCGCTGTTCGTCGTCGGCATCGCCACCCTGGTGCTGTCGATCGTGGCGTTCTACGTGTCGGTCCAGAACGCGGCCTACAACAAGGGCCGGTTCGACTACGAGACCCAGGTGCTCAAGAAGCCGGCGTTCGCGGTGCGGCCGCGCGCGCTGTCGGTCGGCTACGACTGGATGGCGTTCGGCGGCCTGGCGCTGTCGCTCGCGTCGCTGACGCTCGGCCTCGCGCGGATGCGGCGGGAGCGCCAGAGCCCGCTGTACCGGATCGGCACCGCACCCGACGTCGAGTTCGCGACGGAGGGCGCGCCGGCGCCGAGCTTCCCGATGATCGCGCCGCAGGGCGACGAGTTCGCCTTCCACTTCGGCCACGGCATGGACGGCGAGATGGTGGTCGGCGGCCAGACTACGACGCTCGGCGAGATCGCCGCGCAGGGCCGGACCACGATCTGCCCGATCCCGCCGAGCGCCAAGATCCGGGTCCGCGCCGGCCGCAACACCGTGTTCCTGATCTCCGCGGTGCCGCAGCCGCGCCGCCAGATGCTCCCGCTGTTCGCGACCGTGGAGAGCCGCGTGGTGTCGTACTTCGCCGGCTCGCTCGCGGTCCACCTCGGGCTGTGGGCGCTGCTCTCGCAGCTGCCGCCCGACGCCGGCGGGGCCAACATCGATCTCGGCTCGATCGAGGACTCCACGACCCGGACCAGCAGCACCTCGCAGGACGATCCGCCGCCCGAGAAGCAGGAGGACAAGCCCGACAACGGCCAGGACCAGTCGGGTGGCACCGGCACGGCGATGCAGCTCGATGAGGGCAAGATGGGCAAGAAGGACTCGGACCGCGCCGAGGGCCAGTACAAGATGAAGAAGAACCAGGACGACCCGGTGCTCGCGCGCCAGGCGGCCATCGAGGAGGCCAGGACCGCGGGCATCCTGGGCTCGAGCGCCCTGACCCAGGGCGGCGCGTTCGCGTCGCTGACCGGCACCGGCGACATCTCGAGCGGCTTCGATGAGACCAACATCTACGGCGGCCTGCTCGGCAACGAGGCCGGCGAGATGAACGGCGGGTTCGGCTACGGCCGGTCCGGGTTCGGGCCCGGCGGCGGCGGCACCGGCTGGGGCACGATCGGCACCGGGCGCTACGGCACGATCGGCCACGGCTCGGGCACCGGCGAGGGCTATGGCGTCGGCGGCGGCCGCGGCGGCATGCGCGGCCGGACCTCGGCGGTCCCGACGGTGTCGATCGGCCAGCCCAGCGCCGAGGGCGATCTCGACAAGGCGATCATCCGCCGCTACATCAAGCGCAACATCCAGAAGATCCAGTACTGCTACGAGAAGCAGCTGCTCGCCAAGCCGACGCTCGCCGGCACGGTGTCCGCGCAGTTCTTCATCACGCCCAACGGCACCGTCGCGCAGTCGACCGGCACCGGCCTCGACCCCGAGGTCGCGAGCTGCGTCGCCGAGGTGATCAAGAACATCGAGTTCCCCAAGCCCAAGGGCGGCGGCGGCGTGCAGGTGAACTATCCGTTCAACTTCCACTCGTCGGGCGGCGGCTAGCGAAGAGACCGAGGCCGCGCGCGCGCGTCGCGCTCGAGGGCAATGATCATAGCACAGCGCTGGCAGGTGCAGGGCCGCGCGACGCGACGCGCGGAGGGGTGAATCCGCCGGCTCGGCCGGCGGAGAGGGGACGGGAACGTCCCCTATGGATCAACCATCGAGTTCCCCAAGCCCAAGGGCGGCGGCGGCGTGCAGGTGAACTATCCGTTCAACTTCCACTCGTCGGGCGGCGGCTAGCGCAGGGCGTCCGGCGCGGTGCTGCTCGTCGGAGAGACCGGCGACAGAGCGCTCCGATTTGCTTGAGAACGGGGCCGCGGCGTTCTACCGTTGCGGCATGAAGCTCGTCGGGATCGCCGCCGTCGCGTTGCTCGCTGTGCTCCCCGGTTGCCCGAACGAGGCGCGCAACGATTCGATCACCGCCGCCAACGACGGCGCCAAGGCCTACGGCCAGAAGCAGTACGAGACCGCGATCGCCTCGTACCAGCGGGCGACCGAGAAGTGGGACGGCAACGACAAGGCGTGGTACGGCCTCGGCGGGGCCTACGCCAGCAAGCAGAACTGGACCAAGGCAGCGGACGCGATGCAGCACGCGGTGCAGCTCCTGCCCGATCAGCCGCTGTACCAGCTCTACTACGGCCGGTTCCTCTACGAGAAGGCCGTGCAGGGCGCCCGCGAGGAGCAGGCGCGCCGCGATAACAAGAAGCCCGACGAGATCACGCCCGATCTGACCGCGGTCAACTTCGAGGCGGCGCGGCAGCACCTCCAGGAGGCGATCAAGCTCAGCCCCGACCTGTGGGGCGCGCATTACTTCGTCGGCCGGATCTACCGCGACACCGGCAAGAACAAGGAGGCCGCCGAGGAGCTGACCAGGGCGCTGCAGGCCGGCGCGATCGACCCCGAGCCGTGGGTCGCGCTCGCCGAGCTGTATCGCCGCTGGGATTTCACCGACCAGGCGATCCAGGTCGCCGAGGCCGGGACCGCCGTCGTGCCCGGCAGCCACGAGAAGAGCCAGATCTGGTTCGAGGTCGGCATGGGCTACGACGACAAGCGGCTCAACGACAAGGCGATCGACGCGTTCAGCAAGGCGCTGGAGGCCAAGCGCGACTTCCACGTCGCCCGGTTCCAGCGCGGCCAGGCCTACTACCGCAAGGCCGACTACAACAACGCCAAGCGCGATCTGGAGGAATTCTCCAAGGCGGGCGGTACGTCGGTCCAGTTCGAGAAGCAGCAGGCGTCGAAGATGCTGGTCGACATCGCCGCCAAGTCGGTGGTGCCGGGGTCGACGCCGGTGGAGCAGCCGTCGCCCGAGGACGTGGTCAAGAAGGGCAAGGCCGGCAAGGGCAAGCGGCGCTAGCGCCGGCAGCCCGCCCGTCGGCCTCGCAGCCGGCCTGTCGCGTTGCGCCGGTGGTGAATTCGGTGAAATTCTCGGCCGCCGGACCACGGCTCCGGTGCCGGCGGGCGAGGGCGCGCGCCGGCGGACCCGCCCGGCGCGCGTGGTCGGGCGCACCACGGCACACACAGCGCGCCCTCCGTCGAGACCGGCGGTGGCGGTAACAGCGAAAATCCGGCACGAGCGGCGACGCGGCACGTCACCCGTGATATAAATTTTCACAGGTTATGGGCGGGGTTTCCTTTTGAGTTGCGGGAGGATAGACCGCAGATGGATACGCGCACACTGCTTCGGGAACGGCTCCGCCGATCGCGTGATTGGTCGGCAGCAATCGATGACCTCGAGAAAGAGCTGGAGGCCTCGGGCTCCAAGCCCGAGCAGTCGGAGCGGTTGTTCGAGCTCGCCGCGCTCGTCGAGGACGTGATCCCCGAGCGGGAGCGCGCCCTCGGTCTCTATCAACGCGCCTGGAAGCTCCATCCGGATAACCTGAAGGCGCTGTCGCGCGCACGCGAGGTGTACGGCGAGATCGGTCGGTTCGAGATGGTGGCCAAGCTCGGCGAGATGGAGCTGCGCAGCCCCGCCGCGCCGACCAACCTGTCCGCGATCGTCGGCGAGGCGCTGCTCGACAGCGGCCAGAAGGACCGCGCGATCCCGATCCTGCAGCGCGCCCTGGAGATCGATCCGGACTCGGTCCGGGTCAAGGACGCGCTCGCCGCGGCGAGCTACGATCCCGAGTTCTGGATCGACGAGTTCGATCGGCTCACCGACGAGGCCGACCGGTTCGACGAGGCGACCGCGGTGCGCATGCTGGTGCGCGCGGCGCGGATCCTGCGGGTCGAGGCGCCCGAGGACGAGCGGCTCGAGGAGCTGCTCAAGCGGATCCTCGCCAAGGACATCGACGAGCCGAGCACGAACTTCCTGTACGAGACCCTGCTCGCCGGCACCGGCCGGTGGGACGAGCTCGAGGCCCACCACCGCCGCCGCGCCGAGCGCGCCCCGGATCACGAGCAGAAGATCGAGGCGCTGCGCACGTTCGGGCTCGAGTGGGTGCAGCGGTTCAAGGATCGCGAGCGCGGCGCGCGGTTCTTCGACGCCGCGCTGCGCGCGACGGTGTCCAACGGCGCAGCGCCGATGCGCTCGGTGATCGCGGCGTTCGCGCTGGTCCGCCAGGTCCACGGCGAGCGCGGCGAGTGGGCGCAGGTGCTCGACATCGCCGACGCGCTGCTCGAGCGTAGCGAGACGGGGAGTGGGGAGGATCGGCTGTACATCGCGATCCAGGCCGGCGAGATCGCGTTCGACAAGCTCAACGACCTCGACCGGGCGCGCGGGTTCTTCGCCGCCGCCGCGCGGATCGAGCC
Source organism: Kofleriaceae bacterium (assembly GCA_041495365.1). Lineage (GTDB taxonomy): Bacteria > Myxococcota_A > Polyangia > Haliangiales > Haliangiaceae > JABFXX01. The sequence continues at coordinate 9,367 of JBGQCL010000068.1, read as the reverse complement.
CCGGAACCCCGCGGTCCAGGACTTCGCCGCGGCGGTCGGGATGCCGCTGCCCACCGCACCGGAGGTCCATGTTCCGTCGGCGGCCGGCTCGATCCCGATGTCGGTCCAGGGTGGAGGTCGCGAGCTCGCGGCGGCTCCCGTCGCGGCGCCGGCGGCTCCCGTCGCGGCGCCGGCGGCTCCCGTCGCGGCGCCGGCGGCTCCCGTCGCGGGCGCGGCGCACGCGGCGCCGTCCGCGCCGGTGGTCCCGGTCGTGCACCTCGCGCCCGCGGCGGCCGCGGCCCCGGCCCCCGCGGCCCCCGGTCGCCGCACCGGAGCGACCACGCCACCGCCGCCCGGCATGCCGCTCGAGCTCGACGCGGCGATGATGGCGGCGCGCGCCGCGGAGAACGGTGCCGATCGCGGCGTCGCGGCGTGGAAGGACGTCGTCGCGCGCCACCCCCAGGCCCGCGAGGCCCGCCGCGAGCTCGCGCGCGTGCTGCGCACGGCCGGATCGTGGGCCCAGCTCGCCGACGCGCTCAAGGACGAGGAGGCCAAGGCCGCGTCGGCCGGGCCCGACAAGGCCGCGGTCCTGCTCGAGCTCGCCGACGCCTACGGCAAGCTCAACAACGACAACCAGGTGATGACCGCGCTGGCGTCGGCGCTCGCCCAGGATCCGTCGCGGCTCGAGGTCTACGATCGGCTGTGCGCGCTGTACGAGGCCAAGAAGCGCTGGCCGGACCTGGTCAAGGTGCTGCTGGAGAAGGCCGAGCGGGTCGAGCTCGCCGACAAGATCGCGCTCACCCTGCAGGTCGCCAACCTGTACCTCGAGCGGTTCTCCAACCAGGCCGAGGCGATCAAGGCGTTCGAGCGCGTGCTCGAGCTCGATCCCGACAACAAGCAGGCGGTCGACCACCTGCTCGCGGTCTACGAGAAGCGCCGTGACTGGGAGAAGCTGATCAAGCTCAAGGAGTCCGAGGTCGAGCGCGCGCCCGACGCCGAGCGCGCCGCCAAGGTGATCGAGGTCGCGCGGATGGCCGCGACCAAGGTCAAGAAGCCCGAGATCTGCACGTACTGGTGGGAGAAGGTCCTGCAGGTCGAGCCGAGCCACGAGGAGGCGCTCGCCGAGCTCTACAAGCTCTACGAGCGCAACAAGGAGTGGGACAAGCTCGCCGACATCTGCAGCCGGCAGGCCGACGCCGCGTCCGACGACAAGCTGCGCGCCGACGCGCTGCAGCGGCTCGGCCTGCTCTACACCGAGAAGGTCGAGAACAGCGGCAAGGCGATCGAGGCCTGGCAACGCCTGCTGCGGATCGACGAGAACAACCGGCGCGCCCAGGACGCGCTCAAGAAGCTGTACGTCACCGAGGCGCGGTGGACCGACCTCGAGGAGTTCTACCGCTCGCGCGGCAAGCTCGACGAGTTCATCCGCGTGCTCGAGCGCGAGGTCGAGGCCGGCAGCGAGAGCCACCGGCTCGAGCTCGCGATGAAGATCGCGGTGCTCTACCGCGACGAGCTGCAGAAGAACGACCGCGCGATGCGCGCGTTCGAGAAGGTGCTCGCGCTCGACGAGGACAACCTGGAGGCCGCCGAGGCGCTGATCCCGCTCTACGAGTCCGGCCGCGACCCGCGCGCGCTGGTCCGCGTGCTCGAGATCCAGCTCCGCGCGACGCCGGCGGGCGACACGGCGACCCGCCAGGATCGGATCAAGCGGCTCGCCCAGTACAACGAGGACAAGCTGCGCGACAAGGGCGCGGCGTTCGGCTGGTGGCTCGCCGCCCACGCCGAGGACCACGGGGCCGAGCCGATCCGCGCCGAGCTCGAGCGGCTCGCGGGGTCGATCGATGCCCCCGGCAACGGCTGGACCCAGCTGGTCGACGCCTACGCGCAGTCGCTGCCGAAGTTCCTCCACCGGGCCGACGCGCTGCCGCTGATGCTGGTGATGGCCGGCGTGATCGAGCGCGAGCAGGGCGACGTCGACCGCGCGCTCGACATGAACCGCCAGATCCTGGCGATCGACGACAGCAACGAGCAGGCGCTCGATGCACTCGAGCGGCTGTACCTCGGCAAGGGCCAGTTCGAGGATCTGCTCGGGATCTACGAGAAGAAGCTCGAGCAGACGCCCGCGGTGGACGCCGGCGGCCGGATCGCGATCCAGACCAAGATCGGCCAGCTCTACGAGGACGAGGTCAAGGACGACCGCAAGGCGATCGCCGCCTACCTCGCGATCCTCGACGCCGCCGGCGACGAGCTCAGCGCGCTGCGCGCGCTCGACCGGGTCTATCAGCGAAATGCGATGTGGAAGGAGCTGGCCGCCATCCTGAGCCGCCAGCTCACCATCGTCGGCCCCGACGACGACCGCGCCGCGCACGTCGAGCTCAAGTACCGGCTCGGCCAGCTCCGCGAGCAGCACCTCGGCGACCTGCCGGGCGCGATCGACGCCTACCGCGACATCCTCGACCTGGTGCCGGCGCACGACCGCGCGCGCGCCGCGCTCGAGCGCTTCCTGGCGGCGCCGACGCCCCCGACCGACAAGCTCAAGCTGACCGTCGCGGGCATCCTCGAGCCGGTCTACGAGCAGCTCGGCGAGTGGGCGCCGCTGGTCGCGGTCCACGAGATCCAGCTCGCCGCCGAGCTCGACTCGCTGCGCCGGACCCAGCTGCTGCTCCGGATCGGCGAGCTGCAGCGCACCAAGCTGATGGACGGCGAGCGCGCGTTCGACGCCTACGCCCGCGCGTTCCGCGAGGACCCCGCCGTCGAGGCCGCCAAGCTGCAGCTCGAGGCGCTCGCCGCGCTGCTCGACGACGGCTGGACCCGGCTGGTCGGGCTGTTCGAGGGCGCGCTGACCGGCGGTCGCCGCGCCGACGACCTCGAGCCGGTCCTGGCCCACGAGCTCGCGACCAAGGTCGCGCGGTCCTACGAGGACCGGCTCGGCAACAGCGACCGGGCGGTCGAGTTCTACAAGAAGGCGCTCGCGATCGAGCCCGACGACCTCGCCGCGCTCGCCGCGCTCGAGGCGATCTTCACGCGCGACGACCGGTTCCCCGAGCTGCTCGACGTCTACCGGCGCCGGGTCGACATCGCGGAGGAGGCCGACGAGCGCCTCGAGTTCCTGTTCCGGATCGCGGCGCTCCACGAGGAGATGCTCGGCAACCAGGACGAGGCGATCGCGACCTACATCGAGATCCTCGGCCAGGCGCCCGACGACATGAAGGCGCTGCGCGCGCTCGACCGGCTGTACGTCGCGCGCGGCGCGTGGCGCGACCTCGGCGACAACATCAGCCGCCAGCTGACCCTGGTCGGCATGACCGGCTCCGGGTCGGATGACCAGGTCGCGCTGCTGGTCCGGCTCGCCCAGCTGCGCGAGACCCACCTCGGCGAGACCGCCGCGGCGGTCGAGACATATCGCCAGGTGCTCGAGCTCGAGGACCAGAACCGCGACGCGATCGCCGCGCTCGAGCGCCTGATCGGCGCCGCCGGCGGCGAGCACGAGCTGACGATCGCCAGCATCCTCGAGCCGATCTACCGGGCGCGCGCCGACTGGAAGCAGCAGATCGCGGTCTACGAGATCATGGCGCGCCACTCGTTCGATCCGGTGCGCAAGATCGAGCTGCTCCACAAGATCGCCGAGCTCCACGAGATCGGCGGCGACGACGCCGAGGCCGCGTTCGTCACGTTCGCGCGCGCGCTGCGCGACGATGCGCGCAACGACGTCACCCACCGCCAGCTCGACCGGCTCGCCCGCACGCTCGACAAGTGGCCCGAGTCGGCGGCGCTCTACGATCAGGTCGCGAACGACGCCCAGGAGGACGACCTCCGGGTCGCGCTGCTGTTCCGCCGGGCCCAGATCCAGGAGCAGGAGCTGCGCGACGATCCGGCCGCGGTCGCGACCTACGAGCGCGTCCTGCAGGCCGCGCCCCAGGCGATCGAGGCGGTGTCGGCGATCCAGGCGATCCACGAGCGCACCGGCGACTGGCCCCGGCTGGTCGACGCGTTCAAGCGCAAGGCCGAGATCATCCCCGAGGTCGACGAGCGCAAGGCGCTGCTCTACCGCTCGGCGCAGATCGAGGAGGAGGTGCTGTCCGACCCCGACGCGGCGATCGCGACGTTCCGCCAGGTGCTGTCGATCGACGACATCGACCTGGTCGCGATGGACGCGCTGGAGCGGCTGTACGTCCGGCTCGAGCGCTGGGAGCCGCTCAAGGACGTCTACGCCAAGAAGGCCGACCTCGCCGAGGATCCGGGCGACAAGAAGCGCATGCTGTTCGTGCTCGCCCAGGTCTACGACCGCGAGCTCGGCGACGTCGCCAAGGCGATCGAGACCTACCAGGGCATCCTCGATCTCGACGCCGACGAGCTGCCCGCGATCCAGTCGCTCGACCGGCTGTACGGCCACGCCGAGCGCTGGTACGACCTGCTCGGCAACCTCGAGCGCCAGGTCGAGCTCGCCGAGGCCACCGGCGAGACCGTCGCGCTCAAGTACCGGATCGGCCACCTCTGGCAGATCCGGCTCGGCGACGTCGCGCGCGCGATCGAGAGCTACCGCGAGGCGCTCGAGCTCGATCCGCAGCACGCCGAGACCCTGCACGCGCTCGACGGCCTGGTCCACGGCAAGGTCGAGCCGGTGATGGCCGCCCGCGTGCTCGAGCCGATCTACGAGACCACCGGCGAGTTCGCCAAGCTGGTCGACGTGCTCGAGGTCATGGTCGCGCACAACGATGACCCCATGGCCCGGGTCGACCTGCTGCACCGGATCGCCCGGCTGCACGAGCAGATGATCGGCAACACCAGCGCCGCGTTCGACGCCTACGCGCGCGCGCTGCGCGACGACTCCGGCAACCAGCAGACCCTGGGCCACCTCGAGCGGCTCGCCGAGATCAACAACAGCTTCGACCTGCTCGCGCGGCTCTACGAGGGCCTCGCCGGGCCCACGCTCGACGTGCCGCGCCAGGTCGACCTCCTGTCGCGGCTCGCCCGGGTCCACGAGCAGGAGCTCGGCGACATCCCGCACGCGATCGAGACCTACCGCCGGATCCTCGACGTCGAGTACGACAACAAGCCCGCGGTGCTCGCCCTCGATCGGCTGTACAGCCAGACCGCGGCGTGGCCGCAGCTCACCGAGATCCTGCGCCGCGAGATCCAGCTCGCCGATGGTGGCTCGGCGTCCGGCGAGGTCGCCGAGCTGCAGTTCCGGCTCGGCCAGACCCTGCAAAACCAGCTCGGCGACCGCCGCGGCGCGGTCGACGTCTACCGCGAGATCCTCGCCGCCCAGCCCGGCCACGGCGCGACGCTCGAGGCGCTCGAGGACATGTTCCACGCCGGCCACCTCCAGATGGAGATCGGCCAGGTCGTCGAGCCGCTCTACGAGGCCGCCGGCGAGTACGGCAAGCTGCACGCGATCCACGAGGTCACGCTCGGCAAGCTGTCGGGCGCCGACAAGAGCGCGATGTACCAGCGGCTCGCCGAGCTCGCCGAGACCAAGCTCTACGATCAGCCCAAGGCGTTCCACTGGTGGAGCGAGGCGCTGGTCGAGGATCCGCGCTGGGACCACGCGATCGAGGAGGCCGAGCGGCTCGCCGGCGCGACCGGCGCGTGGGACGAGATGGTCGCCGCCTACACCCGGGCGATCGACGAGGGTGGGGACCCCACCGGCTCGGCCGGTGGGGCGGGGGTACTCCCCCGTGGGATCGCCCGGACCAAGGACAAGGACGTCAAGCGCACCACGCTGCTGCGCATGGCGCGGGTCTACGAGACCGAGATCGGCGACCCGGCCCGCGCGGTCGAGACCCACCTGCGCGTGCTCGAGATCGAGGCCAAGGACGCCGACGCGCTCGCCGCGCTCGACCGGCTGTACCTCGGCGCCGGGATGTACGACGACCTCGCCGAGATCCTGCGCCGCCGGATCGAGGTCGCGGGCGACCCCGACGAGCAGATCGAGCTGTACTTCCGGCGCGGCGCGATCTTCGGCGACGCGCTGGGTGACCTCGACGAGGCGCTGGCGTGCTACGTCGCGGTGCTCGACCAGGAGAGCCGCAACCGCAAGGCGCTGGAGGCGATCGAGGCCATCCACTTCCGCCGCGAGGCGTGGCCCAGGCTGTACGAGACCTACGAGAAGCTGATCGACGTCGCCGACGGCGACGACGAGATGGCCGACATCTACGCCCGCATGGCGCGGATCTCGTCGGACGCGCTGATCGCGTCATCCCCCGGCACCGGCTCGGGGCCCGGGTTCGGCGAGGACAAGGCGATCGAGCTGTGGAACCGCGTGCTCGACATCCGCGGCGAGGATCCCCAGGCGCTCGAGGCGCTCGGCGAGCTGTGCACGCGGCGCGAGCGCTGGGAGGAGCTGGTCGAGATCATCGAGCGCCAGATCGCCGCGACCCAGGGCGAGCAGGACCAGATCCGGCTGTACAAGCAGCTCGGCCGGGTGTGGGAGGACAAGCTCGCCCGCGAGCGCAACGCGCTCGACGCCTGGCTCGCCGCCGACCGGCTCGACGGCAACGACCTCGAGACCCTGCGCTCGCTGGCGCGGCTGTATCGCTCGACCCAGTCGTGGGACGAGCTGTCGCAGACCCTGCGCCGGATCATCGAGGTCGGTCAGGTCACCGGCGCGATCGACGAGTCCGAGACCATCGAGCTCTACGCCCAGCTCGGCCAGCTCGAGGGCGAGGTGCTCGGCCGGGTCGACGATGCGGTCGACGCCTGGCGCCGCGTGATCGCGATCGACCCCAGCGACTTCCGGGCGCTCGCCGCGCTCGAGGCGCTGTTCACGCGCGAGGGCCGGTGGGAGGAGGCGATCGACGTGCTCGAGAAGCGCGGGCTGGTGCTCGACGACGAGGTCCAGCGCCGCGAGACCCTGCTCCAGGCCGCCGCGACCTGGGAGGAGAAGGTCGAGGACCTGACCCGCGCGGCCCAGATCTACGAGCGCGTCCGCGCGTCGGACCCGTCCAACGTCACCGCGAGCGACCGGCTCGAGGCGATCTACACCCAGCAGTACCGCTGGACCGAGCTGGTCGAGGTCCTGCTCGAGCGCAGCGAGCTCCGGCCGTCGGTCGAGGAGCAGCTCGCGATCCTGAACCGGGTCGCCCGGATCTACGAGTCCGAGATCGGCGATCAGGAGTCGGCGTTCTACGTGCTGCAGGCCGCGTTCAAGCGCGACTACGCGCACGATCAGACCGCCCACGAGCTGGAGCGGCTCGCGACCGCCACCAACCGCTGGCAGGAGCTGCTCGAGGAGTACACCAACCGGGTCAACGAGCTCGAGCACGAGGACCGCGGCTCGGCCGCCGACCTGTGGGTCAAGATCGGCCGGTGGTACGCCGAGCACCTGTCGCACCTCGAGTACGCGATCCACTCGGTGCAGCAGGCGCTGCGCATCGACCCCAGCCACACCGGCGCGCTCGCCGGCATGGCCGAGCTCCAGCGCAAGCGCGGCTCGTGGAGCGAGCTGATCGAGACCCTGCAGCGCCACGCCGCGGTCGAGCCGTCGCCCGAGAAGAAGACCGAGCTCTACATCCAGCTCGCCGAGCTGCTCGAGCGCCAGATGCAGGACACCGCCGGGGCGATCCACGCCTACCAGCAGGCGCTGGTCTACGACCCGGCGTCGCGCGGCGCGCTGGTCGCGCTCGACCGGCTGTACCGCCGCATCGAGCAGTGGGAGCCGCTGATCGACGTGATCTCGCGGCGCGCCGAGCTCGAGACCGACGACGCCGCGATCGTCAAGCTCCGCCTCGAGATCGGCCAGATCTGGGACCTCCGGCTGTTCGACGCCGGCCAGGCGATCAACGCCTACCAGGCGGTGCTCCAGGTCGACCCGACCAACCTGACGGCGCTGCGCGCCCTCGAGGCGCTGTACGAGAAGACCGGCCAGTCCGAGAAGTACCTCGAGGTCCTCGAGGCCCAGCTCGACGCGTCGCCGTCGGACGCCGAGCAGATCGCGCTGTACGAGCGGATGGCCGCGGCGTGGGAGGAGCGGTTCGGCAAGCTCGACCGCGCCGCCGAGTCGCTCGAGAAGATCGTCGCGCTCGACAACCGCAACTACAACGCCTACCGCGAGCTCGCCCGGCTCTACCAGCAGGCGGGCAAGTGGGAGGCGCTGGTCGAGACCTACCGCAACCACATCATGGCGACGGCCGATGTCCAGACCCGCGTCGACCTCTACGTCGCGATGGGCGTGACCTACGACCAGAACCTGAACGACATCGACCGCGCGATCGAGGCCTACAGCGACGTGCTCGGGCTCGAGCCCGACGAGCAGCGCGCGCTCGACGCGCTCGGCCGGCTGTACGAGAAGATCAGCGAGTGGGACCGCGGCGTCGACATGATGGCGCACCTGACCACGCTGACCGGCGATCCGCGCAAGCAGGTCGACCTGTACTGGCGGATGGGCCGGATCCAGTACAACGAGCTCGGCGACGCCGACGCCTCCGAGGCAAATCTGTTGAGAGGCCTCGCGCTCGACGCCGGCCACGTGCCGACGATGGAGGCGCTGACCCGGCAGTACAGCGACCGCGGCGACTGGCTCAAGGCCGCCCAGATGATGGTGCGCGCCGAGAGCTACACCCCGGTCGTGACCGACAAGGTGCGCCTGCTGTTCGAGGCCGCCCGGATCTACGAAGACAAGCTGCGCCAGGACGACGCCGCCAAGCAGCTCTACGCCGCGGTGATCGGGCTCGACCCCGAGCACGTCGAGGCCGGCCGGCCGCTCTCCGACCTGTACTTCGCCGCCCAGCAGTGGGGCGAGCTGTCGCCGGTGATCGACATGCTGTGCCGCAAGGTCGGCCAGCTCCACGCCGACCCGCGCGAGCTCAACGAGCTGTACTATCGCGCGGCGCGGTGCGCCGACGAGCTCGGCGACTACCAGAAGGCGCTCGGCTACTACAAGGCCGCCTACGACATCGACTCGACGTACCTGCCGACCCTGGTCGGCCGCGCCGACCTGCTGTTCAAGATGCAGGACTTCGACGCCGCCGGGAAGATCTACCAGACCATCCTCGTCCAGCACCGCGACGGGCAGGGCGAGGCCGACGTGGTCCGGATCTACAACCGGCTCGGCATGGTCCGCCAGGCCCTCGGTGAGCGCAAGAAGGCGCTCAACATGTTCGAGAAGGCCCTCGAGATCGACCCGCACCACCGCGACACCCTCGACGCGGTGATCGAGCTCCAGCAGGTGCAGGGCGACTGGGAGGCCGTGATCCACGCGATGCGCGGCATGATGGTCACCAGCAGCCAGAAGGAGAAGACCTCGCTGCTCTCGGACATCGGCGGCATCTACCACGACAAGCTGCAGAACCCGCAGAAGGCCACCGCCGCCTACCTCGACGCCCTCGAGGTCTCCCCCGAGGATCACCAGCTGCTCCAGAAGGTCCTCGACCTCTACCACGAGACCCGG